>NZ_JBFAYA010000006.1:0-374085 GCF_040681095.1 Streptomyces sp. NPDC051909 | reverse complement strand
TGGCTGGCCGACGCGTGGGGCTGCGAGACCGTGGAAGTGAAGCGGCTCGCGGCCGGACTGGTGGAGGTTCGCGGCATCGTCGGCAACCCGCTGGATCGGCGACCTCGGCCTCGCCGGTGACGGCCTCGACCGTCTCGGTGGCCTGCTCCTCGTCCTCGTCGGACAGGTCCACCACGTCGCCGTTGGTGTCGACGACCTTGGCGGCCTCGACGACGACCGCGAGGGCCTTGCCGCGGGCGACCTCTCCGACCAGCATCGGCACCTGGCCGCCCTGGACGACGGCCTGGGCGAACTGGTCGGGGGACATGCCGGAGGAGGCGGCGCGGCGCATGAGGTGCTCGGTGAGCTCCTCCTGGTCCACGTTCAGCTTCTCCTGGGAGACCAGCTCGTCGAGCAGGAACTGGGTCTTGATGCCCTTGACCGCCTGCTCCTTGGTCTCGGCCTCGAACTCCTCGACCGTCTTGCCCTGGAACTCCAGGTACTTCTCGAGGGTCAGGCCCATCTGGCCGAGCTGGTGGTGCTCCAGGTTGTGCTTGCGGGTGTTGATCTCGTCCTCGAGCAGCTTCTCGGGAACGGGGATCTCCGCGATCTCCAGGAACTTCTCCAGGACGCGCTCCTGGGCCTGGGTGGCCTGGTCGAACTGCTTCATGTTCTCGAGGCGCTTGCGGCTGTCGGCCTTGAGCTCGTCGAGGGTGTCGAACTCCGACGCCATCTGCGCGAACTCGTCGTCCAGCTCGGGGAGCTCGCGGGCGGCGACGGCGGTGACCTTGACGGTGACCTCGGCCTCCTTGCCCGCGGCCGAGCCGCCCTTCAGCTCGGAGGTGAAGGTGGCCTCGCCGCCGGCCTCCAGGCCGGTGACGGCGGCGTCGATGCCGTCGAGCAGCTCGCCGGAGCCGATGGTGTACGAGACACCGTCGGCGATGCCGTCGGGCAGGACCTCGCCGTCGACCTTGGCCTGCAGGTCGATCGTGACGACGTCGCCCTCGGCGGCGGCGCGCTCGACCGGGTTCGTGGAGGCGAAGCGCTCGCGCAGCTGCTCCACGGACTTCTCGACGTCCTCGTCGGTGACCTCGATGGCGTCGACCTCGACCTCGATGCCGGAGTAGTCCGGGATCTCGATGGTCGGGCGGACGTCGACCTCGGCGGTGAAGGCCAGCAGCTCGCCGTCCTTCAGCTCCGTGATGTCGACCTCGGGCTGACCCAGCGGGGTGACCTCGGCCTCGTTCACGGCCTCGGTGTAGAACTTCGGGAGGGCGTCGTTGACGGCCTCCTCCAGGACCGCACCGCGGCCGAAGCGCTGGTCGATGACGCGCGCGGGGATCTTGCCCTTGCGGAAGCCCTTGACCGTGACCTGCTGGTTGATCTTCTTGTACGCCGCGTCGAGGCTGTCCTTGAGCTCCTCGAAGGGCACCTCGACAGTGAGCCGAACCCGGGTCGGGTTCAGGGTCTCCACGGCGCTCTTCACGGTTAGGTCTCCTTGATGGCTGATTCCTGGTTTCCGGCGGCACCGCCAGGGGCGGTTCCGGCCGATCGGCCCGGTCAGAGAGACACACGGGCACGCAGCTTGCATAGTAACCGCAAGCGGTAGGCGGCCCACAACGTGATCTTGGCTGGTCACGTGTTCCTGGCTGGTCGGGGTGGCGGGATTTGAACCCACGGCCTTCCGCTCCCAAAGCGGACGCGCTACCAAGCTGCGCCACACCCCGTCGGTGCGACACGTAGGGTACATGGACGGAGACGGTGCGACGCCCCCCTTTCAAAGGGGTGTGCGGGGACCCGTCGGGACCCGCTACGATGGCGTCCGTGCCGCGGCCCTGGCCTGCGGCTCCCTCTGTGCGGGCGTAGCTCAATGGTAGAGCCCTAGTCTTCCAAACTAGCTACGCGGGTTCGATTCCCGTCGCCCGCTCCATATGACCGAAGGCCCGCCGGACATCGTCCGGCGGGCCTTCGGCGTACGCGCGCCGAAGCGCGCTCGCGCCCTGAAAGGCGACGCGATCAGAACTTGATGGAGCCGATCGTCTGCGTTATCGAGTCCAGGAAGCGCTGGATGTCGTCGGCCATGCCGGTGGAGGCGAGGAAGAAGCCGAAGAGGATGGCGACGACCGCGGGTCCGCCCTTGAGGCTGCCCCCGCGGATCAGCACTACGAGGACGATCGCCAACAGCAACACCACAGACAGCGAAATGGCCACAACTGATCACACCCTCGGTCGGTCCCGCCTTGCCCGCCCGGGAGCGCACGTCACAGAACACCCCCGCCGCACCTATCGTGCCACCAACTTCCTGCCCGCTGCGGCCGGGTGACGAATCGTTGATGCACGGATCCGGCCGACGTGATGTATTTCTCTTCCGGCCGTTCCCCGGTCAGGCGGGCCGCGTGAGCCCCAAGAGCGCCCGTACGCGCGCGTACTTGGCGGTGAGCCGGTCCCTGGTCGCCGGGTCGAGGACGGCGAGCCGGGCGGGGTCGGCGTTGTGGGCGAGGTCGGCCTCCTTGACCAGGAGGGCACCGGGGGTGGCCAGAATGCGACGGGTGTAGTCCTCGACGGGCTCACCGGGGCGCTTGGTGAGGGCGCGGACCATGTCCTTGACCTCCGCCGGCAGCGCGGCGGCGCTCAGCCACTCCTCGGACAGGGCGTCGTCCTCGACGCTGTCGTGCAGCCAGCCGGCCGCGATCTGCCCTTCGCTGCCGCCCCGGGCCCGCACACCCTCGGCGACGGCCCGCAGGTGTTCCGCGTAGGGGCGGCCCGCCTTGTCGGTCTGCCCGGCGTGGGCGGCGACGGCGAGGGCCTCGATCTCGGCGAGGGTGAGGTACAGGGCGGGGTGCGGGGTGGAGTACGGGGTGCCGGTCATGGCGGTCAGGCTAGTGGCGGGGGCGAGCCGGTGGCGGGGTCAGGCCGGGCGGCTGATGAGCAGCAGCGCCCGGTCGTCGTTGACGTCCTTCGCGCAGGCCTCGATGAGGTGCCAGGCGGCGCCCTCGAAGCCGGCGGCGACGTGGCGGTCGGCCTCGCCGGTGAGGCGGTCGATGCCCTCGGCGATGTCGCGGTCGGGGCTCTCGACGAGGCCGTCGGTGAAGAGCATCAGGACGTCGCCGGGGCGCAGGGTGCCCTTGACGGGGTGGAACTCGGCGCCGTCGTACACGCCGAGCAGCGGTCCGTCGGCGGCCTTCTCCTCCCAGCGGCCGGTGCCGGCGTGCAGTTGGAGCGCGGGCAGGTGGCCGGCGGAGAGGAGTTCGTAGTCGCCGGACTCCAGGTCGAGGACGAGGTGGACGGAGGTGGCGAAGCCCTCGTCCCAGTCCTGGCGCAGCAGATAGCCGTTGGCGGCGGGCAGGAAGCCGTGCGGGGGCAGCGAGCCGAGGAGCCCGCCGAAGGCGCCGGAGAGCAGCAGGGCGCGGGAGCCGGCGTCCATGCCCTTGCCGGAGACGTCGGTGAGGACGACTTCGAGGGTGCGGCCGCCGTTCGTGCGTGCGGCGACGACGAAGTCGCCGGAGAAGGACTGGCCGCCGGCCGGGCGGAGCGCCATCTCGCGGTGCCAGCCGGCCGGCAGCCGGGGCAGCGCGCTCTGTACCCGGATGCGTTCGCGCAGGTCGAAGAGCATGGTGCCGCCGCGCCGCCAGGGCACGCCGACGCGGGCCCGGAACTGGGCGATGAGCAGGCCGAAGAGTCCGCAGGCGGCGACCACGAGGACGGTGCCGGGGGTGACCCGGGCGGGGCCCTGGGTGTAGGGGCCGAGGACGACGGACTCGACGATGAGCGCGCCGGCCGACGCCGCGTACAGGCCGAGGAGGCTGGCGGGCCGCAGCAGCAGCCCGCCGGCGACGATCGGCAGGACGAGCGCGACGGGCGAGCACCACACCGGGTTCACGAGGGTGCCGAAGGCGATGGCGGGGACGGTGAGGAGGAGTCCGGCGAGTGCGATCCAGTCGGAGCCGTCGCCGCGGAAGTAGTCGACCCCGCTGCGGCGCAGCGCGACCCGGGCCCGGCGGGCGCGCCTGCGCATCCGGGCCGCGTACGAGTCCACTGCGCCGCGACGTCCCATGGGCCTGGACCCTATCCACCCGCTCGGAGCTCGTGCAGGGGGACCCAGGTGACAAGCTGCATGAAATCGGGTCGCGTCGGGGCACGGGCCGCTGATATCGATGGCATATGACGATCGAACTGCGGGTGCTCGACCCCGCCGAGTGGGACAACTGGTACGGGGTACTGGAACTCGCGTTCGGCGGTGTTCAGGAGGCGGACGAGGAGCGCAAGCTCTGGCGGGATCTGACGGAGCACGAGCGGTTCCTCGGCGCCTGGGACGGAGACCGGTGTGTCGGCACGGCGGGCGCCTTCTCCTTCCGTCTGTCGGTGCCCGGCGGGAAGGCGGTGCCGGCGGCAGGCGTGACGATGGTGAGCGTGGCCGGGACGCACCGGCGGCGCGGGATCCTCACCTCGATGATGCGACGCCAGCTGGCGGACGTACGGAGCTGGGGCGAACCGCTGGCGGTCCTGACCGCCTCGGAGCCGGTGATCTACGGCCGCTTCGGCTACGGGGCGGCGACGTACGCGGCCCACACGACGATCGACACGACACGGGTGCGGCTGACGGTGCCGGAGGGCACGGACGGGATCGCGCTGCGGGTGACGACGCCGACGGAGGCGCTCGACGCGACCGAGGCGGTGTACGCGAGGCTGGTCGCCGGCCGGCCCGGGATGCTGGAGCGCCGCCCCGGCTGGGAGCGCCTCGCCCTGCTCGACCCCCCGGGCGACCGGGAGGGCGCCTCGCCGCGCCTGTGCGTGCTCGCGGAGCGGGACGGGGAGGTCGTCGGCTACGCGCACTACGCGATCAAGCCGGACTGGTCCTTCGCGGGCGCCGACGGCTCCGTGTCGGTGCACCAGCTGTACGGGCTCGACCCGGTGGCGGAGGCGGCGTTGTGGCGCTTCCTGTGCTCGGTGGACCTGACCGCACGGGTGAAGGTGCACAGCCGGCCGGTGGACGACGCCTGGCAGCACCTGGTGTCGGACATCCGGCGCTGCGAACCGACCCTCCGGGAGATCCTCTTCGTGCGGCTCGTGGACGTGGGCGCGGCGCTGGCGGCGCGTACGTACCAGACGCCGGTGGACGTGGTGTTCGAGGTCGCGGACGCGTTCTGCCCCTGGAACGAGGGGCGTTGGCGGCTGACGGGCGGTCCGGCGGGGGCGGAGTGCGTCCGTACGGACGAGGCGCCGGATCTGGCGCTGTCCGTACGGGAGTTGGGGTCGGCGTATCTGGGGGGCGTGTCGCTGGTGTCGCTGGCGGGGGCGGGGCGCGTGCGGGAGCTGCGGGAGGGCGCCCTCCTGGCGGCTTCCGTGGCCTTCGGGTCGCCCGTGGCGCCGTGGCTGCCGCACGGGTTCTAGGCGCTCAGGCCTTCTGGCACCCCGGGCACCAGAACAGGTTGCGCGCCGCCAGTTCCGCCGTGCGGATCTGCGTGCCGCAGATGTGGCAGGGCTGGTGGGCGCGGCGATAGACGTAGACCTCGCCGCCGTGGTCGTCGACGCGGGGCGGACGGCCCATGGCTTCGGGGGTGTGTTCGGGGCGGACCGTGTCGATGCGGTTCAGGCGGACGCCCTCGCGCATCAGCATCGCCAGGTCGGCCCAGATCGCGTCCCACTCCCCCGCGGTCAGGTCCTTGCCCGCGCGGTACGGGTCGATGCCGTGCCGGAAGAGGACCTCGGCGCGGTAGACGTTGCCGACGCCCGCCACGATCTTCTGGTCCATGAGCAGGGCCGCGATCGTGGTACGGGAGCGGGAGACGCGCTTCCAGGCGCGGCCGGGATCGGCGTCCGCGCGCAGCGGGTCGGGGCCGAGGCGCTCGTGTATCGCCCGCTTCTCGGCGTCGGTGATGAGCGCGCAGGTGGTGGGGCCGCGCAGGTCGACGTACGCCTCGGGGTCGGCGAGCCGCAGCCGGACGGTGTCCGTGGGCGGCGGGGCCGGGGCGTCGCCGAAGCCGACCTTGCCGAAGAGGCCGAGGTGGATGTGGACCCACTCGCCGCCCGGGAAGCCGCCGAAGCCGAGGAAGAGGTGCTTGCCGTGCGCCTCGGTGCGCTCCAGGACGGTGCCGTCGAGCAGGGCCGCCGAGTCGGCGAACTTGCCCTGCGGGCTGGAGACGCGCACGGACCGGCCGCCGAACCGTTCCCGGTAGTCGGCGGCCAGCCGGTGGATGGTGTGCCCTTCGGGCATCAGGCGGTGGGCTCCTGCGGGTGGTGGGCCGGGATGGCCGGGAGCTCGCCGGTGGTCTCATACGTCGACAGCATGTCGATGCGTCGGGTGTGACGCTCGTCACCGGAGTACGGGGTGTTCAGGAAGATCTCGACGAACTTGGTCGCCTCTTCCTCGGAGTGCATCCGGGCGCCGACGGCGACCACGTTGGCGTTGTTGTGCTCGCGGCCGAGCGCGGCGGTCTGCTCGCTCCAGGCGAGGGCGGCACGGACGCCCTTGACCTTGTTGGCGGCGATCTGTTCGCCGTTGCCGGAGCCGCCGATCACGATGCCGAGGCTGCCCGCGTCGGCGGCGGTCTTCTCCGCGGCGCGCAGGCAGAACGGCGGGTAGTCGTCCTGGGCGTCGTAGATGTGGGGGCCGCAGTCGACGGGCTCGTGGCCGTGGGCCTTCAGCCATTCGACGAGGTGGTTCTTGAGTTCGTAGCCGGCGTGATCGGAGCCGAGGTAGACGCGCATGTTCCGAGTGTGGCACGGCCGTGAGCGGGTAGCGGTCAGCGGGGTCGGGACCTCCGGCCGGTCCTCGGAAGGACTTCGGTCCCGCCTGGTCCGGACCTTATGTCTCGAATATGTCCTGAATCACGATCCGGAGTCATCTCTTCCGT
The DNA here is from genome assembly GCF_040681095.1 of Streptomyces sp. NPDC051909. Taxonomy (NCBI): domain Bacteria; kingdom Bacillati; phylum Actinomycetota; class Actinomycetes; order Kitasatosporales; family Streptomycetaceae; genus Streptomyces; species Streptomyces sp. NPDC051909. The sequence continues at coordinate 367,252 of NZ_JBFAYA010000006.1, read as the reverse complement.
ACTCACGGGTCGCCCTGTTTCATGTCTCCAGCTCGCGACCCGAGCACGCCCCCACACCGAAGGAAGCGTTCATGAACACGCAGCCGACCCTGGCGAAGGAAGGCGGAACCACCGGAAACCCCGGTGAAACCCAGCCCACCGACGCCAACGGCCTGAAGGCCGGGCTGAAGAACCGCCACCTGTCGATGATCGCCATCGGCGGTGTCATCGGCGCCGGTCTCTTCGTCGGCTCCGGCTCCGGCATCGCCGCCGCCGGTCCCGCCATCCTCCTCTCCTACGCGCTCGTCGGCGCGATGGTCGTCTTCGTGATGCGGATGCTCGGCGAGATGGCGGCCGCCCGCCCCTCCTCCGGCTCCTTCTCCGCCTACGCAGACCAGGCGCTCGGCCGCTGGGCCGGTTTCACCATCGGCTGGCTGTACTGGTTCTTCTGGGTGGTCGTGCTCGCCGTCGAGGCGACCGCCGGCGCCGTGATCCTGGAGAGCTGGATCCCGGCCGTCCCGCAGTGGGCCTGGGCGCTCATCGTGATGGTGGTGCTCACCGCGACCAACCTCGGCTCCGTCGCCTCGTACGGCGAGTTCGAGTTCTGGTTCGCCGGCATCAAGGTCGTCGCCATCGGCGCCTTCGTGGTCATCGGCATGCTCGCCGTCTTCGGCGTGCTGCCCGGCTCGGACAACCCGGGCGCCGGATTCGCGCACCTCACCGATGCCGGCGGGTTCTTCCCGATGGGCGCGGGCGCGATCCTCACCGGTGTGCTGATGGTCGTCTTCTCCTTCATGGGCTCCGAGATCGTCACCCTCGCCGCCGGCGAGTCGGAGGACCCGCAGCGTGCCGTCACCAAGGCCACCAACAGCGTGATCTGGCGGATCGGCGTCTTCTACCTGGGCTCGATCTTCATCGTCCTCACCCTGCTGCCCTGGAACGACAAGTCGATCGTCGAGAAGGGCTCGTACGTCGCCGCCCTCGACTCCATCGGCATCCCCGGCGCCGGCCAGATCATGAACGTGATCGTCCTGACGGCCGTGCTCTCCTGCCTGAACTCGGGCCTCTACACCGCCTCCCGCATGGCCTTCTCGCTCGGCCAGCGCGGTGACGCGCCGAAGGCCTTCGCCCGCACCAACGCGCGCGGCGTCCCGGTGACGGCGATCCTCGCCTCGGTGGTCTTCGGCTTCGTCGCGGTCTTCTTCAACTACTGGCGCCCGGACGACGTCTTCGCCTTCCTGCTGAACTCGTCCGGCGCGGTGGCGCTGTTCGTCTGGCTGGTCATCTGCCTCACCCAGCTGCGCATGCGGAAGATCATCCTGCGTGAGTCGCCGGAGAAGCTCGTCGTGAAGATGTGGCTCTTCCCGTACCTGACCTGGGCCACCGCCGCGATGATCGTCTTCGTCCTCGGCTACATGGTCTACGACGGCGGCAGCAACCGGGAGCAGGTCGTGCTCTCGCTGCTCGTGGCGGCGCTCGTGCTCGCGATCGGCCTGGTCAAGGACCGCGTCCAGAAGTCCAAGGAGCAGACGGAGCTCGTCGACACCGTCTGAGTCGGCTGAGTCGGCTGATTGCTGATTGCTGATTGCTGATTGCTGATTGCCGAATCCATACCTGACGGGAGCTGTCAGGTATGGGGCGGAAGCTCTCCGCGCCCCCCTCACCTCGGGAACGGAGAGCTTCCGTGTTTTTCCAGACCGCCTTCACCGTCCGGCCCGACCGCCTCGTCTCCGCCACCGGCCCCGAGGACGTCCGCGCCGCCGTGCGGTACGCCGCCGAGCACGGTCTCGGCGTCACCGTCACCAGCACCGGGCACGGGCTCGGCGGGCCCGTCGAGGGCGGGGTCCTCGTCGACACCCGGGCCATGGACCGGGTCGAGGTCGACCCGGTGGCCCGCACCGCGCGGATCGGTGCCGGGGCGCGCTGGGGCCAGGTGGTCGAGGCCGCCGCGCCGCACGGCCTCGCACCGCTGAACGGCTCCTCGCCCGGCGTCGGCGTCGTCGGCTATCTCCTCGGCGGCGGGCTCGGCATCCTGGGCCGGACCCACGGCTGGGCCGCCGACCGGGTGCGCACGGTCGAGCTGGTCACGGCGGACGGTGCCGTACGACGCCTGGTGCCGGGCGACCCGGCGTTCGGGGCGCTGCTCGGCGGCGGGGCGGTGCACCGGTTCGGGGTGGTCACCGAGGTGACCGTGGACCTGGTGCCGGTCGCACGGCTCTACGGCGGCTCGATCGCCTTCGACGCGGCGGCGGTGGAGCCGGCCGAGCTGCTGCGGGGGTACGTGCGCTGGGCCGAGGGCCTGCCCGCGACGCTGACCTCCTCGCTCGCCGCGCTCGTCTACCCGGACCTCCCGGCCCTGCCGCCGCATCTGCGCGGGCGGTACGTGCTCTCGGTGCGGGTCGCCTTCACCGGGGGCGCCGGAGACTCCGGGGACGCCGCCGAGGGCGAGCGCCTGGTGGCACCGCTGCGGGCGCTCGGGCCCGCGCTGGCGGACTCGCTGCGGGAGCTGCCGTACACCGAGAGCCCCACGATCCACGCCGACCCGGACTTCCCGCACGCCTACTGGGGTGACGGGATCCTGCTGGACACGGCGGACACCGGGGCCCTGGCCGAGGTCCTGCGGCTGACCGGGCCGGAGGCGGGGCGGATGGCGGTGGTGCAGCTCAACCACCTGGGCGGGGCGCTCGCCGAGGAGGGGCCGGCCTCGGTGCCGTACCGCAAGGCGGGCTGGCTGGTGCGCGCGCTGTATCCGCTGGACGAGGCGGGGACGGCGCCCGTACGGGAGCTGCACGCGCGCGTGGAGGAGGCGCTCGCGCCGCGGACCCTGGGCCGCGCGGTGAACTTCGTGTTCGGCGACCGGGGGCGCACGGAGGGGCTCTACGACCCGGAGACGGCGAAGAGGCTCGCCGCGGTCGAGTCGGAGCTCGATCCGGCGAACCTCTTCGGGTGAGAGACGAACCTCCTCGGGTGAGAGGAGGGGGTCAGCCCTGACGGCCGCCGACCAGCTTCCAGGAGGCGGGCAGCAGGCCCATGGCGAGGGCCGCCTTCAGGGCGTCGCCGATGAGGAAGGGGGTCAGGCCGGCCGCGACGGCCTGCCCGAAGGACATGCCGGTGGCGAGGGCCAGGTAGGGCACGCCGACCGCGTAGATGATCGCGGAGCCGAGGACCATCGCGCCCGCCGTGCGGAGCACCGAACGGTCGGCGCCGCGGCGGGCGAGGCCGCCGACGACGGTGGCGGCGAGCAGCATGCCGAGGATGTAGCCGAAGGACGGCATGGCCCAGCCGGAGGACGCCTCGGCGAACCACGGCACGCCCGCCATGCCGGCGACGGCGTACAGCGCGAGCGAGAGGAAGCCGCGGCGGGCGCCGAGCGCGGTGCCGACGAGCAGGGCGGCGAAGGTCTGGCCGGAGACCGGGACCGGGGAGCCCGGGACGGGCACGGTCAGCTGCGCGGCCAGGCCGGTGAGCGCGGCGCCGCCGACGACGAGCGCGAGGTCGCGGGCGCGGCTTGCCGGGATCAGGTCGGCGAGGACCGTACCGGAACGGAGGGAGGAGACGGGGGCGGCGGCGGTGCTCATCGGTACTCCGCGGGGCGAGGGGACAGGGGCAGGCTCGACCGTATGCCAGGAGTGAACGCTCGATCACGGTCAGCCGCCCACAAAGCCCGGGGCGCGCTCTTCGTGGAGATCGAACAAGTCGGCCGTTCACGCCCGCGCGCCACGTGATGCTCGTCACGAGGAAAGACCTGCCAGGAGATCCCTTTTGCGTCGGCGCCCGCTCAACGGAGAGACTGTGGAGTCCCCATAAACAACCGAAGAGCGCGAGCCCCCCACATGCACGACGCACCACCCGCCCGGCAGTCCTCCCCGACCCCCGAACCGGAGCCGCTCTCGCACGGGCTGAAGCAGCGTCATCTGACGATGCTGGGCCTGGGCGGGGTGATCGGCGCCGGGCTCTTCGTCGGCTCGGGCGCGGGGATCGCGGTGGCGGGTCCCGGAATCGTCGTCTCGTATCTGCTCGCGGGCGCGCTGGCGATGCTGGTCATGCGGATGCTGGGCGAGATGTCGGCGGCGATGCCGGCCTCGGGCGCGTTCTCGGTGCACGCGGAGCGGGCGCTCGGGCGCTGGGCGGGCTTCTCGGTGGGCTGGCTGTACTGGTTCCTGCTCGTCGTGGTGCTCGCGGTGGAGGCGACGGGCGCGGCCCGGATCGCGCACGGCTGGGTGCCCGGGGTCCCGCAGTGGGGCTGGGTCCTGGTCTTCATGCTGGTGTTCACGGCGGCCAATCTGGCGGCGGTGAAGAACTTCGGCGAGTTCGAGTTCTGGTTCGCCGCCCTGAAGGTCGGCGCGATCGTCCTCTTCCTGGTGCTCGGGGCCCTGGCGATCGGGGGATGGCTGCCCACGGCGTCGATCTCTTCCGGCGATCCCGTGGGGCTCGCGAACCTGACCGGCCAGGGCGGCTTCCTGCCCCACGGCTGGTCGGGCGTGATCTCCGGAGTCCTCGCCGTCGTCTTCGCCTTCGGCGGTCTGGAGGTCGTGACGATCGCGGCGGCCGAGTCGGACGACCCGGCGCGCAACGTGGCGCGGGCGGTGCGCAGCGCGGTGTGGCGGATCCTCTTCTTCTACGTGGGCTCGATGCTGGTGATCGTGACCCTGCTGCCGTGGACGGCGATCGAGCCGGGCGAGTCGCCGTACGTGGCGGTGCTCGACTCGCTCGGGGTGCCGGCGGCCGGTCAGATCATGAACGTGGTGGTGTTCGTGGCGCTGCTCTCGGCGCTGAACGCCAACCTCTACGGCTCGTCCCGGATGGTGTTCTCGCTGGCGGAGCGCGGGGAGGCGCCGAAGGGCCTGCTGCGGGTCACCGGCGGCGGGGTGCCGGTGCGGGCGGTGCTCGCCTCGGTGGCCTTCGGCTTCGTCTCGGTGCTGCTGAATCTGAAGTGGCCGGATTCCGTCTTCCTCTACATGCTCAACGCGGTCGGCGCGGTGCTGCTGTTCGTGTGGGCGCTGATCGCGGTGTCCCAGCTGCGGCTGCGGCGCCGGATCGAGCGGGAGGCGCCGGAGACGCTGACCCTGCGGATGTGGGGCTTCCCGTGGCTGACCTGGCTGGCGCTCGCGGCGATGGGCGCGGTGCTGGTCCTGATGCTGCTCGACGACGGGGCGCGGCCGCAGGTGCTGTGGTCGGCGGGGGCGACGGCGGCGGTCCTGGTGGTGGCGTGGCTGCGGGAGCTCCGTACGCCCTCCGGGCCCCGTATACCGTCAGAGACCGGTACGCCCTCCGGGCCCCGCGCCGCCTCCGAGCCCCGCACCGCCTCCGAGCCCCGCACCGCCTCCACCGAATGAAACGGAATCTTCACCTTGTGTGAAGCTCGTGCCCGTATAGCGGACATCGGTTCCCTGTGAGCGGTGCGGCCCCACAGACTGTGGGCCACCCTCCCCGTCTCAGCTAGTGAACAGGGTTCGCCCATGTCTCGGACCACCGCGCCCGCGCCGGCCGACCGCAAGGACGGCGCGACCGCCCCCACCGATGGCCTGACCCATGGCCTCAAGCAGCGCCATCTGTCGATGATCGCCCTCGGCGGCGTCATCGGCGCCGGCCTGTTCGTCGGCTCCGGCGCCGGCATCGCCGCCGCCGGACCGTCCATCGTCCTCGCGTACACGCTCTCCGGTCTGCTCGTCATGCTCGTGATGCGCATGCTGGGCGAGATGTCGGCCGCGTATCCGTCCTCCGGCTCCTTCTCCTCGCACGCCGAGCGGGCCTTCGGCTCGTGGGCCGGCTTCGCCTCCGGCTGGGCGTTCTGGGTGCTGCTCAGCGTCGCCGTCGGCCTTGAGGGCATCGGCGCGGCGAAGATCGTCACCGGCTGGCTGCCCGGCACGCCGGAGTGGGCCTGGGTCGCGCTCTTCATGCTGGTGTTCTGCGGCACCAACCTGGCGGCCGTGAAGAACTTCGGCGAGTTCGAGTTCTGGTTCGCCGCCCTGAAGGTCGGCGCGATCACCCTCTTCCTGGGCCTCGGCGTGCTCGCCGTCCTGGGTGTGCTGCCCGGCACCGACTCCCCCGGCGCCGGCAACCTCTTCGGCCAGGGCGGTCTCTTCCCCAACGGCAGCGAGGGCCTGGTCATCGGCCTGCTCGCCTCGGTGTTCTCGTACGGAGGCATGGAGACCGTCACCATCGCCGCCGCCGAGTCCGACAACCCCGTCCAGGGCGTCGCCAAGGCCGTGCGCACCGCGATGTGGCGCATCTCGCTCTTCTACATCGGCTCGATGGCCGTGGTCGTCACCCTCATCCCGTGGGACGACAAGGCGATCACCGAGAAGGGCCCGTACGTCGCCGCCCTCGACCACCTGGGCATCCCGGGTGCCGGTCAGATCATGAACGTCGTGGTCCTGGTCGCCCTGCTCTCCGCGATGAACGCCAACATCTACGGCTCCTCGCGCATCGCCTTCTCCCTGGTCGGCCGCGGCCTCGGACCGAAGCTGCTCGGCAAGGTCTCCGGCGGCGTGCCGCGCCCGGCCGTGCTCGCCTCCTGCTTCTTCGGCTTCGTCTGCGTGGGCCTGAACTACTGGTCCCCCGAAACGATCTTCCCGTGGCTGCTCAACATGATCGGCGGCGTGATCCTGGTCGTCTGGATCTTCATCGCGGCCTCGCAGCTGGTGCTGCGCCGCCGCCTGGAGCGCGAGGCGCCCGAGAAGCTGGTCGTGCGGATGTGGCTCTACCCGGGCCTGACCTATGTCGCCCTGGCCGGCATGGCGGTCATCTTCTTCCTGATGGCCCGTGAGGAGGACACCCGCGTGCAGCTGTACGCGACGGGCGCGATGACGGTGATCCTCGCCGTGATCGGCGTGGTGCGGCAGCAGCAGGCCGCTCGGGCCGGTGCGGGTGCGGGTGCGCCGACGCCCGCGGCCGAAGAGGCCTGACGGATCCCGTATCCGGATGTGCGGTGCCCCCGCCGAGCACAGGCTCGGCGGGGGCACCGCACGTTTTCCACGGAAGCGGCCTACGCGCAGTACGGGGCCGTGCGCACGTGTCCGCCGTGGTTCTCGTCGTCGGTGCCGAGCAGCGCGTCGCCGGTGCCGGGCAGGCACTCCACCGCCTCGACCTTGTAGCCGGGGAAGGTGCCGAGCACGGTGGGCGTGGGGGCGAGGGCGACCCGGACGCGGCCGGTGGCCGACAGGCTCACCTGGCCGATGGCGCTGACGGCCGAGTCGAAGGGCCCGTCGTCGCCGGCGTCCGACGCCGAACCGGCCAGGATCCGGCCGGAGTCGGTCACCGTGAGGTCGGAGATGTGCCGGGTGCCGTCGCTCCGCGGATACGGGGAGGTGTACGCGCGCCGGGTCACGGCGCCGAACTTCGGCTCGCCCCACGCGGCGAAGGTCAGCGGGGCGGCGTACAGGGTCGCGGGCCGGTCGGCGCCCTCGCCGCGGTCCGCCCACAGGGCGGCGAACCTCCCGTCCCGGGCGACGAGCGCGAAGCTCTCGTAGTCGTCGCCCGCACCGATCGCCGGCAGGGGCGTGTACTCGACGACCTTCGCCGTGGTGCCGGTGATCCTGACGCGGTAGACGATGCCGCGGGCGGCGACGGCCAGGTACTCCCCCGGCGTCCCGGGGATCGCCTCGATCGCCTCCAGGTCGACGGGCTCGGCCCCCTCCCAGGCCAGCGGGGTGACGGTGACGGGCTCCGTCCCGTACGAGAGCCGGGAGAGCCGCGGCTGCCCGGAGCGCTTGTTGTCGTGGACGACGAGGGCGGTGCCGGCCCCCTCGTCGGCCAGGCCGCTGACGCCGGTCCGGGCGTCGGTGCCGACCTGCCGCCAGGGGTCGGCGGCCTGGGCGGTGGTGGCGAGCAGGGCGACGAGGGCACCGGCGGCGGCGCATCCCAGGGTGAGCTTCATACCCCGCACGTTATGGATCTTGAACGGGCCGGAACAGGGCGGAGTACTCCGGTCGGCGGAGCGCGCGGAAGCAGTCGACGGCGCGGCAGGCCCAGGCCGAAGGGCTGATCAACTTCGGCAGCACCTGCTGATAACCTGCATTTGCATAGGATGTGCAATAAGCCTTCGGAGGGGTCGGCCCATGGCGATCTACACGCTTCCTGAACTGCCCTACGACTACGCGGCGCTGGAGCCGGTGATCAACCCGCAGATCATCGAGCTGCACCACGACAAGCACCACGCGGCCTACGTGAAGGGCGCGAACGACACGCTGGAGCAGCTGGCGGAGGCCCGCGACAAGGAGCAGTGGGGGGCGGTCAACGGCCTGGAGAAGAGCCTGGCCTTCCATCTGTCCGGCCACATCCTGCACTCGATCTACTGGAACAACATGAACAGCCCGAAGGACGGGGGCGGCGGCGAGCCGCTGGCGGCCGACGGGGTGGGCGAGCTCGCCGACGCGATCACCGAGTCCTTCGGCTCCTTCGCCGGGTTCAAGGCGCAGCTGACCAAGGCCGCCGCGACCACCCAGGGCTCCGGCTGGGGCGTGCTCGCCTACGAGCCGGTCAGCGGCCGGCTGATCGTCGAGCAGGTCTACGACCACCAGGGCAACGTGGGCCAGGGCTCGGTCCCGATCCTGGTCTTCGACGCCTGGGAGCACGCCTTCTACCTGCAGTACAAGAACCAGAAGGTCGACTTCATCGAGGCCATGTGGCAGGTCGTCCACTGGCAGGACGTGCAGAAGCGCTACACCGACGCCAAGGGCCGCACCCCGCTGATCGGCATCTAGCCGTCGGGCCCCCGTACTCCTGCTCGTGATCGTCTTCTCAACCTTCACCGGGCAGGCGGAAAAGAGGACGGCCCCCGCGGTGACGTGAACCGCGGGGGCCGTCCGCATGCGCGGGCGCGGACTACTCGAAGCTGGGGTTCGCGGTCCGGGTGCGCTTGATCTCGAAGAAGCCGGGCGTCGCGGCGACGAGCAGGGTGCCGTCCCACAGCCGGGCGGCGGCCTCGCCGCGCGGGGTCGGGGTGACGACGGGGCCGAAGAAGGAGACCTCGTCGCCGTCCGGGCCGGGCACGGAGATCACCGGGGTGCCGACGTCCTGGCCGACCTTGTCGATGCCCTCCTGGTGGGAGGCGCGCAGCTCGGTGTCGTAGGTGTCCTTGTCCATGTAGTCGGCGAGCTCGGCGGGCAGGCCGACGTCGGTGAGCGCGCCGACGACCGCCTCGCGGGTCGGGCCCTCGCCGTTGTTGTGGAAACGCGTGCCGAGCGCCGTGTAGAGCTTGCCGACGACCTCGTCGCCATGCAGCTGCTGGGCCGCGATCACCACGCGGACCGGGCCCCAGGCCTGGGTCTCCAGCATCTCCCGGTACTGCTCGGGCAGCTCGTCCAGGCGGTTCTCGTTCAGCACGGCAAGGCTCATGACCTTCCAGCGCACGTCGACCGGGCGCACCTTCTCCACCTCCAGCATCCAGCGGGAGGTCATCCAGGCCCACGGGCACAGCGGGTCGAAGAAGAACTCTGCGGTGGTCCTGTTCTCGGACATGTGACTCCTCGGGAAAGGTCAGCGTTGCGCCGCAGGACGCAACGCTTCAGGCCCCCGACCGCATTCCCCTGTGCCGCGCGACAGTGGCACATGGCAGGATCGGTGCTGTTTCGATGGCGTCACGAAGGAGTGCCCCGTGCCCGGTGAGAATCTGTCCCGCGACGAGGCCCGCGAGCGGGCCGAGCTGCTGACCGTCGACGGGTACGAGGTCCACCTCGACCTGCGTTCGGCGGTCGGCGAGTCCGGCGATGGTGTGCGCACCTTCCGATCCGTGACCACGATCCGTTTCCGGCGGACCGGCTCCGGCGACGCCACCTTCGTGGACCTGATCGCGCCCTCGGTGAACGCGGTCACCCTCAACGGGCGCGAGCTGGACCCGAAGGCCGTGTTCGACGGCTCGCGGATCGCGATCGACGGCCTCGCCGACGAGAACGTGCTCGTCGTCGACGCCCAGTGCGCCTACAGCCGCACCGGCGAGGGCATGCACCGCTTCGTCGACCCGGAGGACGGCGAGGTCTACCTCTACACCCAGTACGAGCCGGCCGACGCCCGCCGTGTCTACGCCAACTTCGAGCAGCCCGACCTCAAGGCACCGTACCGCTTCGCGGTGGACGCGCCCGAGGGCTGGACGGTGTGGTCGAACGGCGTGGGCGAGCAGGACGCCGACGGACGGTGGCGGTTCGCCGAGACGGCGCCCGTCTCCACGTACATCACCTGTGTCGTTGCCGGTCCGTACCACTACGTCACGGACACGTACAAGCGCACCTTCGCCGACGGCTCCGAGCTCGAGATCCCGCTGGGCGCGATGTGCCGCAAGGGGCTCGCGAAGCACTTCGACGCGGACGACGTCTTCCTGATCACCAAGCAGGGCTTCGACTTCTTCCACGACAACTTCGACTACCCGTACCCCTTCGGGAAGTACGACCAGGCCTTCGTGCCCGAGTACAACCTCGGCGCCATGGAGAACCCGGGCCTGGTCACCTTCCGCGAGGAGTACATCTACCGCGGCAAGGTCACGCAGGCGGCGTACGAGCGCCGGGCCAACGTGATCCTGCACGAGATGGCCCACATGTGGTTCGGCGACCTGGTCACCATGGTGTGGTGGGACGACCTGTGGCTGAAGGAGTCCTTCGCCGACTTCATGGGCTCCTTCTCGCTCGCCGAGGCGACCCGCTTCACCAACAGCTGGGTGACCTTCGCCAACAACCGCAAGGCCTGGGCGTACCGCGCCGACCAGCTGCCGTCCACCCACCCGATCACGGCCGACATCCGTGACCTGGAGGACGCCAAGCTCAACTTCGACGGCATCACCTACGCCAAGGGCGCCTCGGTCCTGAAGCAGCTGGTGGCGTACGCCGGCCGGGACGCGTTCCTGGAGGGCGCCCGCCGCTACTTCAAGCGCCACGCCTACGGCAACACGCGCCTCGCCGACCTGCTCACCGTCCTGGAGGAGACCTCCGGCCGGGACATGAAGGGCTGGGCGAAGTCCTGGCTGCAGACCTCCGGCGTCAACAGCCTCACCCCGGACGTCGGCTACGACACCGAGGGCCGGATCGCCGAGCTCGCGGTGCTCCAGGAGGGCGACGCTGTGCTCGATCAGCCGACTCCGTCGGCGGGGCGCCCGCACCGCGCCGCCGTCGGCCTCTACAAGCTGTCCGGCGGGGACCTCGTGCGGTACGCGCGCGTGGAGGCCGACATCACCGGCGCCCGCACCGTGGTGGCCGAACTGGCGGGTGCCGAGAAGCCCGACCTGGTCCTGGTCAACGACGACGACCTCACGTACTGCAAGGTCCGCTTCGACGAGGGCTCGCTCGCCACGCTCCGCGCGCACCTCGGCGACATCACCGACCCCCTCGCCCGCGCGCTGTGCTGGTCGGCCCTGTGGAACCTGACCCGCGACGGCCTCATGCCGGCCCGTGACTTCCTCCGGGTCGCCCTGGAGTTCGCGGGCCGCGAGACCGACATCGGCGTGCTGCAGATGGTGCACGCCTGGGCGCAGTCGGCGGTCACCCACTACGCGGCGCCCGCGTGGCGTCCGGAGGGCGGGCGGCTGCTCGCCGAGGGCGGGCTGCGCGAGCTCCGGCAGGCCGAGCCGGGCAGCGAGCACCAGCTGACCTGGGCGCGCTTCTTCGCCGCCGTGGCCTCCTCGGACGCCGACCTCCAGCTCCTGGAGGGCCTGCTCGACGGCTCGGCCGCGATCGACGGCCTCGATGTCGACCAGGAGCTGCGCTGGGCGTTCCTGGAGCCGCTGGCCACGCACGGGCGCGCCGACGAGGCGCGGATCGGCGCGGAGCTGACCCGGGACGACACCGCGACCGGCAAGCGCCACCAGGTGCGCTGCCTGGCCGCCCGCCCGTCGGCGGCGGTCAAGGCGCAGGCCTGGGCGCAGGTCGTCGAGTCGGACGCGCTGTCCAACGCCCTGGTGGAGGCGACGATCGCGGGCTTCGTGCGGCCCTCGCAGCGCGAGCTGATCGCGCCGTACGCGGAGAAGTACTTCGCGGTGATCGAGCGGATCTGGGCCGAGCGCTCGATCCAGATCGGCATGGACGTGGTGCGCGGGCTGTTCCCGGGGCTCCAGGACCGGGCCGAGACGCTGGCCGCGACCGACGCCTGGCTGGCCGGTCACGCCGACGCCGCCCCGGCGCTGCGCCGGCTCGTCCTGGAGGCGCGGGACGACCTGGCCCGGGCCCTGCGGGCGCAGGAGTGCGACGCGCGCGCCGCGTAGTCGCGGTGACCGAGTGGGGCCCCGGCCACGGGGCCCTACTCGGCACTCGAACGCGCGTACTTTAGTGCGGAGTTGTCCGGATTGAGCGACGCGCTTGTAACAGCGGTTAGGTGGGGCTCGGACGGCGGAAGACCGTCGACATGAACCACAACACCCCCAAGGCTTCCCTCTCCCCCCTCCCCCACACCGGCATCGACCGGTTCCGGGAGGCCCTCCGGCACGCCCGCCCCGAGGCGATGCTCACCGGTCTCGCCGCGCTCTCCCTGCACCGGTTCGCCTCCGCTCCCCCGCCCGGCATGATCGACCGGGTCGACGTGCTCGTGCCGCGCACCCGCCGGGTGCGGTCCACCGGACAGGTCCGGGTGGTGCGGACCGCCGAGCCGCCGCAGCCGCTGGAGATCGACGGGATGCCGGTCGCCCCGGTGCCCCGGGCGCTCGCCGACGCCGTGTCGGCGCTCTCCGACGCGAGCGTGGTGCGCCGGCTGCTCACCGAGGCGGTCAGCGGCGGGCACTGCGAACCCGGCGCGGTGGTACGGGAGTTGAACCGGGCCCGGCTGCTCACCCGCCCGCACGTGGTGGACGCGGTGGACTCGCTCCTCGCCGAGGGCCGGTCGATCGCCGAGGACCGGCTGTACGCGATGGTGCGGGAGTTCGCGCTGCCGGACCCGCTGTGGAACGTGGACCTGCGGCTGCCGGGCGGCCCGCACCTCGGCGGCGTCGACGCCTACTGGCCGGACCAGGCGGTCGCCGTGGAGCTGGACACCCGGGCGCCGCGGCAGGACGACGACGCGCTGTGGACGGAGTACACGCGCAAGCGCGAGCACCTGGAGCGGCTCGGCATCACCGTCGTCCACCTCACCCCGCGCAAGCTGCGCGAGGCGATGGACCAGCAGGCGACCGTGGTCCGTACGGCCCTGATGGCCGCGGCGGACCGGCAGCCGCCCGCGTATGTCGTCGTCCTGCCCCGCTGAGGCGCCTGCCGGGCCCTACTTCTCGGGGGCCGTACCGCAGAACTCCGCTTCCAGGAGAGACTTGGTGTCGCCCGTCCAGTCGGCGTTGAAGTTCCCGGCGAGGGAGTGCTCGCCGTCCCTGGTGACCACGGCCTGCGAGCTGGATCCGTGGATGCCGCCGCTGTGGCCCCAGACCTCCTTGCCGCAGCTCAGCCTCGTCCGCATCAGCCCGAGTCCGTAGCGGGTCTGCCCGCCCCCGTGGGGCGTGGCGACCGTGTCGGTCAGCTCCTTCATCTCGGCCGCCGGCAGCAGCCGGCCCTTGATCAGGGCGCGGTAGAAGGTCTGCAGGTCGTTCGAGTCGGAGATCATCTCGCCCGCCGAGGAGGCGAGGCTCGGGTTCAGCTCGGTCACCTCGTACGTCGGGCCCTCGCCCTCCAGGGTCAGCTTGGAGTAGGCGCCGGAGTGCGGCTTCGGCATCCGCGGGTCCGTGCCGGGAACGCTGGTGGCGCGCAGTTTCAGCGGCTTGATGATCCGGTTCTCGACGGCCTTGCCGTAGGGGCGGCCGGTGACCTTCTCGATGACCATGCCGGCGACGACGTAGTTGGTGTTGGAGTAGTTCCAGTCGGTGCCGGGCGCGAAGTCCGGCTCGTGGGTCATGGCGATGTCGACGAGCTGCCTCGGGGTCCAGGTGTCGTAGCGGTGCTCCAGGAAGCCGGGACCGAAGACCTTCTGCTGGTAGCCGGGGTCCGAGGTGACGTCGTAGATGCCGCTGGTGTGGTTGAGGAGCTGGCGGACGGTGATCTTGCGGCCGTCGTGGCCGTGGCCGCGGACCACGCCGGGCAGCCATTTCTCGACCGGGTCGTCGAGGTCGAGCCGGCCCTCGGCCTGGAGCTGGAGCAGCACGGTGGCGGTGAAGGTCTTGGTGATGGAGCCGACCCGGAAACGGTCGTCGCCCTTGCGCTCGCCGGCGGTGCCGGTCCAGCGGTCCCTGCCGTCGCGGGCCTGCGCGACGGCACCGGGCACGCCCTGGGCGACGGCCGCGTCCAGGGCCTGCTGGGTGGCGCTGTGGGACGGCCTGGCCGGGGCCTGCGGGGCCGCGGTGGCGGCGACGGCGGGTGCGGCGAGCGCGGTGGCGGTGAGGCCGGCGACGAGTCCGGCGGCGAGGAGGGTACGGACGGTGCGTGCTGCTGACATGCGGACTCCCGGGTCTCCCGTGATCGTGAACTGCGGTCACGGGAGGGGACCGCGGGAGGCCGGCGGCGGGTTGAGACCGGTGGGGACGGTTGATCCGTTTTCAGCCGTTCGTCGGATCGGTGAGGTGCGAGCGGCCCGACGGGGGCCGGTCGCGCCAGAGCTGGAGGCCGATGTCGACGAGTTCGACGCGGTCGAGGGCGGGCACGGAGTCGAGCGGGTGCCAGGCGGCGAGGTCGGTGGAGCCGTCGGTCTCGTGCCGCAGCGCGCCGCCGGTGATCCGGGCCTCGTAGATGATCCGCAGCCCCTGGAAGTCGCCGGGCATGGCGAGCCGGTTGAGCCAGCCGCGCCGGATGGAGTCGATCCCGAGCAGCACGGTGGGCTCGGCCACGTATCCCGTCTCCTCCTCGACCTCCCGCACGACGGTCTCGACCGGCTCCTCGCCGTGGTCCATTCCGCCTCCGGGCAGGGTCCACCGCCTGCGCCCGTCCTTGGCGACCCAGCGGGCGAGCAGTATCTCCCCGTCCCGGACACACACGGCGTAGGCCGCCACCCGCAACTCTCGTTTCATACCGGGAGGTTAGAGCGAGCCGCCGGGCAGTCCCTAGATCCAGTACGCCGGGTAGCGGCGCCCCGTCAGCCGCGCCCCCGCCAGGCCTACGCCGACCAGGAGCACCGCGGCGAGGGCCAGGAGGGACAGGAAGGGCCAGAACGGGGGGTGTTGGAGGGCGACGATGACCGCCGTGGCCGCGGCCGGGGAGTGCGGGGTGCGGGCGGCGGCCATGACGCCGAGGGCCAGGCCGCCGGCGAGGGCGGCCGACCAGGGGCCGGGGCCGGCGAGCGCGAGGACGGCGAAGCCGGTGAGGGCGGAGAGGAGCTGGCCGCCGACGACCGAGCGGGGCTGGGCCAGGGGCAGGTCGGGGGCGCCCGCGACGAGGGCCATGCTGGCGGCGAGCGGCGGGATCAGCAGCGGCTGGTGGAGGACGGTGCCGACGGCGACGAGCAGCAGGAGTGCGGCGACGCTGATCGCGGTGGAGGCGAGCAGGACGCGCGGGCGGGGCCGGGGCGGCGCGGAGGCGGGCCGGGCGACGACGACGGGCGGGGCGGTGGTCACAGGTGGTCCTTCGGGGTGAGGTGTACGGAGCGGGAGGGCACGGGGGCCGACCAGCGGACCGGCGTCCGGGACTGGACGGTGCGGTCGAGGCGGAAGCGGACGATCCGGCCGCCGGGGCCGTATTCGGTGTGGGCGAGGCCGGAGAGCTGGAGGGTGGTGCCGGTGGGCCAGTCGAGGAAGAGCAGTCCGGCGCGCCCGTCCGCGGCGAGGTTGCCGAGGGTGCGGAACATGTCGTTGCCGGGGTAGTCGGGCCAGCTCAGCTCGGTGGGCGACTCGACGGTGACGAAGCCGGGGCGGCCGCCGCGGTGGCTGACGTCGGCGCCCTCGGACGCGGCGCTGGCGACGAAGAAGGTGTCGGCGGTCCGGATCAGCCGCTGCTGTGCGCGGGTGAGCGCGGTGCGCCGTCGCGCCGCCCCCGCCGGGGTGCCGAGCTCGGCGCCGTCGCCCGTGTCGTACAGCCGGCGCTGTGACACGTACGCGGCGCAGTTGGCGAAGACCCGCTCGACCTCGACGCGCATCCCGCGCGCGCTGGGGCGGGCGAGGCCGTTGAGGCGCAGGCGGCGTCGGGTGCGCGGGTCGACGGCGAGGGTGCCGACGGGGGTGCCGGCGGCGGTGACCGCCGCGCCGAGCGGGTCGTGGGCCGGGATGCCGCCGGCGACGGAGAAGGTGTGCGGGCCGGTGGCGCGGGCGAAGCCGGGGCGGCCGGTGAGCAGGCTCGCCCAGACGCGGCCGGCCGGGTCGGCGGCGCCGAGCACCAGCATCGGCTGGGTCTCCAGGAAGGCGGCGGCCACGGGGGTGATGCCGGTGCGTTCGAGGACGGCGGAGCCGGGGAGGTGCGTGCGCATGGTTCCTCCATGGGATGCGGGCCAGGGGCCTGCCCCACCCCTCGCAGCTAACCTGTCACAGGGACTTTAAAGGTTAGTGATCCGATCCCGCAACCAGTCACGTACGCTTCAGGGGTTAGGGCACGTCCAGGACTCGCCACGCGTCCGGAAACCGCCGGCCCACACCGTCCGCCGAGGAGGGCGCCCGCCATGACCGTCCCGACCGCCGCCGCCCCCGACCCGCGGCCGCTCATCGGCGAGCCCGTCTCCCTGGACCTGCTCAACACCCGCTGGATGGCCGACGGCGTACGGCAGGACCTGCTGACGGACACCGACGGGCTCGCGATCTGGCTGGTCTCGAACGGGCTCGACGGGCGTTTCGCCGCCGATGCGGCCACCCTGCGGCACACCCTCGCCGCCCGGGACGCGCTCGGCGCCCTCGTCGACCGGCCCGGCGACCCGGCGGCCACCGCGCGGGTGGACGCGGTCCTCGACCACGGGCGGATCCGCGCCGTGCTCAGCACCGAAGGCCCGGGCGAGCGGCCGGAGTTCGCCGACCCCGCCTGGGGCCCCGGCTGGACCGCCGCGCGCGACTACCTCGACCTCCTGCGCACCCAGCCGGACCGCATCCGCAAGTGCGCCCACGAGGCGTGCATCCTGCACTTCTTCGACACCTCGCGGAACGGCACCCGCCGCTGGTGCTCGATGGCGCTGTGCGGCAACCGGGCGAAGGCCTCGCGGCACTACGCCCGCACGAAGGACCAGTGACCCTTCCCGCCCCCTCATCAACCCCTACATCAACCCCTATATCAACCCCCTTCCCAACCCTCTGATGAATCACCCTCATTGAGGTGATTCGTTCTCCGTGGCGCACAATCCGCAGTGGCGGATGTGCGCCACACGCGCATTCCGCCACTCGTGAACTCTCCCCAAACCCCTGTCCCTTGCGAAAGGCTGAGCGGTCATCCGGTACCGAAATCCGGACCCTCTTCTTTCACTTCAGGGATGTAAATGACCACCCCCGAATCGCAGAGCTCCATACCCGGGCGCTCGACCCCCGGGACCAGACGCGCGGCCCGTATCGCCGCCGCCGCCGGACTCGTGACCGCGCTGATCGCGAGCGGCGCCGCTCCGGTCCTGGCCGCCGACGACCCGGCGACCGGCACCCCGGCCGCCTCCCCGGTGAAGACCGCCGCCCCCGGCGACAAGCTCGGCGTCACCGACGCCCAGCGGCTCGACGAGGCCGAGGCCGCCCACCAGCCGAACGTCACCGTGCTCGTCGCCACCGCCCCCGGCGCGACCGAGCAGGTCGCGGGCCAGCTCGACGCCGTCCCCGGCGCCTCGGTCGGCAAGCAGGACGACCGGCTCGGCTACGTCCGCGCCACTCTCCCGACCGCGAAGGCCGACGCGGCCATCAAGGCCGCCACGAAGCTCTCCTCGGTCCAGTCGATCGACCTCCAGGCGGAGATCGAGCTCGACGACCCCACCCCGGACGCCGGCACCACCGGCGCCGTCGAGGGCACCACGGTCACGCAGACCTACCCGGCCCCGGGCAAGAACACCCCGGCGAAGAACCCCTACAACCCGTCTCACGAGACCGGTGCGGTGAGCTTCGTCGAGGACCACCCCAAGGCCGACGGCCGCGGCGTGACCATCGGCATCCTCGACTCCGGTGTCGACCTCGGCCACCCGGCCCTGCAGAAGACCACCACGGGCGAGCGCAAGATCGTCGACTGGGTCACCGCCACCGACCCGCTCACCGAGGGCGACGGCACCTGGCGCGCCCAGATCACCCCGGTCGCGGGCCCCGTCTTCACCGCCGCCGGCACCAGCTGGAAGGCCCCCGAGGGCTCGTACCAGTGGAGCCGCTTCAGCGAGTCGGTCACCGCGGGCGGCGACCCGAAGGGCGACATCAACCGGGACGGCGACACCACCGACCGCTTCGGCATGCTGTACGACGTCGCCGCCGGCACCGTCCGCGTGGACACCGACCAGGACGGCGACTTCACGAACAACGAGCCGATGAAGCCGTACAAGGACGGCTACCAGATCGGCTACTTCGGCACCGACAACCCGGCCACCGAGGTCGTCGAGCGCACCCCGTTCGTCGTGCAGATCCGCAAGGACGTCGCGATGGACCCGCTGGGCGGCGACTGGGTCGGCAAGAAGGCCGACTTCGTCAACGTCGGTCTCGTCGAGTCCTCGCACGGCACGCACGTGGCCGGCATCACCGCTGCCAAGGGCCTCTTCGGCGGCCGGATGAACGGCGCCGCCCCCGGCGCGAAGATCGTCTCCGCCCGTGCCTGCACCTGGACCGGCGGCTGCACCAACACCGCCCTCACCGAGGGCATGATCGACCTCGTCGCGAACCGCGGCGTCGACATCGTCAACATGTCGATCGGCGGCCTCCCGCTGCAGAACGACGGCGACAACGTGCGCGCCCGCCTCTACACCCGTCTCATCGACGAGTACGGCGTGCAGCTGGTCATCTCGGCCGGCAACGAGGGCCCCGGCATCAACACGATCGGCGACCCCGGTCTGGCCGACAAGGTCCTCTCGGTCGGCGCCGGTGTGTCCCAGGCGACCTGGGCCGCCAACTACGGCTCCGCCGTCGAGAAGAAGTACGCCATGTTCCCCTTCTCCTCGCGCGGCCCGCGTGAGGACGGCGGCTTCACCCCGACCATCACGGCCCCCGGTTCGGCCGTGAACACCATCCCGACCTGGCAGCCCGGTGCGGGCGTCGCCGAGGCCGGCTACGCGCTGCCGGCCGGCTACGGCATGCTCAACGGCACCTCGATGTCCTCGCCGCAGGCGGCGGGCGCGAGCGCGCTGCTGATCTCCGCCGCGAAGCAGCGGGGCATCAAGCTCTCCCCGAACACCCTGCGCACCGCGCTCACCTCGACCGCCAAGCGGATCCCGGGTGTCGCGGCCCACGAGCAGGGCGCCGGCCTCATCGACATCGAGGACGCCTGGGACTCGATCCTGTTCGGTGCCACCGCCCACGACTACAAGGTCGAGGCCCCGGTCGACACCGTGATCTTCCCGGCCCCGCACACCGGTACCGGTGTGTACGACCGCGAGGGCGGCCTCAAGGTCGGCCAGAAGAAGGTCTACGACGTCACCATCACCCGTACCAGCGGCCCGAACCGGAACGTCTGGCACGAGCTGAGCCTGAAGTACAACGACGGCACCTTCCGCATCCTCGGCGAGGACTTCGTCGCGCTGCCGCTGAACAAGCCGGTCACCGTCAAGCTCCAGGCCCGTCCGTCCACCGCGGGCGTGCACAGCGTCATCCTGGAGGCCGACGACCTGTTCACCGAGGGCGTCGACAAGCAGATCCTCGCCACCTCGGTCGTCTCGGGCGCCCTGGCCGCGCCGGGCTACGGCTTCACCGCCTCCGGCTCCGTGCAGCGCAACAGCCACAAGTCGTACTTCGTGACCGTGCCGAAGGGCGCCAAGACCCTCGAGGTCGCGATCAGCGGGCTGAAGGAGAAGAGCCAGACCCGGTTCATCACCCAGCACCCGTACGGCGTGGCCCTGGAGGACAACGCGACCAACCAGTGCTACCCGCACTACAACCCGGCGAACACCTGCCGTCCGGACCTGCGCTCCTACGCGAATCCGATCCCGGGCGTGTGGGAGATCATCGTCGAGTCCCGCCGCACCTCGCCGGACCTGGACAACCCCTTCAAGCTGGACGTCTCGGTGCTCGGCGCCGACTTCGACCCGGCCGTCCAGACCGTCGCCGAGGCGAAGGTCGGCACCCCGGCCGCCGTGCAGTGGAACGTCACCAACGGCTTCGCCGCGCTCGACGGGCACCTGAAGGGCGGCCCGCTCGGCTCGCAGAAGACCGAGAAGGCGACCATCAAGCACCACGAGCAGCAGATCAAGACCGTCACCATCGGTGAGGGCGTGGAGCGCCTGGACATCGCCATCGGCAACAGCTCCGACCTGGCCGCCGACCTCGACCTCACGGTCAAGCTCGGCGACACGCAGGTCGGCCAGTCCGCCGACGGCGACTCCGAGGAGTCCGTCACCCTGATCAAGCCCGCCGCGGGCACCTACACCGTCGTCATCGACGGCTACTCGGTGCCGTCGGCCGAGGGCACCAGCTACGACTACAAGGACGTGTACTTCTCGTCCGCGCTGGGCTCGGTGAAGGTCGACGAGTCGAAGCAGATCCAGCTGGCGAACGGCGCGTCCGCGCAGGTCGCCGCCGAGGTCGTGGTGAACGCCGCCGCGCCCGAGGGCCGGAGCTTCTTCGGCGAGGTCCAGCTGCTGAACGCGCGCGGCACCGCCGCGGGCACCGGCAGCGTCGTGATCGAGAAGGTCACCCCGTAACACCGGAGGACCGGGAAGATCCACAGGGGGCGGGCGCCGGAACCGGTGCCCGCCCCTCTTCCGTCCCCAGGAGTGTTCTCCCGTCCCCGGATGTGTCTCCGTCCCGTGACCTGTCCGGCCCTTGGACAATGGATTGGACAAGGCGCCCCGGGACATACGCATCATGGAAGCCGCAGCACCTGCACACTCGTACGGAGGAGTCCCCGTGAAGGTCGGAATCGTCGGAGCCACCGGTCAGGTCGGCACAGTCATGCGCAGGATTCTGGCCGAGCGCGAGTTCCCGGTCGACGAGCTGCGTCTCTTCGCCTCCGCCCGCTCCGCCGGCAAGGTCGTCGACGGCGTGACCGTCGAGGACGCCGCCACCGCCGACTACACCGGCCTGGACATCGTGCTCTTCTCGGCCGGCGGCGCCACCTCCAAGGCCCTCGCCGAGAAGGTCGCCTCCCAGGGCGCCGTCGTGATCGACAACTCCTCCGCCTGGCGCCGCGACCCCGAGGTCCCCCTCGTGGTCTCCGAGGTCAACCCGCACGCGATCAAGGACCGCCCCAAGGGCATCATCGCGAACCCGAACTGCACCACCATGGCCGCCATGCCGGTGCTCAAGCCGCTCCACCAGGAGGCCGGCCTGACGGCGCTCGTCGCCACCACCTACCAGGCCGTCTCCGGCTCCGGCCTGGCCGGTGTCGCCGAGCTGGACGAGCAGGTCAAGGCCGTCGCACCGCGCGCCACCGAGCTGACCCACGACGGCGAGGCCGTCGCCTTCCCCGAGCCCGGCGTCTACCGCCGCAACATCGCCTTCAACGTGCTGCCGCTGGCCGGCAGCCTGGTGGACGACGGCTCGCACGAGACCGACGAGGAGCAGAAGCTCCGCAACGAGTCCCGCAAGATCCTGGAGATCCCCGAGCTCAAGGTCTCCGGCACCTGCGTGCGCGTGCCGGTCTTCTCCGGCCACTCGCTCCAGGTCAACGCCCGCTTCGAGCGTCCGATCAGCGTCGAGCGCGCCTACGAGCTGCTGAAGGACGCCGAGGGCGTCGAGCTCTCCGAGATCCCGACCCCGCTCCAGGCCGCCGGCAAGGACGCCTCGTACGTGGGCCGCATCCGGGTCGACGAGACCGTCGAGCACGGCCTCGCGCTCTTCCTCTCGAACGACAACCTGCGCAAGGGCGCGGCGCTGAACGCCGTGCAGATCGCGGAGCTCGTGGCGAAGGAGCTCCAGGGCTGATCCCCTCCGTACGAAGGAACGGCGGCCACCGGTGACGGTGGCCGCCGTTCCTTCTTGTTCGCCCTGGGAAATGTGCCGTGCACCTCCCGCACACCCCGTGGAAGGATGGCCCAAACGTCACGAAACCGAGGAGTTGACCGGGTGCCTGGTACGAACCTGACCCGTGGAGAGGCCCAGCAGCGGGCGAAGCTGCTGTCTGTGGACGCGTACGAGGTCGACCTCGACCTCACCGGTGCGCAGGAGGGCGGCGCCTACCGGTCCGTCACCACCGTCCGCTTCGATTCCGCCGCGGAGGACGCGGAGACCTTCATCGACCTCGTCGCGCCCGCCGTGCACGAGGTCGTGCTGAACGGGCACGCCCTCGACGTGGCCGCGGTCTTCCGGGACTCGCGGATCACGCTGCCGCACCTCAAGCAGGGCCGCAATGAGCTGAAGGTCGTCGCGGACTGCGCGTACACCAATACGGGTGAGGGCCTGCACCGCTTCGTCGACCCGGTCGACGGGCAGGCGTACCTCTACACCCAGTTCGAGGTGCCGGACGCCCGCCGCGTCTTCGCCTCCTTCGAGCAGCCCGACCTGAAGGCCACCTTCCAGTTCACCGTGAAGGCGCCCGAGGGCTGGAGCGTGATCTCCAACTCGCCCACCCCGGAGCCGAAGGACGGCGTGTGGGAGTTCGCGCCGACCCCGCGCATCTCCACGTACATCACCGCGCTGATCGTCGGCCCGTACCACTCGGTGCACTCCTCGTACGAGGGCGCCGACGGCCAGGTCGTGCCGCTCGGCATCTACTGCCGTCCGTCGCTCGCCGAGTTCCTGGACGCGGACCACATCTTCGACGTGACCCGGCAGGGCTTCACCTGGTTCCAGGAGAAGTTCGACTACGCCTATCCGTTCGCCAAGTACGACCAGCTCTTCGTGCCGGAGTTCAACGCCGGCGCCATGGAGAACGCGGGCGCGGTCACCATCCGCGACCAGTACGTCTTCCGCTCCAAGGTGACGGACGCGGCCTACGAGCGGCGCGCCGAGACCATCCTCCACGAGCTGGCCCACATGTGGTTCGGCGACCTGGTCACCATGGAGTGGTGGAACGACCTGTGGCTGAACGAGTCGTTCGCCACCTTCACCTCGGTCGCCTGCCAGGCCTCCGTCGAGGGCACCCGCTGGCCCAACGCCTGGACCACCTTCGCCAACGCGGAGAAGACCTGGGCCTACCGCCAGGACCAGCTGCCGTCCACGCACCCGATCATGGCGGACATCAACGACCTGGAGGACGTGCTCGTCAACTTCGACGGCATCACCTACGCCAAGGGCGCCTCCGTCCTGAAGCAGCTGGTGGCGTACGTCGGCCAGGACGAGTTCTTCCAGGGCGTGCAGGCGTACTTCAAGCGCCACGCGTTCGGCAACACCCGCCTCACCGACCTGCTCGGCGCGCTGGAGGAGACCTCCGGGCGTGACCTGAAGGCCTGGTCGAAGGCGTGGCTGGAGACCGCGGGCATCAACATCCTGCGCCCCGAGATCGAGACCGACGAGAACGGCGCGATCACCTCCTTCGCCGTCCGCCAGGAGGCCCCCGCGCTGCCCGCCGGCGCCAAGGGCGAGGCCGTCCTGCGCCCGCACCGGATCGCGATCGGCCTGTACGACCTCGACGCGGCCGGCAAGCTGGTGCGCACCGAGCGCCTGGAGCTGGACATCGAGGCGGCCGAGCTGACCGCCGTGCCGCAGCTCGCGGGCAGGCAGCGCCCGGCCGTGGTCCTGCTGAACGACGACGACCTGTCGTACGCGAAGGTCCGCCTCGACGAGGTGTCCCTGAAGAACGTCACCGCGCACCTCGGCGACTTCACCGAGTCGCTGCCGCGCGCGCTGTGCTGGGCGTCGGCCTGGGACATGACCCGGGACGGCGAGCTCGCCACCCGCGACTACCTGGACCTGGTGCTCTCCGGCATCACCAAGGAGACCGACATCGGCGTCGTGCAGTCGCTGCAGGGCCAGGTGAAGGCGGCCCTCGACCTGTACGCGGCGCCGGAGTGGCGCGCCGAGGGCCTGGCCCGCTGGGGCACGGCCGCGCAGGAGCAGCTGCGCGCGGCGGCCCCGGGCAGCGACCACCAGCTGGCGTGGGCGCGGGCCTTCGCGGCGACCGCCCGTGAGGACGCCGAGCTCGACCTGCTCGCGGCGCTGCTCGACGGCGGCGAGACCATCGAGGGCCTGGCCGTGGACGCCGAGCTGCGCTGGGCGTTCGTGCAGCGGCTCGCGGCGACCGGCCGCTTCGAGGAGGCCGGGATCGCGGCCGAGCTGGAGCGCGACAAGACGGCCGCGGGCGAGCGCCACGCGGCCACGGCCCGCGCGGCCCGCCCGACCCAGGCCGCCAAGGCCGAGGCCTGGGCCTCGGTCGTGGAGTCCGACACGCTGGCGAACGCGGTGCAGGAGGCGGTGATCGCCGGCTTCGTGCAGGCCGACCAGCGCGAGCTGATCGCCCCGTACGTGGCGAAGTACTTCGCCTCGATCAAGGGCATCTCGGAGACCCGCAGCCACGAGATCGTGCAGCAGATCGTGGTGGGCCTCTACCCGACGGTCCAGGTCTCGCAGGAGACCCTGGACGCCACGGACGCGTGGATCGCGGCGAACGACCCGGCCCCGGCGCTGCGCCGTCTGGTGACCGAGTGCCGGGCGGGCGTCGAGCGCGCCCTGAAGGCGCAGGCGGCGGACGCGGCCGCCGCCTGATCCGGTGAGTGAGGGGCCCCGGACCGATGTCGGTCGGTCCGGGGCCCCTCGTCCTTCACGCGCACGGGTACGGGTACGGGTACGGGTACGGGTACGGCTACGCGTTCGGTTCGGTGTCAGTCCGTCAGGCGGGCG
This sequence comes from Streptomyces sp. NPDC051909, assembly GCF_040681095.1. Classification (NCBI taxonomy): domain Bacteria; kingdom Bacillati; phylum Actinomycetota; class Actinomycetes; order Kitasatosporales; family Streptomycetaceae; genus Streptomyces; species Streptomyces sp. NPDC051909. The sequence continues at coordinate 342,591 of NZ_JBFAYA010000006.1, read as the reverse complement.
TACGTCGCGCGCAGCTCGGCGGCGCCGTCCTCGGTGAGACTGCCGTGCAGGCGCATCCGGGCGACGCCGCCGTCGGGGAAGGCGTCCAGGCGCACGTGGGTGACCACGGCCTGGGCGGCGAGCGTGAAGCGGTGGAGGGTGTCGGGCTGGAGGCGGGTGCGCGGGATGATCTCGAACCACTCGCCGGCGTCTCCGTTTCGGCCCTGGAGGGAGATCCAGCCGGCCGAGTTTCCCTTGAGGTAGGCGGTGTCGATCTCGACCGCGCGGACGGCGCCCTGGGCGGCGAGCCGGAAGCGCACCCAGTCGTTGGTGCCGCGGACCCGGCGGCGGCGGTTCTCCCAGCCGTCGTCCATCTTGCGCGAGGTGCCCGGCAGGATGATCTGGGTCGGCGAGGAGTAGAACCTGTCGGAGGCGTCCTCGTAGGAGCCGCCGTTGAGCACCGAGATCAGGTCGAGGGTGCCGAGGACGTCCAGCCACTCGGGGTCCGGGACGACCTCGCCGTGCACGCGGAGGCGGGCGATGCCGCCGTCCGGGTGCTGACACAGGCGCAGGTGGGTGTAGCGGCGCTCGGCGGTGATCTCGAAGCCGTTGGCGGCGTGACCGCGCACCGGGGTGGGCGGTACGAGCTCCTCCCACGTGGCGTCCAGGAGCTCCTCCGGACCGGGGCTGCCCGCCACGGCGGCGGCCTGGATGCTCACCTTCTGCGGGTAGTTGCCGCGGAAGTGGGCGGTGTCGACGATGATGCCGCGGATGACGCCGGGGGCGCCGAGCCGGACGATCGCCCAGTCGTGGTCCTCCGGCGCCGGGAACGGGTGGCCGGCGTCGGCGCCGCGGCGGCGCCGGGTCTCCCAGCCGTCCATGATCTTGCCCTTGTGACCGAAGTGCTCGGGGTCGAACACGGCCCGCTCGCGGACGAGCAGGTTCTCGCGCTCGGCGAAGAACTCGTCGTTGGCGGCGACGACACCGGCGCCGAGCCGCCGGTCGGCGAGGTCGACGAGCTCGGTGAAGGGGAAGTCGCCGGTGCGGTAGTCGGCGTACGGGTCGCCGCCGGCGTAGGGGGCGGCGTCGTTTGCGTGCGGGTTCTCGGGGCTCATGCGCCGACTGTGCCGCCGGGGAACCACCCAGGTCCATCGAATGTTTTCGACAGGTGTTTTCAGCTCTGCTGAACGTTCTCGCGCTGAACGTTCTCGCGCTGGACGGTCTCGCGCTGGACGGCGGCCTGGCGCAGCGCCGCGAGGACCCGGGCGACGGCCGGGCGTTCCTCCGCGCCGCGCCGGACCGCCGCGACGACATGGCGGCGCGGCTGGTCGGCGGAGAGCACCCGCATGACGACCCCGGAGCCGGTACGGCGCTCGGCGGCGGCCATCCGGGGCACCAGGGCGACGCCCATCCCGGCCTCGACCATGGCGAGGATCGCGGTCCAGCCGGACGCGCTGTGCGCCTGCTCGGGCACGAATCCGGCGGCCTCGCAGGCGGCGGTGGTGATCTCGGACCAGGGCCCGGAGCCGCCGAAGATCCACGGCTCGGCGGACAGGTCGGCGAGCCGCAGTCCGGCCGCGTCGGCGAGCGGGTGCCCGGCGGGCAGGGCGACGTCGAGGGGGTCGGCGAGCAGCGGCACCCGGCTGAACTTCGGGTCGCGGGCGGTGGGCGCGTGGGCGGCGAGGGAGAGCGCCAGGTCGACCTGGCCGGCGGTGAGCAGTTCGTACGCCTCCGCCGCCTCGGCCTCGCGGACCCGGACGTCGAGCCCGGGGTGGGCGGGGCGCAGCGCCTGGACGGCGGGGACGACGAGGGCGGAGACGGCGGTGGAGAAGGCGGCGACCCGGATCCGGCCCGCCTCGCCGCTGAGGTAGGCGTCGAGATCGGCCTCGGCCCGCTCCAGCTGGGCGAAGACCGCCTCGGCGTGCCGCAGCACCAGATGGGCGGCGTCGGTGAGCCGGACCCGTCGGCCCTGGGCCTCCAGGAGCCGTACGCCGAGCTGCTTGGAGAGGTTGGTGAGCTGCTGGGAGACGGCGGAGGGGGTCATGAGCAGGGCCTCCGCGGTGGCGGTGACGGTGCCGCGGTCGCGCAGGGTGCGCAGGATCTGGAGCTTCTTGATGTCCCACTCGGTCATGGGCCGCAACCTACCGGGCCCGCTACCGGGCCGAACTCACGGCGACTCCGCCGAGGATGAGCACCATGCACCCGACGCCGACGAGGCCGAGCCGTTCGCCGAGGAGGAGGTAGGAGAGCAGGGCGACGCAGACCGGCTGGAGGTAGTAGACGACGCCGGCGCGGGCGGCGCCGACGAGGGCGATGGCGCGGTTCCAGGCGAAGAAGGCGACGGCGGAGGAGAACACGCCGACGTAGAGCAGCGGTCCGACGGTGCCGGCGGTGACCGGGAAGCCGCCCTGGACGAAGAGCGAGAGCGCGTAGGCGGGGGCGAGCATCAGCGCGCCGAGCACGAAGGTGGTGAGCAGGAAGGCGAGTCCGTCGATCTCGGCGGGCTTGCGCCTGAGCAGCGCGCTGTACGTGGCGAAGGACAGGGCGGCGGCGAACATCCAGAGGTCGCCGGCGGCGAGGTCCATGGTCAGGGAGCCCTTGCCGACGAGCAGCAGCACGCCGATGACGGCGACCAGTGTGCCGAGGACCCGGCGGGCGCCGAGCCGTTCGCCGCCGAGCCGTGCGTAGCCCGCCATGATGACCGGGGAGGCGGCCATGATCATGCCCATGTTGCCGGCGGAGGTGGTGAGTCCGGCCTGGTGGACCAGGGTGTTGTAGAGGGCGACGCCGAAGAGGGAGGCGAGCGCGACGAAGCCGAGGTGCCGCCGGATCAGCGCGCGCTGCCGCCACAGCGGGCGGGCGGCGAAGGGCGCGACGGCGAGGAGCGCGATGATCCAGCGCCAGAAGACGGCCTGGACGGGCGGGACGGAGTCGGCCAGGTCGCGGGTGGCGACGAAGCTGCCGGACCAGACGACGGTGGCGAGCAGGGCCAGGAGCACGCCGAGGCCGGCGCCCCGGTGGTTGCCCGCGGGCGCCGGCCTCTCGGTGGCGGTCTCGTTCTTCTCGACGGCGATCAGACTCATGGGAGCTACCGTCGCACCCCCGAAACCTCCAGGTCCATCGAAACTTCCTGAGCGTTCTTTTCAGTAGAGTTGAAAGATTCGGCGCGGGAGCGGGGCCGGGGCGAGAGCTGGCCGGCCAGCGTGGCACCGAAGGCGATGAGCATGCCGAGCACCTGGACCGGGCCGAGCGCCTGACCGAGGGCTGCCCAGCCGATGACGGTGGCGGTGATCGGCGAGAGCGGGCCGAGCAGCGTGACCGAGGAGGCGCTGAGCCGCTCGATGCCGCGGAACCAGAGGAAGTAGGAGATCGCGGTGTTGCCGAGGGCGAGGTAGGCGTAGCCGCCGAGGTTGGCGGCGGTCAGGGCCGGCGGGGCGCCCTCGACGGCGAAGGCGAGCGGCAGGATGATCAGGCCGCCCGCGGTGAGCTGCCAGCCGGTGAGGGCGAGGGCGCCGACGCCCTCGGGACGGCCCCAGCGCTTGGTGAGCACGGTGCCGGCGGACATCGAGAGGGCGGAGAGCAGTCCGGCGACGACACCGACCGCGTCGAGCGCGGCGCCCGCCTTGAGCACCACGAGACTGACGCCGAAGGCGGCGGCGATGGCGGTGAGCAGAGCCTTCACGGTGGGCTTGTCGCCGAGCAGCAGGGCGGCGAGGCCGACCACGAAGAGCGGACCGACGGAGGCGACGACGGCGGCGACTCCGCCGGGCAGCCGGTAGGCGGCGAGGAAGAGGAGCGGGAAGAAGGCTCCGATGTTGAGGGCGCCGAGGACCGCGGACTTCCACCACCAGGCGCCCTGCGGGAGCTTGCGGGTGAGGGCGAGGAGCAGCAGTCCGGCGGGCAGGGCCCGCATGAGCCCGGTGAAGAGCGGCCGGTCGGGCGGCAGGAACTCCGTGGTGACGAAGTAGGTCGAGCCCCAGGAGATCGGGGCCAGGGCGGTCAGCGCGACGGTGGCGGCCTTGCGGGACATGACGGGTTCCCCCCTGCGATGCGAGGACCCGGCACCCCGATCGGGGGCGCCGGACTGGCTTGGCGGTAATTAACTTAGCACTAAGCTACTTATGTGCAAGTGGCTTAGCCACAAGTGACTTAGTTGCAAGTGGCTCAATCGAGAGGGAAACTGCGGGCATGGAGAACCACGACGCCGTCGACGCCATCACCGACCAGTGGGCGGCCGTCCGCCCGGACCTGGAGACGCTGCCGATGGCCGTCTTCGGCCGGATCTACCGGCTCGCCGGCGCCATGCGCGGGAAGGTGGACAAGGCCTACAAGCCGTACGGGGGCATGGCGCTCGGCGAGTTCGACGTGCTCGCGACGCTGCGCCGCTCCGGCGAGCCGTACACGCTCTCACCGCGCGAGCTGACCGCCACGCTCATGATCACGACGGGCGGGATGACCGGCCGGCTCGACAAGCTGGAGCGGGCCGGGCTGCTCACCCGCAGCCCCGACCCGAACGACCGGCGCGGACTGCGGGTCACCCTGACCGAGGAGGGCCGGGAGCTGGTCGACCAGGCCGTCGGCGCGGGCCTCGCCGAGCAGCGGGCCGCCCTGGAGGCCGCGCTCAGCGCCGAGGAGGCGGAGCAACTGGCCGGGCTGCTGCGGAAGCTGCTCGCCACGACGGCGTGAGGACGCGCGAGGGCGCCGCGCGGTACCCGTGTACCGCGCGGCGCCCTCGGAGACGTATGGGTGCGGCGTGAGCACTGTCGGCTCACGCCCTCCTGGCCGGGGCCCTCCTGGCCCGGGCCTTCTCGGCTCAGGCCTTCTTGGACTTGTCCAGGACCATCACCAGGCCGACGATGACCAGGAACAGCGCGATCGGCAGGGCCACGTACAGGCCGAGGGTCTCGGCCACACTCAGGCCCGGGGCCGGGTCGTCACCGTCGTCGCGGGTCAGCGCGAGCGCGGGGGACGACATGAGCAGCATCATCAGCGTCGTACCGGCCGCGACGGCGCCGGCGCGCAGAGCGTTCTTCTTGTCCACGGTGCAAAAGTAGCGAACACCTAAACGGACCGCGCGCCCGGGGGTGCCGTACGGACCCCGACCTCCTCCGCGAGCACCCGGAACAGGCCGTACGCCCGGGGCGAGGCGGCCAGTTCCTCCAGGGAGAGCGGCTGTCCGTCGGGGCCCGCGACCGGCAGCCGCCAGTTGGGGTACTGGTCCCAGGTGCCCGGCAGGTTCTGCGGCCGCCGGTCCCCCACCGCGTCCGGCAGCCACACGCCGACCAGGCGCGCCGGGGTGGCCGCGAGGAAGCGGTGGAAGGCCCGGACCTCGGCCGCCTCGTCGCCCGGCCCCTCCGGCAGCATGCCGAGCCGCTGGAGCAGCCCCAGCCACTCCGAGGTCTCCGCCGCGTCCCTGGACCGCTCGCGCTCCAGCTCCCCGTTCAGCAGCCCGAGCCGGTGGCGGAGCGTCACATGGGAGCCGGACAGGCGCGCGGCGGTGGACGGCAGGTCGTGGGTGGTGGCCGTGGCCACGCAGTCGGCCCGCCACTCCTCCGGCGCGAGCGGCCGCCCGCCGCCCGCCCAGTCCCGCTCGAACCACAGCACCGAGGTGCCGAGCACCCCGCGCCGGGCCAGCGCCTCGCGCACCCCCGGCTCGACCGTGCCCAGGTCCTCGCCGACCACCGACGCGCCCGCCCGGTGGGCCTCCAGGACCAGGACCGCGAGCATCGCCTCGGAGTCGTAACGGACGTACGTGCCCTCGGTCGGCTCGCCGCCCTCCGGCACCCACCACAGCCGGAACAGGCCCATGACGTGGTCGATCCGCAGGGCGCCCGCGTGCCGCAGCAGTTCGCGGAGCAGACCGCGGTACGGGGCGTAGCCCGCGGCGGCGAGCGCGTCCGGGCGCCAGGGCGGCAGACCCCAGTCCTGGCCGCGGGAGTTGAAGGCGTCGGGCGGCGCGCCGACCGACATCCCGGCGGCGAAGACCCGCTGCTGCGCCCAGGCGTCGGAGCCGTCCGGGTGCACGCCGACGGCCAGGTCGTGGACGATCCCGACCGGCATCCCGGCCCGCCGGGCGGTGTCGGCCGCGTCGGCGAGCTGCCGGTCCGTCAGCCAGGCGAGCCGGCAGTGGAAGTCGACCCGGGCGGCGAGGTCGGCGTCGGCCCGGACCGCCGCCGCGGCACCGTCCGGGTCGCGCAGCTCCTCGGGCCAGAGCCGCCAGTGATGGCCGTGCCGCTCGGCGAGCGCCTGGTAGGTGGCGTGGTCCTCCAGGGCCCGGCCGCGCCCGGCCAGGAAGTCGCGGTACTCGGCCCGGCGGCCGGGGCCGAGCTCCACGGCGTGCACCAGCTCCAGGGCGCGCCGCTTGACCTCCCACACCGCGTCCCGGTCGATCAGCGCGCCCTTGCCGAGCACGCTCTCGCGCAGCTCGGCGGCGTCGGCGAGGATCCGGTCGAGCTCCTCGCGGCGGGCCGGGTCCACGTACGCGTACTCGGGGACGTCCTCGATCCGCAGATGCACCGGATCGGGGAAGCGACGGGAGGACGGGCGGTACGGGGAGGGGTCGCTCGGCGCCCCGGGCACCGCCGCGTGCAGCGGATTGACCTGCACGAATCCGGCGCCGTGGGTACGGCCCGCCCAGTCGGCGAGCTCCTTGAGGTCACCGAGGTCGCCCATGCCCCAGGAGCGGGACGAGAGGAGGGAGTAGAGCTGGACGAGCAGTCCGAACGCCCGCCCGTCCCCGTCCCGTACAGGCGCGGGCACGCGCGCGGGGGCCACGATCAGTGTGCTCGCCGAGCGGCGCCCGTCCGGGGCCTCGGCGACCAGCCGGTGCACACCGGTGGGCAGGGCTCGCCAGTCGGTGCCCGTGACGGTCCGGCCGGCCTCCGTGGTGACGGTGAGCCGGGTGCCGTGCGGCAGGCCGCGGGGCGGCCGGAGCCCGCGCCGCGCCCTCTCTTCCGCCGCCCCGCCCTGTTGGCCGGCGTCCTCGTCGTCCTCGTCGTCCCGCCAGAGGACGACGCTGGGCGGCAGCAGCCGTTCCCGGGCGGCCCGTTCGGCCGCCTCCAGTGCCGTGGCGAGCGCCTCCGGTCCCGAGGCGTCCACGCCGAGGGCGCGCAGCACCGCCACCACGGTGGCCTCGGACACGGGGACCGTGACGCCCTCGGAGGGGGCGTACGAGGTGGCGACGCCGTGCAGGGCGGCGAGACGGGCCAGGGTCACGTCACACTCCGGGGGACTCCGAACCGCCCGCGGTGACGCGGGCGGTGGGTTCGCTGGTCAGGGGGGTGGCCTCGATCAGGGGCGGTTCGCTGGTGAGCGGCGCGGCGTCGGCGAGCGGCGGTTCGCTGGTGAGCGGTTCGCCCTGCCTCGGGATCGGTATCCGTTTGCAGGCGTGGTCGGTCGCGGTCGCGGTCACGGTCACGGGATCTCCCGGCTTTCGTCTCGACAGGTAAGACAGCAGAGGGAGCCCTACCCACCGATTCCCGTTTTACCGGCGGGATGTGGCGAAAGCGTGCCACCTCGCCGAAACCGCACCGGGCAAAGCAGACAGTTCGCCCTGTCGCATTGACACTCCGTCGGCCCGGGTGGTGGGCTCGTCATCCAATCGTGACCATCGAGCGCGTTCTTCGGGCGGAGAGGAGCCCCGGGTGTCCCTCGGACGCAGGAAGCGGACGGCCGGTGCCGTCGCTGCGGCGGTCATCGGCGGACTCCTCGGCGGCGCCCTGCCCGGCGTCGCCCACGCCGCCCCCGGATCCCCGGGCTCCCCCGGCTTCCCCCTCTTCCCCTCCCCCCTGACCACTCCCGACCGGCAGTCCGCGCCGGTCCCCCCGGTCTGGCCCCGGCCCCAGTCGGTCGCCCCGGCCGGTGCGGCCGTGCCGCTCGGCACCGAGGTGACGCTGCTGGTCGCGCCCGAGGCCGACCCGTACGCCACCGAGGCCCTGCGCGGGGTGCTGCGGGCCGCCGGGGTGCGCACCGTGCACGGGACGCTGCCGGGCCGCGGCCCGCTGATCCGGTTCGGCGACAGCGTGGAGACGGACACGGCGTTGCGCGCCCTGAAGGCGCCCGAGCGGGGCGATCTGCCGGACGGCGGCTACCGGCTCGCCACCGGCCGCCTGGCCGGCCGGGACACCGTCGTCGTCGACGGCGCCGGCGAGGACGGCCTCTTCCACGCCGTACAGACCCTCCGTCAGCTCATCGGGCCCAAGGGCACGGTTCCGGGCGTCGTGGTGCGCGACTGGCCCGGCACCGCCGTCCGCGGCCTCACCGAGGGCTTCTACGGGCAGCCGTGGACGCCCGCCGAACGGCTCGCCCAGATCGACTTCATGGGCCGCACCAAGCAGAACCGCTATCTGTACGCCCCCGGCGACGACCCCTACCGCCGGGCGCTGTGGCGCGAGCCCTACCCGGCCGCCGAGCGCGCCTCCTTCCGCGAGCTCGCCGCCCGCGCCACGGCCAACCACGTGACCCTCGCCTGGGCCGTCGCCCCCGCCCAGGCCATGTGCCTGTCCTCGGACGCGGACGTCGCCGCGCTCAACAGGAAGCTCGACGCCATGTGGGCGCTCGGGGTGCGGGCCTTCCAGCTGCAGTTCCAGGACGTCAGCTACAGCGAGTGGAGCTGCGACGCGGACGCCGACGCCTTCGGCAGCGGCCCCGAGGCCGCCGCCCGGGCGCACGCGCGCGTGGCGAACGCCGTCTCGGCCCACCTGGCCCGGCGGTACCCGGGCGCGGCCCCGCTGTCGCTCATGCCGACCGAGTACTACCAGGACGGCGCCACCGACTACCGGAACGCGCTCGCCGGCGCCCTCGACCGGCGCGTCGAGGTGGCCTGGACCGGCGTCGGCGCCGTACCGCGCACCATCACCGGCCGGGAGCTCGCCGGGGCCCGGGACGCGCTGCGCCACCCGCTGGTCACCATGGACAACTACCCGGTCAACGACTACGCGCAGGACCGGCTCTTCCTCGGCCCCGCGACCGGCCGCGAACCGGCCGTCGCCGTCGGATCCGCCGCCTTCCTCGCCAACGCCATGGAGCAGGCCGCCGCCTCCCGGGTGCCGCTGTTCACCGCCGCCGACTTCACCTGGAACCCCAAGGGCTACCGGCCCCAGGAGTCCTGGCAGGCCGGCGTCGACGAGCTGGCCGGGCCCGATCCGGCCGCCCGCGAGGCGCTGCGCGCACTCGCCGGGAACGGCGCCTCCTCGATCCTCGCCCCGGACGCCGAGTCCGCCTATCTGAAGCCGCTCACCGCCGCCTTCTGGGCCGCCCGCGCGAACCACGACCCGGCGGTACGGGAGAAGGCGGGGCGCGAGCTGCGCGCCGCGTTCACCGTGATGCGCGAGGCGCCCGCGCGCCTCAAGGAAACGGCCGAAGGCACCCTGGGCGCCGAGGCCGGGCCGTGGCTCGAGCGGCTCTCCCGGTACGGCGCGGCCGGCGAGACCGCCGTCGACATGCTGCTCGCCCAGGCACGCGGCGACGGCGCCGCGGCCTGGCGGGCCCAGCTCGACCTGGAGCGCGGACGTGCCGCTCTGCGCACCGGGGCCGGGGCGGGAGCGGGGGCCGGAGCCGGCCGGGTGACGGTCGGCAAGGGCGTCCTGGACCCGTTCCTCGACCGGGCCGCCGCCGAGTCCGCAGCCTGGACCGGCGCCGACCGGGCGCCGCACGGCGAGCCGGCCGACGGGACGGAGCCCGCCCCGGACCGCCGGGACGCGGGGGCGGCCGGGGGCGCGGTGCCGGACACGTACACCGTCCGGCTCGACCGTTCCCGGCCGGTGGAGACCCTCACCGTGATGACCGACCCCGCCGAGGGCGGTCGGGAGGCGGGCTTCCTGGAGGCGTACGTGCCGGGCGAGGGCTGGCGGCGGATCGGCCCGCTCGCCGCGTCCGGCTGGACCCAGGCGGACCTGAAGGGGCTGCGGGCCGAGGCGCTGCGGATCGTGTGGACCGGCGCGGGCGCGCCGCCGCGGGTGCGCTCGCTCGTGCCGTGGTTCGCCGACGAGCCGCGGGCCGGACTCGCCCTCTCCCGTACCGAGACCGACGCCGAGATCGGCGGCCCGGCGCAGCGGGTGGACGTCACCCTGGAGGGGCGGCGGGCCGCCGAGGTGCGCGGGCCGCTGACCGCCGAGGCCCCCAGGGGCATCACCGTGCGGCTGCCGAAGGAGGCCGTGGTGCCGCGCGGCACCACCGCCACCATGCCCCTGGAGGTGTCGGTGGCGCCCGGCGTGCCCTCCGGCTCGTACACCGTCCCCGTCTCCTTCGCGGGCGAGCGGCGGCTCCTCACGGTGCGGGCCTTCCCGCGTACCGGGGGCCCCGACCTCGCCCGTACGGGCACGGCCTCGTCCTCCGGCGACGAGACCCCCGACTTCCCGGCCGCGCTCGCCACCGACGGCGACCCGGCGACCCGCTGGTCCTCGCCCCTGGAGGACGGGGCCTGGTGGCAGGTGGAGCTGGCCGAGCCGGCCCGGATAGGGCAGGTGGTGCTGCACTGGCAGGACGCCCACGCCTCGCGCTACCGCGTCCAGGTCTCCGCCGACGGGCGGGTGTGGCGCACCGCCGCGACCGTCCGCGACGGCCGGGGCGGGCGGGAGTCGGTACGCATGGACGCCGCGGACACCCGCTTCCTGCGGGTGCAGGGCGACGCGCGGGCGACGGAGTACGGCTACTCGCTGTGGTCGGTGGAGACGTACGCGGTGGCTGAGGCGCCGGCGGACCCGGGCACGGAGGAGCCGGAGTCGGACGGCACGCCGCCGCCCGACTCCCCGTGATCCTGGCCGCCTCCCGTACGCGAAAGGCCGGTATGTGAAGGGCCCGGTACGCGAAAGGCCCGGCTCAACCCGTCGTCACGGCCCCCTGCGGAGGGGCGGTGGCGACGGAGTCGATCCGGGCCAGGACGTCGTCGGCGCCGTACGGCTGGAGGTACGGCAGCCAGCGTGGGTCACGATGGCCGGTGCCGATGATCCGCCAGGCCAGGCCGGTCGGCGGCGCGGGTTGGTGGTGCAGCCGCCAGCCCAGCTCGCGCAGGTGCCGGTCGGCCTTGACGTGGTTGCAGCGGCGGCAGGCCGCCACGACGTTGTCCCAGGCGTGCGTCCCCCCGCGGCTGCGCGGAACGACGTGGTCGACGCTGGTTGCGACGCCACCGCAGTACACGCAGCGCCCGCCGTCGCGGGCGAACAGGGCTCTGCGGGTCAAGGGAACGGGCCCCCGGTAGGGGACCCGCACGAACCGCTTCAGCCGCACCACACTGGGCGCGGCGACGACACGGCTCTCGCTGTGCAGGAAGGCGCCGGATTCCTCGAGGCAGAGTGCCTTGTTCTCCAGGACGAGGACGAGCGCGCGGCGGAGCGGTACGACGCCGAGCGGCTCGTACGACGCGTTGAGGACCAGGACGTGCGGCACGGATGCCTCCTATGACGCCGGCGGCGCGTGGCTCGCGCCGGGACGAAACTGCTCTCAGTCTCTCCTCACAGCGGGCCGGTGCGCCACCACGTATACGTAATGGTCCTGAGGTGTTCTCGACCACATCCGCCGCCCCACGGGAGTCATCCCCGCATGTGGGCCGTCTTTCCGGGTGCACCTGTGCGCACCCGTGCGCACACGTCGACGGGGGCACCCCCCTGCCCCCGCTAGTGTGGATGACTCGCGAACGCCTGCCTGGAGGTCCCCTCGTGCCGCCCCTGTCCTGGTCCGCCCTGCGAGCCGCCGACGATCCGACGCACGTACCGGTGACGCTGGACGAGGCCGCGGAGAAGGCGACGAACGCCGCGGGGTGGGTGGAACAGAACTGGTCCACCTGGCTGAACACCGGCCTGAAGATCGTCCTCATCCTGGTCGTCGCCTTCACCCTGCGGATGCTGGTCCGCAAGGCCCTGACCAAGCTGATAGACCGCATGAACCGCTCGGCCCAGGCGGTGGAGGGCACGGCCCTCGGCGGCCTCCTGGTCAACGCCGAGCGCCGCCGCCAGCGCTCGGAGGCGATCGGCTCCGTGCTGCGGTCCGTGGCCTCGTTCCTGATCCTGGGCACCGCCGGACTGATGATCCTCGGCGCCTTCAAGATCGACCTGGCGCCGCTGCTCGCGTCCGCCGGTGTCGCGGGTGTGGCGATCGGTTTCGGCGCCCGCAATCTCGTCACGGACTTCCTCTCCGGCGTCTTCATGATCCTGGAGGACCAGTACGGCGTGGGCGACTCCGTCGACGCGGGCGTCGCCTCCGGCGAGGTCATCGAGGTGGGCCTGCGCGTCACCAAGCTGCGCGGTGTCGACGGCGAGATCTGGTACGTCCGCAACGGCGAGATCAAGCGCATCGGCAACCTCAGCCAGGGCTGGGCCACGGCCGCCGTCGACGTCACCGTCCGCCCGACCGAGGACCTGGACCGCGTGCGCGAGGTCATCACCGAGGCCACCGAGTCCATGTCCAAGGAAGAGCCCTGGAACGAGCGCCTCTGGGGCCCGGTCGAGGTCCTGGGCCTGACCGAGGTCCTGCTCGACTCCATGACCGTCCGCGTCTCCGCCAAGACCATGCCCGGCAAGAAGCTCGGCGTCGAGCGCGAGCTGCGCTGGCGCATCAAGCGTGCCCTGGACGCGGCGGGCATCCGCATCGTCGGCGGCATCCCGATGCAGGCCGAGGAGGCCAAGCCCGCCGACCCGACCGCCGCGATGTCCGCCCCCTCGGCCTTCGCGTCCCCGGCCTCCCCGCAGTCGGCGGCGGCCACGCCGCTGCCGAAGCCGGACCTGAGCAAGTAGCCCGCCGCTGCGGTACGAGAAAGGGGCGCCCGGCCGGTGACGGCGGGGCGCCCCTTCGTCGTACGGGGGTCAGCTGTCGGGGTGCTGGGCCCCGAAGTGCTGTACGCGGAGGATCAGGACGACGTCGTCGCGGTAGTCCTCCTGGTACCAGACCATCGCAGAACCCTCGGCGAACGTCCTGACGCCGGACGCCGACTCGGTGATGTCGAACGGTTTGCCGATGCGGCGGACTCCGACGGCGTCGGCGATCCGCTGCGCGAGCCCTCCGATCTCCAGCCGCTGCGCTGCGTCCAGGCCACCGACGACGTTCTCGGCGTCCGGTTCGTACTCCCAGGTCCAGTCACTCACGCGGCCGCAGCCTCAGCGAGAAGGGATGCCAGCTCGGCTGCGGCGGCACGCCGCTCGGCACGGTCCTCGGACTCGCTGACGATGCGCTCACACTCGCGGAAGCGGGCCAGACGCCGTGGAAAGCGAGCGACCCCGACCCACGCCCACCAGTGCTCGACGAAGGCGCGCGGCGGCGTGAGCGTGTATTCATCGCGGGCCTGGCGCATCGCCTCGTCCCACTGTTGATCGAATCTCCCGAGAGCCTCCAGGTCGAGGCGGCCGACGGCCACGCGAAGCGCGGCCGGAGTCTTCTCGGGCATGGGAAGGAGGGGGCCGACAGGCTCGGCGGCACGCTCGGTCATAGCTGACTCCGTGAAGGCTCGGGCGGCGGACGAGCGGCGCCGGGTCCACGGCACCGACCGTGTCTGAACTCTAGACCCGTTCCCGCCTGACCGACGGCGGTGCGGGGACACCCCAGCCACAAGTCCGCGGCCGACCGGGCGGGGCAAAGGACAACTTCCCCCGTCTCCGCGAAGGCAGTGGCGTGCCGCGGAACGGGGCGCCCCGCCGGTGGCGGCGGAGCACCCCGTTTCGTCATACGGCTCCGGTCAGCCGAGCGCCCCGGCTCTCGGCCACGCGGAGGACGTCCCGTAGAGCTTCCGTCAGCCGGGCCGAGAGGAAGCGCAGTTCGCCGGCGTCCCCGCCCGGCTCCCCGAGCAGCACTTCGGCATGGCCGAGCAGCTCGGCACCCATGCCGAGCTGAATGGACTCGATCTGATCGGCGAGGCGCGAGACCCGGCCCCCGTGGCCGTCAGTGATCACGTAGCAGGGCTTGTTCTCGGGGCCGGCCCACGGCAGCAGGCGAACCACGTGCTCGGGGCTCACGCGCCGGCCTCCCCCTGAGGTGTCGGGCGCCCCCGGCGCCGATTCGAAGGCGTGGGCGATACTCTGCGGCATGTCGACCTGCTCTCTTCAGGTGGACCACGCCCCCGGGCCGTGTCCGCGGCCGCGGGGGTCCAATGTGGCGGACGAACCACCGACCGTAGAGGCACTCCCACAGCGGAGGGGGCAGAGTTTCTGCCCCCTCGTCTCAGGCGGCCAGCATGCCGAGCCTGACGGCCAACTCGCCTGCCCTGCGCCGCTGGGCCGGACTCTTCGACTCGGCCTCCTCCAGGACGATGCGACGGGCGTAACCGTTGTAGCGGATGGTTTCGGGAGCCGACTCGTACGCCTTCTGCAGCGTCGCCAAAGCAGCCTCGGGCTGCCCGTCCAACTGGTATCCGCGCGCTTCCTCGATGCGGTGGCGCGCCTTCCTGGGCCGCGACGGGATAGCCGTGGCATCCGCCGCCACCACCTGCCGCACACTCTCGGCACCGGCATGCAGTTCCACCGCGATGGTGACCGCGTGCGCGCCCATGATCGCCTGCGAGAACGACGTCACGGGGTGGAAATAGGCGGTGGGAAGCCGCTCGGCCACAGCGCACGCGGCGTCCCAGTACCTCCATGCCTCTCCGGCGTCGCCCCGCCGGGCCGCCGTGTAGCCTGCCTCGAAGCGCAAGGCGCCGGCGATGGCTCGTACGTCGTCACTGGCCTCCGGCAGCAACGGCTCCAGATACCGGAGGGTCTCCAGCGTCACCGCGTCCGCCGCCTCGAAGTGCCCGGGGCCGCTGTCCCGATGCGCCTGCGCGGCAAGCCAGGCGGCCACTCCCAGGGTGTGCGGATCCTCGGATTCGAGCGCCGCGACCATGCCGCGCTCGACGACCCGCCAGAGGAGTGAGGCGTCGGGCTGATAGGCGATGAAGAACTGGCAGAGGCTGTACGTCTGCGACAGTGCCGCCTGCGCGGCACGGCGTGCGCTCCCCGTCTCGGCCTCCCGGACGGCGAGTTGGGCGTCACGGATCAGGCCCGGCAGCAACGCGCCCACCACTTCGCGGTGGTCGGGGGCAGCGTGCCGCGCCTGCCAGGCACGCACGAGCCGTGCCTCCAGGTGGGCAACCGTGGGGGCCTCTTGGTCGCTCGTGAAGGGATAGGCGTCGATCGCCGCTCTCACTTGCGGCAGCCGAGCATGCCCGGGGCCCGTGAACAGCCCGACCTTCCGGGATTGATCGCCGGTCAGTTCGGAGAGGTCCCTGACTCTCAGTGCCTCCGCGATGCGCAGCACCATGGGTAGCTTCGGCATCTGCAACTGCCCGCCCTCGACCTGCTTCACCCAGCTCACGGACTTGCCCACCAGCCCGGCCAGGACGGTGCGACTCATTCCGCGCCGGGTCCGGAGGACCTGCATGCGCTGCCCGAAGGCGATGGGCTCGAGAAGCGGACCGGGGACGGCATCGGACGGCATGGCAATGCCCCTCTCGTTGGGACCCGTGTCATCGGCAGCGTACGGCGCCCGCCGCTCCCCGCGCGGGGGATCAGCCGACCGGGTCGTCCGCGACGCACTCGGAATCGTCCGTCCAACAAACGGGTCTCAGAACCACCCGCCTCCGCCTCGGGACACCATCACCCACCGCACCATCGCCACCATCCCCATCGCCAGCGGCGGAACGAGCCACCACGGGCCCATCGCGCGGCGCACAGTGGGAGGAAGAATCGTGATCGCGAGAGCAAGGCCATTCGCAAGGACGGTGGTGAAGCACCCCAGCACGATGCCGGCATAGGCGTCGTGGTCCCAGGAGCCGGACGGTCGAATGGCAAGCGCCACGTACAGGAACCACGCGGCGATCAGATGAAGAATCCCCAGAGGAACAGCCATCACCCACCGCAGACAACCCGCGTCCTCGTCTTCCGGACTCGCTCGGCGGCTGCCTTCCATCACTGCATCGCTTCCCTTGCCTTGTCGAGATTGCCTTCCACAAGTCGGCCGTATGCCTGGGCATCCGCTCCCTGCCAGTACGGCCCGCCGTTGTAGCGGGCCGCGAGCTCCCTGTATTGGTCCTGAGTCAACTGTTCTGGGGGGACGTCGGCGAATGCACTCTCCGCCTTGAGCTGAGCCAGGTACGCGGACGCGATGAAGACGTTCTGGCTTGGGTCCTGAAGAGACTCCTCCACCACATCTCGCTGCTGCTGCGTGAGATTGTTCGGGTCGTAGCCGAGCACCTCGGCACCTCGCCGCATCTGTATGGCGATGGGTCCGAAGGACGTCTGGTCAGGGGATCCGCCGAACCGCCAGAGCAGATTTTCCGGGGAGACGGGACTGAGTCCCCACGGAGCGTCGGCCTGTTCACGGACAGTGTCAGCCCAGTCGTCAAAGACGCCAGGTTGTCCGTAAATCTCCTGCCACGCAATGCCGGCGACCAGATCTGCGGGAACACCGGAATGCGCTGCCGCAGCTCGGATGATCTCCTTGTTGGCGGCGACCCATCGCTGCCGATCCTCACTCGGCGTGGGAGGAATAGCCCAGTAGGTGTCGTCCCGGCTGTCTGGCAGTCCGGCCAATTGCGTACGTATGGCCTGTAGGGTCGGGGATACCGGCCCGTCACCGCCCCACGCCATGTAGTTCCGCTTCAGCGCACTGCCGGACAGGTGCGTGAGCGGGTTGGAACTCGCCTCCGCGGCTTCGCCCCGCAATGCCGCGATCGCGGCGAAAATATCCACCCGCTCCACTGCGAACGTCCGAAACTCCGGCAGGAGGTCGTACGCCTGCTTCAGTTCGTGCACACAGACGTCACGTGCCTCCCTCTCCACCGTCTTGGCACGGTGGAAGTCACTCCCAGCGGCATCGTGCAGACGGTTCGCTACCTCCCTGATGTCGTCGACGTCCACGTCGAGTTCGATGAGGAAGTCGAAGAAGCCGGTGGTCGCGCGCAGGTCCTCCCACTGGCGCATCGGTTCGGCTTCCTGGGCTTCGCGGGTGATCGCGGTGCCCTTCGTGGCGATCAGATCGGCAAGTGCACGCTCGCTCGCCCGCCCGTTGGAATAGTGCCGTTTAGCGGTCTCCAACGCCCAGGCATAGCTGCGCAGCGCACTGCTCGCCTTGCCGTAGCCCGCCGCGAGGTTCTTCATCAGGGCCCGCACCTCGGCCAGGCGGGCCACGTAGTGGCGGCTGCCCTCACCGTCCCAGTGAGTCCGCTTCTCCGCGCGCTCAGCCGGGTCATCGACCTCCACCAGCATGTCGTGGAGGCGCTTGAACTCGTCGGCGTTCCGCTCGACGAGGGCCGAACTACACCCGGCCAGGAAGGCGACGTCCTCGCGATAGCTCAGCGCTTCCATCTCGCCTCCGGCGCTACGTACTGGCCGTTCCGCAGGATGTCATCGAGGAAGCGCCCGGCATTGGCGTCGTCGACGGTCACGAACGCCGATCCGGTGGTCTTCAGGCGGGTGGCGAGCGCGGCCAGGAGTACGACCGTGTCCTGGAACTGATCGTCGGCGAACTGTCCGAAGCGTTCGACCTGGGCTGCCACATCCGTGTGCGTTCTCGGCGCGCGGGCCATGGTGGCCAGTTCGCCGTCCGGTCGTCCCTCGTAGAGGAGTCCGGCGATCTCGATCAGCAGGTGCGCGTTGCCGTTGATGGAGTCTGTGTTGTACGCGAGCTCTCCGTTGGCGGATCCGCCGCCCTGCACGGCCGGAGCACCGCTCCGTTGCGATGCCTCCGACTTGAGCTGAGCCCATTCTTCTTCGAACGACACGCATCCCCCCGATGCCGGTCGGTCTCCACCGCGTGATCGGCGGCGCATGAAGCTATCAGGGGGCGCGAACAACGAAAGCGGGAGCCGCGTACTTCAGGCCACCGGGCCAGGGGCGGCTCCTCGCGGCGCAATCGTCGCGCTCAGAAGTATTGACGCCCCGGTGACCCCGGCCTTACCTTCCTCCCAACACAATAGGAAACTTTCCTAACAGTGCATGCCCAGCACGCACGGACAGGTGGAGCGTCGTGGCCGGTACGAGTACGGGGACGCCCGGGACCCCGCGGGTGTTGCGGGCCATGAACGATCGGGCCGCGCTCGATCTGCTGCTCGCGCACGGGCCGTTGTCGCGGACGCGGATCGGGAAGCTGACCGGGCTGTCGAAGCCGACGGCGTCGCAGCTGCTCGCGCGCCTTGAGGCGGCGGGGCTCGTCGTGGCGACCGGGACGACCGAGGGGCGGCCGGGGCCGAACGCGCAGTTGTACGGGGTGAATCCGCGGGCCGCGTACGCCGCCGGGCTCGACGTCACGCCCGAGGGGATCCGCGCGGCCGTCGCCGACGTCACCGGCGCCGTGGTCGGGGAGTTCCAGGTGGCGACGCCCGGGCGCGGGGCCGAGGACGTGGTGCGGCAGGTGGTCGACGCGCTCGCCGGGGCCGCCAAGGACGCCGGGCTCGCCCTCGGAGACGTCCACCGCGTGGTCATCGGCACCCCCGGCGCCTTCGACCCGGCCACCGGGCGGCTGCGCTACGCCTCCCACCTGCCCGGCTGGCACTCCCCCACGCTGCTCGAAGAGCTGGCCGTCGCGCTGCCGATGCCCTTCGAGTACGAGAACGACGTCAACCTGGTCGCCCTCGCCGAGCAGCGGCTCGGCGCCGCCCGCGACCACCGGAACTTCGTGCTGCTGTGGAACGAGGGCGGCCTCGGCGCCGCGCTCGTCCTCGGCGGCCGGCTGCACCGCGGGTTCACCGGCGGCGCCGGCGAGGTCGGCTTCCTGCCGGTGCCCGGCACCCCGCTCGTACGGCAGGTCGCCAAGGCCAACTCCGGCGGCTTCCAGGAACTCGCCGGCGTCCAGTCCGTGCCCCGGATCGCCAAGGCCTGCGGGATCGACACCCGCGAGCAGCCGTACGTCGAGACCGCGGCCCGGCTGCTCGCCGAGGCCGCCGAACGGCACGAGCAGGACGAGCGGTACGCCCGCCTCCTGGACACCTACGCCGAGCGCCTCGCCACCGGGCTCGCCGCCCTCGTCGCCGTCCTCGACCCCGAGCTCGTCGTGCTGTCCGGCCTGGCGATCAGCCCCGGCGGCGAACCGCTGCGGGCCCGGATCCAGGCCCAGCTCGCCGATCTGGCCGCCTCCCGGCCCCGGCTCGTCCTCGCCGCCGTCGACCGCGAACCGGTGCTCCGCGGCGCCCTCGAATCCGCCCTCGCCGCCACCCGTGACGAGGTCTTCGACACGTCCCGCTAGTCGCGTCCCCGACAACCGACCCCGTTCCAGGGAGATTCCGCCATGCCCGCACCGCGCCGACACCGCAGGCTCGCCGCCGCCCTCGCCACCACCACGTCCGTCGCGCTCTTCGCCTCCGCCTGCACCGGCTCCGCGAACGACGGCGCCACCGACGACCCGAACGCGCAGACCACGATCACGTTCTGGCACGGCTGGAACGCCCCCTCCGAGGTGCAGGCCATCAACGACAACATCAAGCGCTTCGAGAAGGCCCACCCCAACATCAAGGTGGACGTCGTCGGCGGCATCAACGACGACAAGCTCAACCAGGCGCTGCGCACGGGCGGTTCGAAGGGGCCCGACGTGGTGTCCTCCTTCACCACGTCCAACATCGGCAAGTTCTGCTCGTCCGGGGCCTTCGCCGATCTCCAGCCCTTCATAGCCAAGTCCAGGCTGGAGCTCGACAAGATCATCCCCAAGACGCTCCTGGACTACACCCAGTTCGAGGGCAAGCGCTGCGCGATGCCGCTGCTGACCGACGCGTACGGCCTCTACTACAACAAGACCGCCTTCAAGGCGGCCGGTCTCGACCCCGAGAAGCCCCCGAAGACCTACTCCGAGCTGCTCACCGCCGCCAAGGCGCTCACCAAGCCCAAGGGCGACGGCTTCGAGCAGCTCGGCTTCATGCCGAACTACCACGGCTACGAGACCACCACCGAGCACTACCTGGGCAGTTGGGGCCCGGCCTACTTCGACGCCAGCGGCAGGTCGACGGTCGGCAGCGACGCCGGCGTCGCCGAGATGATGACCGTGCAGAAGAAGATGGTCGACGAGCTCGGCGGCTACGCCACGCTGGAGAAGTTCCGTACCGCCTTCGGCGACGAGTGGGGCGCCAAGCACCCCTTCCACACCGGCCAGGTCGCCATGCAGCTCGACGGCGAGTGGCGGCTCGGCATGGCCACCGACGCCAAGGCCGCCTTCGACATCGGCGTCGCCCCGATGCCCGTCCCCGACGCGCAGGCCGCCGACTACGGCAAGGGCTATCTCTCCGGCACGGTCATGGGCATCGCCCCGCAGAGCAAGAAGCAGAACGCCGCCTGGGAACTGGTCAAGTTCATGACCACGGACACCGAGGCCGTCGTCGCCTTCGCCAACGGCATCCGCAACGTGCCCTCCACCTTCGAGGCCCTGAAGTCCCCGAACCTGAAGTTCGACCCGCGCTTCAGGACCTTCCTCGACATCGCGCAGCACCCGAAGTCCAACACGGCGGCGGGCGCGGTCAACGGCGCCACCTACCTCAACACCCTCCAGGACTTCGCCCTGCAGTACGAGAAGGGCGAGGTGACCGATCTGAAGGGCGGCCTGAAGAAGACCGCCGAGCAGATCGACACCGACATCGCCAAGGCGAAGTAGGCATGATGGCCAGCACGATCACCCTCCGCTCGAAGCGCCGCCGCGCGGCGCTTCGGACGGCGGCCTTCCTGTCGCCGTGGCTCATCGGGTTCGCGGTCTTCTTCGCGTACCCGATGGTGTCGACCGTCTACTTCTCCTTCATGGACTACGACGGCTTCCGGCCGCCGACGTTCAGCGGCCTGGCCAACTGGACGTATGTCTTCCGGGACTACCCGCTGTTCTGGCCGGCCCTGCGCAACACCCTGTGGCTGGTCGTGGTGATGACCGCCTGCCGGGTCGTCTTCGGACTCGGCGTCGGCCTGCTCATCACGAAGATCAAGACGGGCGCCGGGGTCTTCCGGACCCTGTTCTACCTGCCCTACCTCGCCCCGCCGGTCGCGGCCACGCTCGCCTTCGTCTTCCTGCTCAACCCCGGCACCGGACCGGTCAACGCGATCCTCGAAGGCATCGGCGTCCCGGCCCCCGCCTGGTACAACGACCCCGCCTGGTCCAAGCCCGCGCTCACCATGCTCGCGGTGTGGGGCGTCGGCGACCTCATGGTCATCTTCATGGCCGCGCTGCTCGACGTGCCGAAGGAGCAGTACGAGGCGGCCGAGCTCGACGGGGCCTCGGCCCTCCAGCGCTTCCGCTACGTCACGCTGCCGAACATCTCGCCCATCGTGATGTTCGCCGTGGTCACCGGGATCATCCAGGCGATGCAGTACTACACCCAGCCGCTCGTGGCCGGGAAGGTCGCCTCCGGCGTCATCGGCGGCTCCGGACAGTCCTTCGAACCCGGCTACCCGGACAAGTCCACGCTGACCCTGCCGCAGCTCGTCTACAACCTCGGCTTCCAGCGCTTCGACTACGGCGCGGCCTGCGCCACCGCCCTGATCCTCTTCGCCCTGGCCATGGTCTTCACCCTGCTGCTCATGCGCCGCCGCGGCGGTCTCGTCCAGGCAGGTGACTGAACACCCATGAGTCAGACCCAGGCCCAGCGCCAGACCACTCTCGAAGCGCCCGAGCTCCGTACGGGGCGGAAGACCGCCCCCACCCCGGCCTCCCGCGCCGCCCGCCGCACGGCGGTCCTGCACTGGATCGCCGTGCACTCGCTCGGCGTCGCCGCCGCGCTGTTCTTCGTCCTCCCCTTCGTCTTCGTGCTGCTCACCTCGCTGATGAGCGACCAGCAGACGCTCACCCGCGACCTCACCCCCGACACCTGGGAGTGGGACAACTACACCCGCGTGCTCGACACCCCCGGCTTCCTCACCTGGTGGCGCAACACCCTGCTGTACGCCGGCCTCGGCACCGTCCTCACCGTGGTGTCCTCGGTCCCGGTCGCGTACGCCCTCGCCAAGTTCCGCTTCCGCGGCAGCCGGCTCGCGCTGATGCTGGTCATCTCGATGATGATGCTGCCGCCGCAGGTCGTCGTCATCCCGATGTACCTGTTCTGGGCGAAGCAGCTGGACCTGTCCGGCACGCTGTGGCCGCTGATCATCCCGATGGCCTTCGGCGACGCCTTCTCCATCTTCCTGCTGCGCCAGTTCCTGCTGACCATCCCGAACGAATACCTCGACGCCGCCCGCGTCGACGGCTGCGGCGAACTGCGCACCCTGCTGCGGATCGTGCTCCCCATGGCGAAGCCCGGCATCGCGGCCGTCGCGCTCTTCCAGTTCTTCGCCGCGTGGAACGACTACTTCGGGCCGCAGATCTACGCCTCCGAGAACCCGGCCGCATGGACCCTGAGCTACGGCCTGGAGTCCTTCAAGGGCGCGCACCACACCGACTGGAATCTGACCATGGCCGCGACCGTCCTGGTCATGGCCCCCGTGATCCTCGTCTTCTTCTTCGCCCAGAAGGCATTCGTCGAGGGCGTCACACTGACCGGAGTGAAGGGCTAGGCCGACCGATATGAAACTTGCCGTCGTGGGGGGCGGCTCCACCTACACCCCCGAACTCATCGACGGGTTCGCGCGCCTGCGCGACACCCTTCCCGTCACCGAACTCGTCCTCGTCGACCCGGCCGCCGACCGCCTCGACCTGGTCGGCGGCCTGGCCCGGCGGATCTTCGCCAAGCAGGGCCACGAGGGGCGGATCGTCACCACCTCCGACCTCGACGCCGGAGTCGACGGCGCCGACGCCGTGCTGCTCCAGCTGCGGGTCGGCGGACAGGCCGCCCGCGAGCGCGACGAGACCTGGCCGCTGGAGTGCGGATGCGTGGGCCAGGAGACCACCGGCGCCGGCGGTCTCGCCAAGGCGCTGCGCACCGTGCCGGTCGTCCTGGACATCGCCGAGCGGGTCCGCCGCACCAACCCCGACGCCTGGATCATCGACTTCACCAACCCGGTCGGCATCGTCACCCGGGCGCTGCTCCAGGCCGGCCACAAGGCCGTCGGCCTGTGCAACGTGGCGATCGGCTTCCAGCGCAAGTTCGCCGCGCTGCTCGGCGTCGCCCCGGCGGACGTGCACCTCGACCACGTCGGGCTCAACCACCTGACCTGGGAGACCGGGGTACGGATCGGGGGCCCCGAGGGCGAGGACGTGCTGCCCCGGCTGCTCGCCGAGCACGGCGACGCCGTCGCCGACGACCTGCGGCTGCCGCGCGCGGTCGTGGACCGGCTCGGCGTCGTCCCCTCGTACTACCTGCGCTACTTCTACGCGCACGACGCCGTCGTCGAGGAGCTGCGCACCAAGCCCTCGCGGGCCGCCGAGGTGGCGGCGATGGAGAAGCGGCTCCTGGAGATGTACGGCGACCCGGCGCTCGACGAGAAGCCGGAGCTGCTCGCCAAGCGCGGCGGCGCCTTCTACTCGGAGGCGGCGGTGGACCTGGCCGCGTCCCTGCTGGGCGGCGGGGGATCGCCGTACCAGGTGGTGAACACGTACAACAAGGGCACGCTGCCCTTCCTGCCGGACGACGCCGTCATCGAGGTGCCGGCCGCGGTCGGGCCGCAGGGTCCGGTGCCGCTGCCGGTGGCGCCGGTCGACCCGCTGTACGCGGGGCTGATCGCGAACGTCACCGCGTACGAGGACCTGGCCCTGGAGGCGGCGCTGCGCGGCGGCCGCGACCGGGTGTTCCGGGCGCTGCTCGCGCACCCGCTGGTGGGTCAGTTCGCGTACGCCGACGGGCTGACCGACCGGCTGCTCGCGCACAACCGGGAGCACCTCGCGTGGGCGTGAACCTGAACAGCGTCCTCCTCGCGATCGACGCGGGGAACAGCAAGACCGACGTCGCGATCCTCGGCCGGGACGGCAGCGTCCTGGCCGAGGCGCGCGGCGGCGGGTTCCAGCCGCCGGTGGTGGGGGTGGAGACGGCGGTCGACGGGCTCGCGGAGATCGTCGAACGGGCGTGGGAGGCGGTCGACGGCACCGGGCTTCCCATCGGTTTCACGTACGTCGCGGCCTGCCTCGCCAACGCCGATCTGGCGGTGGAGGAGCTGGAGTTGGAGAAGGCCCTGTACGCGCGGCACTGGAGTCGCGCGATCCGGGTCCGCAACGACACCTTCGCCATACTGCGCGCCGGCGTCGACGAGCCGCAGGGCGTGGCCGTGGTGTGCGGGGCGGGCATCAACTGCGTCGGGATGACCCCGGACGGGCGCACCGCCCGGTTCCCCGCGCTCGGGAAGATCTCCGGGGACTGGGGCGGGGGCGGCGGCATGGCCGACGAGGCCCTGTGGTTCGCGGCGCGCGCCGAGGACGGCCGGGGCGGGCCGACCGAGCTCGCCCGCACGCTGCCGGAACACTTCGGGCTGCCCAGCATGTACGCGCTGATCGAGGCGCTGCACCTGGGGCGGATCCCGCCGGAGCGCAAACACGAGCTGACGCCGGTGCTCTTCCGTACGAGCGCGGGGGGCGACCCGATCGCCCGGTCCCTGGTGGACAGGCTGGCCGAGGAGGTCGTGGCGATGGCCTCGGTCGCCCTCGGCCGGCTCGAACTGCTGGACGAGGCCGCGCCGGTCGTTCTGGGCGGCAGCGTCCTGGCCGCCCGGCATCCCCAGCTGGACGAGCGGATCACCGGGCTCCTCGCCGCGAAGGCCCCGAAGGCGCGGACCGTCGTGGTGACGGCTCCGCCCGTGCTGGGCGCCGGGCTGCTCGCGCTGGACAAGTGGGGCAACGGTCCGGAGGCGGCGGCGCGGCTGCGGGCGCACTACGCCTGAGCCGTACGACGCATGACACGTGACGCATGTGTGCGGGGCGCTCTTCCCAGGGCGCCCCGCACGCATGTTCACTCGTTCGAGGACGTTCGGGGTGGAACCGATTCCGGCCACCACTCGTGTTCCTGAGGAAGGGGGTTCGCCTGCGACGCACAGGGGGACATGGGGCACGATAGGAACAAGATCGAGTCAATCCCGGTGTACGGGACGGGTGCTGCGGCCATACTGCTGGCCGGGCAGTAGTCGTCCGCCAACCCACCGGCAGGACGGGGTCGACGTCTGAGACCGAGGGGGAGGTCACGTGACATACCCGCCGAACGCGCCCGCCGCCTCGGCGGCGCAGGGCACCGCCACCGCGCCCGCGCGGCCGGGTTCCGGCGTGCCCGCGCAGGGCGGAACGGCCGGGCGGACCGGGCAGGTTCCGGCCGTGGCGCCGCCGCCCGCCGGGCCCGGTGCCTGGGCCGAGGCGCGCGCCGTGCTGCGCCGTGCCGCCACCACCGAGCCGGGCCGGCTGCGGATCCTCGGCGCCGTGCTCGCACTGCTCGTCGTCGCCTTCGGCGCCGTCACGGCGTACGAGGTGCTCGACCGTGCCTCGTACGCGGACGACGTGGTGGGCCGCAGCCAGCCGCTGAGCGCGGACGCCGCCGACATCTACCGCTCCCTCGCGGACGCGGACGCCACCGCGGCCAGCGGCTTCCTGGCCGGGCCGCAGGAGTCCGACCAGCTCCGCAAGCGCTACACGGACGACATCGCCACCGCCTCGCGGCTGCTCGTACGGGCCGCCGCGAGCACCGACGCGGACGGCGGCTCGGCCCGCGAGATCGCCGCCCTGAGCGAGCATCTGCCGCGCTACACCGGCCTGGTGGAGCGGGCGAGGGCCGCCAACCGACAGGGCCTGCCGCTGGGCGGCGCCTATCTGCGCTACGCGAACCTGACGATGACGCAGCAGCTGCTGCCGGCCGCCGAGCGGCTGTACGCGGCGGAGACCGCGCGGCTCGCGCAGGACGACGACGAGGCCCGCACCTGGCCGTTCCTGTCCATCGGGCTCGGGCTGCTCGCGCTCGCCGTGCTCGCCTGGGCGCAGCGCCGCAGCTATCTGCGCACCAACCGGGTGTTCAACCGCGGGCTGCTCGCCGCGACCACCTCCTGCCTGATCGCGCTGCTCTGGCTGGTGACCGGCCACGGGCTCGCCCGCGCCGGCCTCGACGACGCCCGGACGCACGGCCAGGAGTCCCTGAAGGTCCTCAACGAGGCCCGGATCGGCTCCCTGAAGGCCCGCGCCAACGAGAACCTGGCCGTGGTCGGCCGGGGTGCCGTGCTCACCGAGGACGGCAAGAACGACAGGTACGAGGCCGACTACACGAGCAGTGTGGCGACGCTGACCACCGCTCTGGAGGAGGCCGGCCGGCTCGCCGACGACGGCGAGGGCCGCGACCCGGTGGCGGAGGCCGCGTCCCGGACCGGTGAGTGGCGCACCCGGCACACCGAGGCCCGGCAGCTCGACGACGCGGGCGACTTCACCGCCGCCATGAACAAGGTGATCGGCAGCACCGGCTCGACCGGCGAGTCCTTCGACCGGGTCGACGCGGCGCTCGGCCGGGCGCTGTCCCACGAGCAGGACGAGTTCACCCGGGCCGCCGAGGGCGGCCGGGACGCGCTGACCGGGCTGCCGCTGGGTGCGGCGGTCCTCGGTGTGCTCGCCGCGGGATGCGCCGTGACCGGCGTCAACCGCAGACTGTCGGAGTACCGGTGAGAGGGGGCGGGATGCTGCCGGACGGCGTCGAGCGTACGGCCGGGGCGGGCCGCCCCGGCCCGCAGGGCACCCAGGGCGGCGCCGCGCCCGCGCGGCGCGGCCTGGCCCGGCTGCGCGGCTGGGGCGGGGTGGCCGCGATGGGCGTGGCCTGCTCGCTGACCGCCTCCCTGGCCCTGTTCGCGCTGCCGCGCACCACCGCCGACGGCGCCGTGCCCTCCCCCGGGCCCGGCCCGGGCGTCGGCAAGGGCGTGCAGGTGCGCGCGGAGAGCGCGGAGACCTGCCAGAACCCGGAGGCCTCGCTGACCCCGTCGACCGCCGACGGGGAGGCGGTCACCCGGATCAAGAAGCGCGGCAAGCTGATCGTCGGCGTCGACCAGAACAGCTACAAGTGGGGTTTCCGTACCCCGCCGACGGTCACCCGGCAGCCCGACGGCTCGGTGAAGGAGATCCCCGGCGAGCTGGAGGGCTTCGACATCGACCTGGCGAAGGCCATCGCCAAGTCGGTCCTCGGCGACGAGAACGCGGTCATCTTCCGCGCCGTCCCGACCAACCAGCGGATCGCCGCGCTGGAGGGCGACAAGGTCGACCTGGTGGTGCGCACGATGACGATCAACTGCAAGCGCATCCAGCAGGTCGCCTTCTCCACCGCCTACTTCCAGGCCGGGCAGCAGGTGCTCGCGCCCAAGTCCTCGCCGATCACCGGCTACGACAGCTCGCTGAGCGGCAAGCGGGTGTGCACGGCGGAGGGTTCGACGGCGTACGAGGCGCTCCAGGAGAAGTCGTTCGGCGCCGTCTACAAGGACGTCGGCGACGGCACCAAGGACGACCCGGACCTGCTGACCGTGCCCAACCAGTTGGACTGTCTGGCCCGGCTGCAGATGGGCGAGGTCGACGCGGTGGTCACGGACAACGCGCTGGCCGCCGGCCAGGCCGCGCAGGACCCGGCCGTCGAGCTCAAGGGCCGGCCCTTCACCACCGAGTACTACGGAGTGGCGGCGAAGCTCCACAACGACGACCTGGTGCGCCGGGTCAACCAGGTGCTCGTCGAGTACCGGCAGGGCCCCTGGCAGCAGGCGTACGACAAGTGGCTGAAGGCGGACCTGCCGGGGATCGCCGGGCCGCCGGCCCCCATGTACAAGTAAGCCCCCTGGCGAGCAGCAGGCAGCACGAGACGAGAGGTGATCGATGGGTGGCGTCGCGGGACCCCCCGGTTCTCCGGTGATGGACCGGGACGAGGTGGACCGTGCGCTGGCGCGGCTCGGCGCGGAGCACAAGGCGGTCGAGGACTCGCTCCTCGCCCTCCAGGACCACGCCGGCCGCAGGCTGCTCGAAGGCGCCGAGCTGACCGGGACGACCCGGGACCGCTGGCAGACCGCCGAGCGGTCGATCACCCTGCTGTGGGCGTACTTCGACGCGTACACGGCCGCCCTGCACGACACCCGTGAGGTACGGGCCCGGCGCCGCTGGCCCGGGCGCGAGGAGCTCGTCGAGCTGACCGACCGGCTGCGCGGCGAGAGCGTGCACGTGCCGGGCGGGGCGCTCGAACAGGCCGCGCTGGCCGAGCGGTTCACCCTGGACGGGCTCGTCACCCGGATGAACGAGCTGTACGCGGCCTCCCTCGACGTGGTGGTCACCGCCGACGCGGTCTGGTCGGCGCTGCCCGCGCGGATAGACCTGCTCGCCGCCGAGCTGGGCCGGACCCGGTCGCTCGCGCACTCGGTGGGCGTGCGGCCCGGGGAGCACCCGGCCGGGGACGAACTGGAGTCGATCACCGCCGAGCTGACCGCGCTGCGGGTGCAGGTGGTGTCGGACCCGCTGGCGTTCTGGCGGCCCGCGCAGGGCAGTTCGGCGCCCGGCGGCGGCCGGCCGGACACGGAGCGGTACGACACGGCGGCGCGCGCCCTGGAGGACATCCGGCGCGAGATCGAGGCGGTGCTCCAGGTCCGGCAGGACGCGGAGGAGCGGCTGCTGCGGCTGCGCGACGTGCTGTCCCGGGCGGACCGCACGCTCGCCGAGGCGCGGGCGGCGCGCGGCGAGGTGCTCGCGAAGATCGCCGCCTCCGAGGTGCCGGCGGTCAGCGGTCCGCCGGTGGCACTCCAGGAGCGTCTGGCAGCGGCGGCCGAGCACCGCAGGCATGCCCGCTGGCACCGGCTCTCGCCGCTGCTCGACGCCCTGGAGCAGGAGGCGGAGGAGGAACTCCTGCGGGCCCGCGAGTCGTTGACGGCGGTGACCGCGCCCCTCGCGGTCCGCGCGGAACTGCGCGGCCGGCTCGACGCGTACAAGGCGAAGGTGGCCCGGCTCGGGGCGGCGGAGGATCCGCTGCTCGTCGAGCGGTACGACGCGGCCCGCCGGATGCTGTGGAGCGCGCCCTGCGACCTGCGGGTCGCCGAGCAGGCGGTGCTCCGCTACCAGCAGGCGGCGGCGGACGTGCTGTCCGGGCCGAGGGATCGACAGGATCTCGGGAATCACGGGGATCGCAGAGGGAACGAGTGGTGAGCGGGGGAACCGGCGTGAGCAGCTGTCAGCGTCCGACGTGCGAGGGCTCGTACGAGGACATGGGCGGCGGCGAGCTGTACTGCGACACGTGCGGTCTCGCCCCGGTCGTCGCGCCCGGCGGGATGCTGCAGGCGACCAGGACCGGGATGGCGGCGGGCGGCCGGGGCGGCGACTCGGGCCGCTCGGCGCCCTCCTCCCGTACGTCGTCGCGGTCGGCGCGCTCCTCGGCGTCCCGGCGTTCGGTGTCGGGGCGGCTCTCGCGCTCGCTCTCGGGGCGGAGCACGGGCCGTTCCGTCTCGGTGCGCAGTTCCGGCTCCTCCGGCGGCGCCTCGGCGCGCGGCCGGCTGGGCGCGGGCCTGGTCACGGTGCCGGAGGTGCCGCGTCCGGACCCGCGGGCCGCGGTGATGGAGAGCGCCGAGGTTCCCGAGAGGAAGCGATTCTGCTCGCGTTCCGACTGCGGTGCGCCGGTGGGCCGTTCGCGCGGTGACCGGCCGGGCCGCACCGAGGGCTTCTGCACCAAGTGCGGGCACCCGTACTCCTTCGTGCCGAAGCTGCGCGCGGGCGACGTGGTGCACGGGCAGTACGAGGTCGCGGGCTGTCTCGCGCACGGCGGTCTCGGCTGGATCTACCTGGCCGTCGACAAGGCGGTCTCGGACCGCTGGGTGGTGCTCAAGGGCCTGCTGGACACCGGCGACCAGGACGCGATGGCCGCGGCGATCTCCGAGCGCCGCTTCCTCGCGGAGATCGAGCACTCCAACATCGTCCGCATCTACAACTTCGTCGAGCACCTGGACCAGCGCACCGGCTCCCTGGACGGCTACATCGTCATGGAGTACGTGGGCGGCAAGTCGCTCAAGGAGATCGCCAACGATCGGCGCACCCCGGACGGGCGGCGCGACCCGCTGCCGGTCGAGCAGGCCTGCGCGTACGGCATCGAGGCCCTGGAGGCGCTCGGCCATCTGCACAGCCGCAACCTGCTGTACTGCGACTTCAAGGTCGACAACGCGATCCAGACCGAGGACCAGCTGAAGCTCATCGACATGGGCGCGGTCCGGCGGATGGACGACGACGAGTCGGCGATCTACGGCACGGTCGGCTACCAGGCGCCGGAGGTCGCCGAGGTCGGCCCGTCGGTGGCCAGCGACCTCTACACGGTGGCCCGCACCCTGGCCGTGCTGACCTTCGACTTCCAGGGCTACACCAACGTCTTCGCCGACTCGCTGCCCGAGCCGGACGGCATCGAGGTCTTCCGCACCTACGAGTCCTTCTACCGCCTCCTGGTACGGGCCACCGACCCCGACCCGGCGCGCCGCTTCGGCTCCGCGCAGGAGATGGCGGAGCAGCTGACCGGCGTCCTGCGGGAGGTCGTCGCGCTGCAGTCGGGGCGGCCGCGCCCGGCGCTCTCGACGCTGTTCGGCGCCGAGACGCGGGTCACCGACACCGAGCTGTTCGAGGAGCTCACCGAGGACGTGTCGGTGCTCGGCGCGCGCGAGACCCGGCGGGCCCGCCGCTCGCTGCCGACCGCCGTGACCGGCCGGGCGGGCACCTTCCTGCGCCCCTTCGACGTACCGGCGACGGCGCTCGCGCTCCCGGTGCCGCGGGTCGACGCGGCCGATCCCAACGCCGGTTTCCTCGCGGGTCTGCTCGCCGCCGCACCCGCCGAGCTGATCACCGCGCTGCACGCGGCTCCGGTGTCCTCGCTCGAACTGCGGCTGCGCGAACTGCGGGCGCGCCTGGAGATGGGCGACCTGGTGGCCGCCGGGCGCAGCCTCGACACCCTGGAGGACGGGCACGCCGACGACTGGCGGGTGGTCTGGTACCGGGGCGTCACGGCGCTGATCGCGGGCGACCGGGAGAGCGCGGCGCTGTCCTTCGACGCGATCTACGACGCCTTCCCCGGCGAACCGGCGCCCAAGCTGGCGCTCGGCGTGTGCGCGGAACTGCTCGGCCAGCTCGACAACGCCGCCGAGTACTACCGGCTCGTGTGGGCGACCGACCCCAGCTATGTCAGCGCCGCCTTCGGCCTGGCCCGGGTGCAGCTCGCGGCCGGGGACCGGCCGGGCGCGGTGCGCACCCTGGAGTCGGTGCCGGAGTCCTCGATCCACTACACGGCGGCCCGGGTCGCCGCGGTGCGGGCCCGGCTGCGCCGGCGGCCCGCGAACGAGCCGCTGGGCGCCGACCTGACGGCCGCGGCGGCGCAGGTCGCGGCGCTGCAGGGCTTCGGCCTCGACGCGGTGCGCCGCGAGCGGCTGTCGACGGAGGTGCTCGGCACGGCCCTGGACTGGGTGCTCTCGGGCAGCCCGGGCGCGGGTCCGGCCGGCACGGTGCTGCTCGGCAGCGCACTGGACGAGCGCGGACTGCGCTTCGGCCTCGAACGCTCCTACCGGGTGCTCGCCCGGCTCGCCCAGCGCGGCGAGGAGAGGATCGAACTGGTGGAGCGGGCCAACCGCTTCCGCCCCAGGACGTGGGTGTGAGTATGTCGCTGAAACCGAAGCCCCCGCACCCCCTGGGGACCTGCCCCGAGTGCGCCGAACCGCTGGAGTCCGGGGACAAGTTCTGCGGGGCGTGCGGCTACGACCTGTCGGAGGCCGAGCTCCCGGACCGGCCGACGGTCCCGATCGCCCTGCCCGTGGACTGGCCGGAGGCCCCGCCCCGGGACCCGAACTCCCTGACCACGGCGACCCAGCACCCCGGCGAGCTGCCGGGCACCGACTCGGGCGGCCGCGATCTGCCGACGATCCCGGTACGGACGGACGGGGTGCCGGAGGCCGCGCCGGCGGGCGCGGCAGACCCGGCGGGACCGGGTGCACCCGCGGCCACGGCGGACCCGGCCGGGCCCGCGGCCCCCGCCGGCGCCACCGGCGAGCACGGGGACGGGGACTTCACGCTGCCCGCGCCCGATCCGCGGGCGGCGCTCGTGGCGGAGCCGGCGGCGGCTGTGAGCGCGTCGGCGGGCGACGACCGGAAGGTGTGCGTGGCCTGCCGGACCGGGCGGGTCGACGGCGACGGGTACTGCGAGCACTGCGGGCACGCGCAGCCGCGCGACCGCGACCACATGGAGGAGGAGCTGCCGGCGGTCGCCGCCGTCAGCGACCGGGGCCTGCGCCACCACCGCAACGAGGACTCGTTCGCCGTGGCCTCGGCCGCGCTGCCCGGCGGTGCGCCGGCCGCGCTCGCCGTGGTCTGCGACGGCGTGTCCTCGGCGACCCGCCCCGACGAGGCGTCCGCCGCCGCGGCCACGGCCGCCCGCACCACGCTGCTCGCGGCGCTGCCCCAGGGCACGCACCCGCAGCAGGCCATGCAGGAGGCGATCGTGGCGGCCGCCGACGCGGTCACCGCGCTCGCCGAGCGCCCGGCGGCCGGCGAGCGGGAGCACCAGAACTCCCCGGCGTGCACCATCGTGAGCGCGATCGTCGCCGACGGACTGCTGATCGTCGGCTGGGTCGGCGACAGCCGGGCCTACTGGGTGCCCGACGACCGCGGCACCCCGCCCGCCCGGCTCACCGAGGACGACTCGTGGGCCGCGCAGATGGTGGCCGCGGGTCTGATGACCGAGGCGCAGGCGTACGCGGACGAGCGCGCCCACGCGATCACCGGCTGGCTCGGCGCCGACAGCTACGAACTGGAGCCGCACACCGCCGCGTTCAAGCCGGACCGGCCGGGCGTGGTGGTGGTCTGCACGGACGGACTGTGGAACTACGCGGAGGGCGCCGAGGACATGGCCCGGATCATGCCCGCCGACGCCGCCGAACGACCGCTGCACGCGGCGCAGGTCCTGGTCGGCCACGCCCTGGACGGCGGCGGCCACGACAACATCACGGTCGCGCTGCTGCCGTTCGCGCTCCCGGTGCCATCCGCCCCGTGACCGCTCCGCAACCGCTCCTGACCTTCCTTCTTCTCTTCTCGTGAGCCGAGGAGCCGAATCACCCATGGCGAACTTCTCCAAGCCCACCGGGCCGCAGTTCTCGGTGGACGTGTACCAGAACGAGTTCCTGCCGGAGGGCGGCCGGGACGTCAACGCGATCGTCACCGTGACCGCCACCGGCGGCGGCGCGCACGGCGCGCCGCCGGCGGCCGGCGGGGGCCGGTCCGCGGCCGTCGTCCTGATGCTCGACTGCTCCGGTTCGATGGACTACCCGTCGACCAAGATGCGCGGCGCCCGCGAGGCGACCGCCGCCGCGATCGACACCCTGCGCGACGGCACCTCCTTCGCCGTCGTCGCCGGCACCCACATCGCGCGCGAGGTGTACCCGGGCGGCGGGCGGCTCGCCGTCGCCGACGCCCGGACCCGCGCCGAGGCGAAGGACGCGCTGCGGGCACTGAGCGCGAGCGGCGGCACCGCCATCGGCACCTGGCTGCGCCTCGCCGACCGGCTGCTCTCCTCCGCCGACGCCGCCATCCGGCACGGCATCCTGCTGACCGACGGGCGCAACGAGCACGAGTCGCCGGAGGACCTGCGGGCCGCGCTCGACGCCTGTGCGGGCCGCTTCACCTGCGACGCGCGCGGGGTCGGCACGGACTGGGAGGTCGAGGAGGTGCGCGGCATCGCCTCGGCGCTGCTCGGCACCGCCGACATCGTCGCCGACCCGGCCGGGCTCGCCGCCGACTTCACGGCCATGATGGAAGGCGCCATGGGCAAGGAGGTCGCGGATGTCGCCCTGCGCCTGTGGACCCCGGTGGGGGTGGAGATCGGCTTCGTGAAGCAGGTGGCGCCGACGGTCGAGGACCTGTCCGGGCGGCGCACCGAGGCGGGCCCGCGCGCCGGGGACTACCCGACCGGTTCGTGGGGCGACGAGTCCCGCGACTACCACGTGTCCGTGCGGGTGCCGCAGGCCGCGGTCGGCCAGGAGATGCTGGCGGCCCGGGTCTCGCTGATCGTCCCGGACCCGGCGGGCGGCGCGCCGGTGACGCTGTCCCAGGGACTGGTGCGGGCGGTGTGGACGGACGACATGGTGATGTCCACCGCGATCAACGCGCAGGTCGCGCACTACACCGGGCAGGCCGAGTTGGCCGATGCCATCCAGCAGGGAATGGACGCCCGCAAATCGGGCGATCGCGACGGTGCCACGGCCAAACTCGGGCGTGCGGTGCAGCTCGCGGCGGCCTCCGGGAACGCCGATACGGCGAAACTGCTTTCGAAGGTGGTGGACGTGGTCGATGCCGCGACGGGTACTGTGCGTTTGAAGGCGAAGGTCGCGGAAGCGGACGAGATGACTCTCGAGACGCGCTCCACCAAGACCGTTCGCGTGAAGAAGTAGCCCGCGAGGGCGACGGAGCCCGTCAGGGCGAGGACGAGGAGAGGGGGAAGCACCGACATGCCGACCTGCCCGAACGGACACCAGTCGGTCTCCGACGACTGGTGCGAGGTCTGCGGCCACCGCATGGCGGCCGGGGCGGGTGCGCCGACGGGTGCCGTACCGCCGCCTCCCCCGCCGCCGCCCGCGTACGGATATCCCGGCCCCGGCGGCCCCGGTGCCCCCGGCGGGCCGGTCCCGCCGCCGCCCGCCGCGCCCGGCGGCTTCGGCCCGGGCGGCGACCCGAACGCCACCGCCCAGGCGGAGCTGTGCCCGCAGTGCCGGACGCCGCGCGAGCACATGGCGCCGTTCTGCGAGGAGTGCCGCTGGAACTTCCTCACGAACACGGCGACCTCCTACACCCCGCTCGCCCCGCAGAGCGCGCCCCGCGCGCCGCAGGGTCCGGGTCCGCAGGGTGGTCCGCCGCCCGGTCTGAACCTGCCGCCGGGCTTCCAGTCCCCGCCGGCCGCCCCGCCCGCTGCCCCGGTGCCCGCACCGCCGCAGCACCCGGACGCGTTCGACTACCAGGGCTCGCGGCCCTCGCAGGTGAACCGTCCGGCCGAGCCGCTGGGCGCCGACCCGACGCACCACCAGGCGCCGCCGCAGCGCCCGCCGATGCCGCAGGCGCCCCAGGCCCCGCAGGGCTTCCCGGCCGCTCCTCCGCAGGCCGCTCCTCCGCAGCCGGCCCCGCCGCAGCCGCGGGCCGACGACGACTGGATGCTGTCGCCGCCCTCGATGCCGCAGCCCCCGGCGCCGCCCGCGCCGCCCGCCCCGGTCCCCGCGCCGATGGGCGGTCCCCAGGGCGGTCCGCCGCCGCAGTTCCAGCAGGGCCCGCCGCCGGTCCCGCAGCCCCACGCGCCGCAGGCCCCGCAGATGCCCCAGCCGCAGATGCCTCAGCCGCAGCTCGGCTGGACCGCGGTGATCGGACCGGACCGCGCGTACTTCATGGCGATGATGCAGCGCAGCGGCCCGGAGGCCGGGGGGCTCAACCTCCCCGCGTACTCCCCCGAGCAGCACATCCCGCTCCAGGGCAGCCAGGTCAGCATCGGCCGCCGCCGGCACTCCACCGGCGAGTCGCCCGACATCGACCTGTCGGTGCCGCCGGAGGACCCGGGCGTCTCGCACCAGCACGCGGTGCTCGTGGCACAGCCGGACGGTTCGTGGGCGGTGGTGGACCAGAACTCCACCAACGGCACGACGATCAACGGCTCGCCCGACCCGATCCAGCCCTATGTGCCGGTGCAGCTCCAGGAGGGCGACCGGGTGCACGTCGGCGCCTGGACGACGATCACCGTACGCAGGGGCTGAGAACCCGGGCTAGGCCGTGTCTTTCGGATCAGGGCCGGACAGGCCGCGGGGTCTGGTGCGGTGCATCGCAAGGCGCCGGAGCGTCTCGATAGCGGAGCTATCGGGGCGTTTCGGCAACGCAGCGAGGTGCCGTGCCAGGCGTCGCGGACCCGGCCAAGATCCGGAAGACACGGCCTAGAGGTCCGGCAGGGGCCAGGCGTACGGCCCTTCGGGGTCGTCCAGCCAGGCCCACTGCCGTCCGCCGCTCACCGTCACCCCGAAGCGCTCCCGCTCCGGCCGCCGTTCGCGCTGCCAGAGCGAGAGCGCTTCGCGCATGTCGAGGCGGTCGCCGGTGAGCCCGGTCAGGAAGCGGAAGCCCTCGTCCTCGTACACCCGCCGGGGAACTCCGGTGGTCCGCGGGCGCGGGGTGCGGACGCTGCCGCCGCGCAGGGCGACGAAGTACGCGGAGCCGGCCAGGAAGCGCCCCTCGGCGCGGTCGGGGGCGCGGACGCCGAGCAGCAGCAGTCCGGTGGAGAGCGGGGTGAGGATGCGTGCGCCGGGCCGGCTCTGGGCGAGCCAGGGGTACGGCACGGAGGGCACCGCGCAGGTCGCCACGATCCGGTCGTACGGGGCGCGCTCGGGGCAGCCGCGGGCGCCGTCGCGGGTGATCACGGCCGGCCGGTACCCGGCGGCGGCGAGGTGGCCGCGGGCCGACTCGGCGATCTCCTCGTCGAGGTCGACGGTGGTGACGTGCGCGTCGCCGAGGCGGTGGCAGAGCAGCGCCGCGTGGTAGCCGGTGCCGGCGCCGATCTCCAGGACGTCGTGCCCGTCGCGTACGTCGAGGGCTTCGAGCATCCGGGCCATCAGGGAGGGCTGGCTGGCGGAGGAGAGCAGCTCGCCGTCCCGGACCCGGGTGGCCAGCGCGGTGTCGCGGTAGGCGCCGCGCAGCCAGCGGACCCGGCGGACCGGGTCGGGGTCGCCGGACCAGAGGCGTTCGTAGCCGGTCGGACCGGCGACGTAGTAGGAGGGCACGAAGAGGTGGCGCGGGACGTCGGCGAAGGCCGCGCGCCAGACGGGCTCGTGCAGGGCGCCGTACGCCTCGATCTCCCGCACCAGCGCCCGCCGGGCCCGCGCGCCCTCCTCGGCAAACACGTCGCTCATGGCTCCACTGTCCTGCGCGCCGCCCGGATCCGGCCACAGGTCCTAGACCTCCGGTCCTCGTCCGGTGCGTCTGAGACGATGGAACGGTGAACGAGATTCCGCGCGGCACGCTTCAGGAGCAGACCTTCTACGAGCAGGTGGGGGGCGAGGAGACCTTCCGTCGCCTGGTCCACCGCTTCTACCAGGGCGTCGCCGAGGACCCTCTGCTGAAGCCGATGTACCCGGAGGAGGACCTGGGCCCGGCCGAGGAGCGGCTGGCGCTGTTCCTCATGCAGTACTGGGGCGGCCCGAACACCTACAGCGACCGCCGCGGCCATCCGCGGCTGCGGATGCGGCACGCGCCGTTCACGGTCGACCGGGCGGCGCACGACGCGTGGCTGCGGCACATGCGGGACGCGGTGGACGAGCTGGAGCTGGCGCCGGAGCACGAGGAGCAGCTGTGGCGCTATCTGACGTACGCCGCCGCCTCCATGATCAACACCGCGGACTGACGGCCCGCTCCCGGACGAACACATTCCGGTGACATGGCACCGGATAACGGTCACGATCGCATCAAGGTGGCCACGAAAGCGGTTTCCGGATCCGTTGCCCTCTGAAAGCATCCGAAGGACGTTCGATACTGAACGATCACGGTGCTTTCAGGGGGGACCGGGTGACGGGGTTCGTACTTCTGCGCGTCAGGGCGCACCGGCTGCTCCTGGCCGCGGCCCTGCTCGCGGTCCTCCTGACCACCTCCGTCCTCGCCACCCTGGCCGCCTTCTCCGGTTCCGTCGGCGACGCCGCGCTGCGGAGCACCCTCAAGGGCCGCTCCGCCCCCGCCGCCGCCCTCGTCGTCAGCGGCCGGGTCCCGGACGGCAGGCGGGCGAGTGCCGACGCGGCGGCCCGCGCGGGCGCCGAGCGGACCTTCGCCGGGCTGCCGGTCACCGTGCGGAAGCTGGAGACCTCGGGGCCGTACGCCCTGCCCCGCTCGCTCCAGCCGCCGGACGCGCGCTCGGGCGAGCCGGACCTCACCCAGTTCGCGGCGCTCGACCGCTCCCGGATCAGCCTGGTCCGCGGCGCCTGGCCGAAGGCACCGGCTCCGAATCCCGCCGCCCCGAAGGCAGCCGACGCGAAGGCCGCCGGGCCGCGCGACGCGGTCGAGAGCGCCGTGCCCGAGGAGGCCGCCCGCCGGCTCGGCGTGGCCCCTGGCACCGTCCTGACGCTCACCGACCGGCTCACCGGCACCACCGTGACGACCCGGATCACCGGCGTCTACCGGCCCCTCGACACCACCGACCTCTACTGGCAGCTCGACCCGGCGGCCGGCCGCGGCGTGAAGACCCTCGTCTTCACCACGTACGGCCCGCTGCTCACCGACCCCGCCCTGCTCGGCTCCGGGCGGCTCACCGCCGGTGACACCTCCTGGCTCGGCGTCGCCGACTACACCGGCCTCACCACCGACCGGATGGACGACCTGCGGACCGCCGCCACCGAGGGACCCAAGGCGCTGCTCGCCGACACCGCGCGCTTCGGCACCACCGTCAACGCGACCACCTCGCTGCCGACCGTCCTGGAGCGCACCGACCGGGCCCTGCTCGTCTCCCGCTCCACCCTCTCCATCGTGGCCGTGCAGCTGGTGCTGCTCGCCGCCTACGCGCTGCTGCTCGTCGCCCGGCTGCTCAGCACCGAACGCTCCGGCGAGACCGACCTGCTGCGCGCGCGGGGCGCCTCACGCCGCCGGATCGCCGGACTCGCCGCCGTCGAGGCGCTGTTCCTCGCGCTGCCCGCCGCGATCGCCGCCCCGCTGCTCTCCGGCCCGCTGACCCGGCTGGTCGCCGACCGGTCCACGCTCGACGCGCTCGGCGGCGGGCTCGGTGCCGCTCCCCCGCCCACGGTCTGGCTGGTGGCCGCCGCGGTCGCGCTGTGCTGCGCCGCCGCCGTCGTCGCCCCCGCGCTCGCCACCGGGGACGGCGCCCGGATCTCGCTGCGCAAGGGCCGCTCCGCCGCGCTGCCCGGCCCGGTCCGGGCCGGCGCCGACATCGGACTGCTGCTCGTCGCGGGCATCGCCTACTGGCAGCTCGACCGGCAGACCGGCGGCGGCGCGCTCGCCGGGGACCGGACCGGTGCCCTCGGCGTCGACCCGCTCCTGGTCGCCGCGCCCGCGCTCGCCCTGCTCGCGGGCACCGTCCTCACCCTGCGACTGCTGCCGCCCGCGGCCCGGCTGGCCGAGCGGCGCGCCGCCGGCGGCCGGGGGCTGCCCACCGCGCTCGCCGGCTGGCAGTTCAGCCGCCGGCCGCTGCGCGGCGCCGGCCCGGTGCTGCTGCTCGTGCTCGCCGTCGCCATGGGCATGCTGGCGATCGGCCAGCGCGACTCCTGGGACCGCTCGCAGCGCGACCAGGCCGACTTCCGCACCGGCGCGGACCTCCGGGTGCTGAGCGCCGGTCCCGGCGAACTCTCGCAGACCGAGCGGCTCGCCGCCGTGCCGGGCGTACGACGCGCCGCGCCCGTGCACCGGGGCAGCACCGACGTCACCGGCCGCAACGCCACCGTGCTCGCCATGGACACCTGGCGGGCCGCCGACGGCATGCTCTTCCGCCCCGACCTCGCGGACGGCTCGCCCGCCGAGCGCCTCACCGCCGTGCAGCCGAAGGCCGGTCCGCGCACCGGCGTCGAACTGCCGAAGGACACCCGGGCCCTGGCGCTCACGCTGCGCGCCACCGCCCCCGGCGGCCCTCCGCCCGCCCGGGTCACCGTCGTCGTGGAGGACGGCTACGGCGTCCCGTACCGCCGGCTGCTCGGCACGCTCCCGGCCGACGGGCGGACCCACCGGCTCCAGGTCGCCCTGCCCGAGCTGGCGGACACCGGCGGCTTCACCCTGATCGGCCTGGAGGTCGGCGGCGAGACGGCGGGCGGCGGCGTGCACCGGCTCGCCGTCGAGGAGCTCGTCTCGGTGGGCGCCGGGGAGGCCCAGCGGCCGATCGGCACCCGCGGCTCACTCGCCGCGTGGACCGCGGAGTACACGGCCGAGAACGACGAGGGCGAGACCACGGCGCAGCCGGTGGGCGTCGGATCCGCCGCCGACGCCCTCCTCTCCGTGCCCTTCACCCTCGGCGCGGACGAGGGCGGCCCCGGCACCGACGGCTACACGCTGACGCTGTCCGCCCCGCGCGGCGCCCGGCCGGCGACGGTCCCGGCGCTCGCCACCGACGCCTTCCTCGCCGCCACCCGCGCGAAGGAGGGCGACACCGTCGGCGTCACGATCGGCGGCACCACCCTGAAGGTGACGATCGCCGGCGTGGTCCGCGAACTGCCGACCACCGGGCTCGGCGCCCGGGCCGTCACCGCGGCATCGCCCGACGCCGTCCCCGAGGACGCCGGCGCCGTCCTGATCGACCTGAACACGGCCAACCGGGCCCTGTCCGCCACCCCGGGCGCGACCCTGGCACCCACCGAGTGGTGGCTCACCGCCGCCCCCGGCAGGGCCGGCGAGGTCGCCAAGACCCTCCGGTCCCGTACCGACGCCGACCCCTCGCTGGTGCTCGTACGGGACGAGGCCGCGGCCGAACTCCTCGGCGACCCGCTCGGCGCCGGCCCGAACTCCGCCCTGATGGCGGTCGCGGCGGCCGCCGCCGCCCTCGCCGCCGTCGGCTTCGCCGTCTCCTCGGCCGGCTCGCTGCGGGAACGGGGACGGGAGTTCGGCCTGCTCCGCGCGCTCGGCGCCCCGCGCCGCCAGCTGGCCCGGCTGCTCGCCGCCGAACAGGGCCTCCTGGTCGGCATCGGCCTCCTCGTCGGCGTCGCCCTCGGCACCGTCCTGACCCGGGCGGTCGTCCCCCTGATCGTCCTCACCGGCCAGGCCGAACGCCCGGTCCCCGCCCCGCTGGTCCAGCTCCCGCTCGCCCACGTGGCCCTGCTCCTCGCCGGCGTGGCCGCGCTCCCCCTGGTGATCGTCGCGACCATCGCGCTGCGCCGCGCGGACCCGGCGGTCACCCTGCGCAGCCAGGGGGACCAGTGACGACGTTCCGGATCCGTCTCGGGTGCGAGCCGCGCAGGCCGCAGGCCGCCCCGTGCGGCCCCCCGACCCCGCCGCCCGCCACCGCCCGGCGCCGGCCGCCCGCCACCACCCCCGGGGGCCGCTGATGCCCGGCCCCCGCTCCCCGCAGCCGTCCTCCACCCCCGCCCGCGGAAAGGCGAACGCCATGTCCAGCAAGCCCGTCCGCACCGTGGCGCCCTGGGTCCGCACCCGACTGCGGACGGCGCCGGGGACGGCCCTCGCCTATGGGCTGCTCGTGCTGGTGACGGCGTTCCTCGCCGCCGCGCTGCCGCGGACCGTCGACACGTACGAGACCGAGGGACTGTGGCACGCCATCAACAGTGCCGAGCCCCGCACCAGCGCGCTGACGCTGACCACCGACGTGCCGAGCAGCCTGGCTCCGGAGGCGCGGGTGGCGGCGTTCGCGCCGAAGAAGCTGAAGGCGATCCGCGACCGGCTGGTTCCGGCGCTGCCCGCGCCGCTGCGCGCGGACCCCGTCGAGTCGGCGTACGGGGTGCGGACGACCAAGCAGTTGTCGGCGCCCGACCCGTTCCTGACGCGGCCGGACGGCGTGGATCCG
This sequence comes from Streptomyces sp. NPDC051909, assembly GCF_040681095.1. Classification (NCBI taxonomy): domain Bacteria; kingdom Bacillati; phylum Actinomycetota; class Actinomycetes; order Kitasatosporales; family Streptomycetaceae; genus Streptomyces; species Streptomyces sp. NPDC051909. The sequence continues at coordinate 301,370 of NZ_JBFAYA010000006.1, read as the reverse complement.
CAGTTCGTCCTGGACTCGGCCTCCGACCTGGCCGGGCACTCCACGCTCACGGCCGGCCGCGCGCCGAGGGCCGCCGAGGGCGGGACGGCGGGCGGCGGCATGGAGGCGGCGGTCAGCACGAAGACCGCCAAGACCCTCGGCATCACGGTGGGTTCCGTCGTCCACCTCCCCGGCGTCGACGGCAACCCGAAGCCGGTCACCGTCACCGGCATCGTCGAACCGCGCGGGACCGACGGCCCCTACTGGGCGACCGAGCCGGTCCTGCACAGCCCGTTCCTCGCCATGACGAAGGGGGACGAGCCCCGCTCCTACTGGGTGGGCACCCTGCTCGTCTCGCCCGAGAGCGCGCCGGCGGCGGTCGGCACGCTCGGCGAGCCCGAGCAGTACTGGCGGTTCGCGCCCGACGTCCGGCACCTCACCGCCCTCGACACCGAACGGCTCACCTCCGCCCTCGACTCGGCGGGCGACGGGCCGGCCCTGGTGAGACTGCGCGACGTCCTCGGCGCGGGCGGGGCGTTCAGCACCGGCCTCGACGGGATCCTGGCCGGCTACACCGGCACCCGGGACGCCATCGCCTCGGTCGTCGCCGTCGCCGCCTTCGGCATCGGCGCCGTCGCCCTCGTCGTCCTCGCCATGACCGGCAGCCTGTTCACCGCCCGCCGGCACCCCGAACTCGCCCTGCTGCGCTCGCGCGGCGCCTCCCTGACCGGCATCGGCGGACGGCTGGTCGCCGAGACCGCCGCGGTCACCGTTCCCGCCGCCGCGCTCGGACTGCTCCTCGCCGTGCTGCTCACGGGCGGCGACGGGGCCCGGCTGCTGCCCGCCTGCGCGGGCGCCGCCGCGGTCGCCGCGGTCGCCACCCTGGTGCTGCCGGTGCGCGCGGTGTTCCTGCACCGCCGGCCCCAGCTGCACGGCGCCCGCGAGGACCTGGTCGCCTCCCGGCCGTCCGCCCGGCGCACCGTCGCCGAACTGACCTTCCTCGTCCTCGCCGTGGGCGCCGTCACCGCGCTGCGCCGCCGCGGCACCGCCGACGCCGGCGACTACCTGGTCAGCGCCGCGCCGGTGCTCGTCGCCCTGATCGCCGCGTTCGTGCTCGTACGGCTCTATCCGCTGCCGCTGCGCTGGGCCGCCCGGCCCGCCCGCAGGCTGCGCGGCGCCGTCGGGTATCTGTCCCTGGCCCGGGCGGGCCGCTCGTCCGCCTCGGGCGCGCTGCCGCTGCTCGCGCTGCTGCTCGCGCTGACGACGGCCGCGTTCGGCGGCTCCGTGCTCACCGGGGTGTCCGACGTCCGGGACAAGGCCGCCTATCTGGCCACCGGCGCGGACGCCCGGGTGGTCGGCAAGCTGGCCTCGGTCCCGCTGCCCGCCGGGGTCGCCGAGAAGGTGCGGGGCGTCGCCGGGGTACGGGAGGTGTCGCCCGTGCAGGTCGAGTTCGGGCTCGAACTGCCCTCCCGCCGGGGCACCTCCGACCACGGCATGGGCGCCCCGCTGATCGGCGTCGAGCCCGCCTCGTACACCCGGCTCGCGGCCCGTACCGGCATCGGCGGCTTCCCCGCCGGGCTCCTCGGGTCCACCGGCACGGGCGGACCCGGCCACGTCGGCGACAACGAGCGGGTGATCCCCGCCATCGCCTCGCCGCGGGTCGCCGAACGCCTCGGCGACAAGCCCATGGAGATCACCGCGGCGGCCGGCCGCTTCCATGTGAAGGTGGTCGCCGTCCGCGAGGCCACCCCGGCCCTGCCCGACAAGGACTTCCTCGTCGTCAACGGCGACGACCTCACCAACCGGGCGGCCACCGCGCTGCTCGTCACCGGCGGCCCGGACGGCGCCCTCGACGGAAAGGCGCTGCGGAGCGCGGTCACCGGGGTGAACGGGACCGTCCAGGTGGTGCTGCGGGCGGAGAAGCGGGCCGGCTACGTCGACTCGCCTGTGCAGACCGGTGCGGAGCGGATCTACCGCGCGGCGATCGCCGCGGGCGCGGGCTACGCGGTCCTGGCCGTGCTGCTCTCGCTGCTGCAGGCCGCGCCCGAGCGCACCACGCTGCTCGCCCGGCTGCGCACCATGGGCCTCACCCGCCGCCAGGGCCGGAAGCTGCTCGGTCTCGAAGCGCTGCCGCAGGCGGTCCTCGCGGCGGTGGGCGGCGTGCTCGTGGGCTGGGCGACGATCGTGCTGCTCTCGCCGGGCATCGACCTGATCCGGCTGGCGCTGGCCGCCGCGCCGGACGAGGCGATGGCCCTGGGCACGGCACTGCGGGCGGACGTCTGGTCGCTGGCCGTGCCGGCGGTCGCGGTGGTGCTCCTCACCGGCGCGGTCGCCGGAACGCAGGCGTGGTGGGTGGCCCGCAGGGGCTCGATCAAGGAACTCAGGGCAGGAGACGCACGATGACGACGACCACCTCGGGGACCGCCGGAGCCGCCGGGACCACCGGTACGACCCTGGAGGAGCTGGAGCGGCGGGCGGCGGCGCGCCGGGACCGGCCCTCGTACGGGCACGACGCGCTGATCGCCTGCGACCGGCTGGTCCGGATCTTCACGACGGACGGGGTGGAGGTGCAGGCCCTCCAGGGTCTGGACCTGCTGGTGACGGAGGGCGAGCTGATGGCGCTGGTCGGCGCCTCCGGCTCCGGCAAGTCCACCCTGATGAACATCCTGGCCGGGCTCGACGTGCCGACCGCCGGCGCGGCCAAGGTCGCGGGCTGCGATCTGCTCGCCATGGACGGCAAGGCCCGGCTGCGCTACCGCCGCGAGGTCGTCGGCTTCGTCTGGCAGCAGACCGCGCGCAATCTGCTGCCCTATCTGACGGCCGCCCAGAACGTGGCGCTGCCCATGCAGTTGAAGGACGGGCGCAGGGGCGGCAGTCGGCAGAAGGCCCGGCGGGCCGAGGAGCTGCTCGGCATGCTCGGCATGGCCGAGCACGCGGACCGGCGCCCGCACCAGCTGTCGGGCGGCCAGCAGCAGCGGGTGGCCATCGCCGTGGCCCTCGCCAACAACCCGTCGGTGCTGCTCGCCGACGAGCCGACCGGCGAGCTGGACTCGGCCACCGGCGAGGACGTCTTCGCCGCGTTCCGGCGGGCCAACGAGGAGCTGGGCACCACGATCGTCATCGTCACCCACGACCAGGCGGTCGCCTCCGAGGTGCGCCGCACGGTCGCCATCCGCGACGGCCGGACCTCCTCCGAGGTGCTGCGCCGCACCGAGGTCGACGAGACGGGCCGGGAGTCCCTGGTGGCCCGGGAGTACGCGATGCTCGACCGCGCGGGCCGGCTGCAGCTGCCCGCCGAGTACACCGAGGCCCTGGACATGCGGCACCGGGTGGCCCTGGAGCTGGAGCAGGACCACATCGGGGTGTGGCCGGACGACGCGAGCTGAGTCCGCCGCGTCCGCTACCGCAGGGCCAGGAGCCCGGCGGCGGTGGGCTTGAAGCCGCACTGCTCGTAGAAGGCGGTGAGGTACGGCTCGTAGTCGACGTGCAGCCAGTGCGCCCCGCGCTCGCGCGCGGCCCCGGCGGCCTCCCGGACGAGTGCGACTCCGAGTCCTCGGCGGCGCTCGTCGGGGTGGACGGTGGTGTCGAGCAGGAAGGCGTGCGCGCCGCCGTCGCCGACGACGTTCACATAGCCGACGAGCCGGCCGTCCCGCCAGGCGGTGACATGGAGCAGCCGACGGGCGAACACGGCGTCGAAGTCCGTGTCCCGGTGGCCGGGCCAGGAGGCGTGGAAGAGCGTGTTCAGCGCGCCGGAGGTCAGCTCGGCATCGACGGCGAGCACCGCGCCCGTGGGCGTCACCGAAGGGGAGCGACGGTCAGGGACGTCGGTACGGTACGCAGCGCGACCGAGCCGTACGGCGTGCGCAGCCGCAGCCAGGGCCCGGCGGCGAACAGCGCGACCGGGAGCTCGGCGCCGGGCAGGTCCGGCAGGAAGCCGAGGGACTGCGCGGCGTGCACGGCGCGCAGCGGGAGGCCCGTGCCGGCGAAGGTGCGGGACCAGATCTCGCGGCCGATGCGGTCGCGCTCGGCGCGGGTGCGCCGCTCCTCGGGCAGTTCCTCGTCGCGGGCCCGGAACTCGGCCACGGCCGCGCCGACCGCGCCGCGCATCGCGGCGACGTCCGGCAGTCCGGCGACCGGCTCCCAGCCGCCGCGCGGCGGCAGGACCCCGGCCCACGGAGGGCCGGTGACGGCGTCGGGGACGACCGCCTTGCCCGCCGACTCCTCGATGCCCTCCAGGAGTTCACCGGCCGACACGGTCACGTCCAGGTCGACCGCGTCGACCAGGCGTGCCGTGCGGATGGCGACGACCTCGAACGACGGCGGGCGCCCGAACACGGCGAGCGCGCCGCCCCCTGCCTGGAGGCGGACGGCGGCGGCCCGGTCGTAGTGCAGCAGCCGGCGCAGGAAGGCGGCGAGGCCCGCCGCCTCTCTGGCGTCGTCGAAGTGCAGCGGAGCGAGGGGAGTCACGGGGCCGACGTCATCCCGTCGTCCATGTACTCCTTGAGGAAGGACTTCTCCTCGTCGGAGATGCGGCGCGGACGCTGCGTCTCCAGGTTGAACGGCACGACGACCGTGGACGCCCGCACGTACGTGACGTCGGGGTCCTTGATCTCGTACGCGATCGTCAGCGAGGCCGCGCCCATCTTCGTCACCCAGGACTCGATGGTGACCGGCTCGTGCCGGTGCACCAGGGGTCGCAGGTAGTCGATCTCGTGGCGGGCCACGACGGACCCGCCGGAGAACGACGGGCTGCCGTCCCCCGGTGCCAGCCGGAACATGAAGTCGATCCGCGCCTCCTCCAGGTAGCGGAGGAAGACCACGTTGTTGACGTGGCCGAAGGCGTCCATGTCCGACCAGCGGAGGGGGCAGGAGTAGATGTGACGGGCCATGAAGTGATCAGCCTCGGGTCAGCTTCTTGTAGGTGGCGCGGTGCGGACGGGCGGCGTCCGGGCCGAGGCGCTCGATCTTGTTCTTCTCGTAGGACTCGAAGTTGCCCTCGAACCAGAACCACTTGGAGTCGCCCTCGTACGCCAGGATGTGCGTGGCCACCCGGTCGAGGAACCAGCGGTCGTGGGAGACGACCACGGCGCAGCCCGGGAAGTCGAGCAGCGCGTTCTCGAGCGAGGAGAGGGTCTCGACGTCGAGGTCGTTGGTCGGCTCGTCGAGGAGCAGCAGGTTGCCGCCCTGCTTGAGGGTGAGCGCGAGGTTGAGGCGGTTGCGCTCACCGCCGGAGAGCACGCCGGCCGGCTTCTGCTGGTCCGGGCCCTTGAAGCCGAACGCGGAGACGTAGGCGCGGGACGGCATCTCGACCTGGCCGACGTTGATGTAGTCCAGGCCGTCGGAGACGACCTCCCACAGCGTCTTCTTCGGGTCGATGTTGGCGCGGCCCTGGTCGACGTACGAGATCTTGACGGTCTCGCCGACCTTGATGTCGCCGGAGTCCGGGGTCTCCAGGCCCTGGAGCATCTTGAAGAGCGTGGTCTTGCCGGCGCCGTTCGGGCCGATCACGCCGACGATGCCGTTACGGGGCAGGGTGAAGGACAGGTCGTCGACCAGGACCTTCTCGCCGAAGGCCTTGTTGAGCTTCTCGACCTCGACGACGATGCTGCCGAGCCGCGGGCCCGGCGGGATCTGGATCTCCTCGAAGTCCAGCTTCCGCATCTTGTCGGCCTCGGCGGCCATCTCCTCGTAGCGGGCGAGGCGCGCCTTGGACTTGGCCTGACGGCCCTTGGCGTTGGAGCGGACCCACTCCAGCTCTTCCTTGAGGCGCTTCTGCCGCTTGGCGTCCTTCTGGCCCTCGACCTTGAGGCGGGAGGCCTTGTTCTCCAGGTACGTGGAGTAGTTGCCCTCGTACGGGATGGCGCGGCCGCGGTCGAGCTCGAGGATCCACTCGGCGACGTTGTCGAGGAAGTACCGGTCGTGGGTGATGGCCACGACGGTGCCCTTGTACTGGGCGAGGTGCTGCTCCAGCCAGTTCACCGACTCGGCGTCGAGGTGGTTGGTGGGCTCGTCGAGGAGCAGCAGGTCGGGGGCCTCCAGGAGCAGCTTGCAGAGCGCGACGCGGCGCTTCTCGCCACCGGAGAGGTTGTTGACCTGCCAGTCGCCGGGCGGGCAGCCCAGGGCGTCCATGGCCTGCTCCAGCTGGGCGTCGAGGTCCCACGCGTTGGCGTGGTCCAGGTCGTCCTGGAGCTTGCCCATCTCCTCCATGAGCTCGTCCGTGTAGTTCGTGGCCATCTCCTCGGCGATGGCGTTGAACCGGTCGAGCTTGCCCTTGACCTCGGCGACGCCGTCCTCGACGTTCTGCAGGACGGTCTTGGACTCGTCCAGCTTCGGCTCCTGCATGAGGATGCCGACGGAGTAACCGGGCGAGAGGAACGCGTCACCGTTGGAGGGCTGCTCCAGACCGGCCATGATCTTCAGCACGGTGGACTTACCGGCACCGTTCGGGCCGACCACACCGATCTTCGCACCGGGCAGGAAGCTCAGCGTCACGTCATCGAGGATGACCTTGTCGCCGTGCGCCTTGCGCGTCTTGCGCATGGTGTAGATGTACTCAGCCAAGAGAAACCGTCCGGCAAGGAGTGAGTGGGCAGATAGGTCCCATCTTGCCTGACCGAGCCCCGCAGGCGGAAACCAGTACCGCGGGGACGGCCTGACCAGCCCTTCTCCGAGTGACCGGGCGGTCACCGTGGGTGGGCGACCGAAACGGGACGGCCCCGCCGCGCGGTGCGCGACGGGGCCGTGATCAGCCGCTGGGTGTTACTGACCGGCCGGCTTCTTCTTGCGGAGGAAGAAGACCGCGCCGCCACCGACCACGAGGAGCGCGGCGGCGATGCCGGCGATCATCGGGGTGGCGCTGGAGCTACCGGTCTCGGCGAGGTCGCCGCCGCCGGTGGTGCCGGAGGTGGTGCCGCCGGTCGCCGGGGTCTGGGACGGCGACGGGGTGCCGCTCGGGGTCTCGGACGGCGTCGGGCCGGGGGTGGCCGTCTTGCAGTCGAGGACGCCCTCGATGACCTTCTCGAAGTTGTTCGGGCCCTTGATGGTGAACTTGTACGCCTCGTCCTCGGCGACCGGGACGGTGACCGTCTTCGACTCGCCGGCGGCGATCGTGTACTTCACGCCCTTGAGGTCGAGCTCCCAGGCCTCGTCACCCTTGTTGCCGAGGGTGATGTCGACACCGCCCTTGGCGCAGTTCTTCTCGGCGGTGACGGTGGGCACCACACCCTGCTTCGCCCAGCTCGCGGAAGCCTTGGCGGAGACGGTGGAGGTGCTGGTGCCGGCCAGGATCAGGGTCTGGCTCTTCACCTTGGTGGCGACGAAGGCGCGGCCGATCGGGACGGTGGTGTCGGCCTGGACGTTCAGCTCGGCGGTGCCGTCGGCGGTGCCGGCCGGGACGTCGAAGTAGACCTTGGAGCCGTCGGCGACGGTGGTGACGGCCTTGCCGTCCTTGTCGACGACGGTCACGCCGGCCGGGGCGCCGGGGGCGACGGAGACCTTCGCCGTGCCGGAGTTGGTGTCCACCGTGATCGGGCCGAGGCGGCTGCCCGCCTTGCCGGCGACGGAGGACGGGGAGAGGCTCAGGGAGGCGGTGGGCTCGTCGAGCTCGACGGCCTTCTCCTCCAGGAACTTCGTCAGCTTCGCGGCGTCGGCGTTGACCGGAACGGCGTCCACGTTGTCGGAGAAGTGCCAGATGGCGGCCTGGGTGGCAGCGGCGGCGGTCTTCTCGGTGAGCTCCGTGGCACCGGCCTTGGCGGCCAGGCTCGCGAGGTCGTTGACCTGCGGGTAGGAGTTCTGCAGGATCCAGCGGATCTTGCCGGCGTCCTTGTTGTTGTGGAGCGACGACTGGTCCCAGCCGACCTCCTTGTACTCCTGCCCCGTCTTCGCACCGGTGTAGAGGTCGATGCAGTAGGTCTGGATGAACCCACCGGGCTTGACGGCCATCTCGAAAAGACCGGCCGAGACCTCTCGGTGCGAGTCCTTGATCTCGACGGTGTCGTAGATCTTCAGGTCACCGAGCGTCGCCGTGGCACCGCCCGTGCCCTGGTCGGCCCCATCGGCCATCGCCGGTCCAGCGATGGCTATCGAACCCGCCGCGACGAGACCCGAAACCGCGGTCGCGGCGGCAAGGCGGGCAATGCCGCGCCTCCGAACAGAAAACATGGATTTCCCCTCCGTGCGGGCTGCTCCGCGTCGTCGGTCAAGACGCGTGGGGGGAGCACCCGCCAGCAGACTCGCTGCCCCACTGGAAGCAAGTGCCTCATGAGTATCCGGAAATCCTAGGGACGGGGAAGGGCCCTGTGTCCCGTCGTACGGTCTGATAACCATTCCGACTCGAAATCGTTATCAGCGGGGCTAGTTGAGCATGAAACCGCTGGTCACGGTATCGACAAATCCCCGCAACGGAAGGTCAAGGTGTCGCTACCAGAGGGTAGTCGGCGGTTTCGGGGCCGGTCGGAGGGGGTGAATCCGGAACCCTCTGTTCCGGTACGGCGGTTTCGGCGCCCGGCTGCCGTGTCGCCCGCCGGAACGCCGCCGTACCCCGGGTCAGATCGTGGCCCACCGCGACCGCGTCGACGTCCACGAAGGTCTTCCGGCGCCCGTCGAGGTCCTCCTCCCGGATCTTCAACCGGCCGTGCACCACCAGGGGTTCACCCACCGAGACCGAGGCCGCCAGGTTCGCCCCCAGCGAGCGCCACGCGGACACCGTGTAGAAGCTGGTGGCCCCGTCGGTCCACATCCCGTGTTCACGGTCCCAGCGGCGCGCGGTCACCGCGAAGCGGAACCGCGCGACCCCGCCCGACACCGTCTCCCGGTACTCCACGTTCGTCGCCACGTTGCCGACCAGCGTCACGGTCGTCTCGTTCATCTGCCCACGCTCCCCGTTCGGTTCCACCGGTTTCCACCGGCCCCATGGAAGAGCGCCGTCCGCCCTTCCGCGATCCATCCTGGACCGAACCGGAGAAACCAGCCGAAGCCTGTGGACAAGTGGGCGGTTGGGGACAACCCGGCCACCCGAACGAGAGCTTCCGCCTCTCCTCGCTCGCCTCACCACGCCCGCGCTCACCGCGGACGCGTGCTCACCGCGGACGCGTGCTCACCGCACCCGCGCGCCCGCCGCCCGCGCCGGGCCGAACCGCGTACCGCCGAACCGGCCGCCGCCGATCCCCGTTCCCCCGCCCGCTCCCCCGCGGCCCACGGTCCGGCTCGCCATCCGCGTGGCACCGGCGGCCGTGACGTACTGCTCGCGCACCTCCCGGTAGCGCATCAGCTCCGCCGCGATCGGGTCGAGCACCCGGGCCCGGCCGCAGGCCGCCGCGGCCTCGCGCAGCGCGCGCTCGGCCTCCTGCCCGTAACGCCGCGCCGGCCCCCGTACCGCCGCCGCGCAGGCCCACTCCACCAGCGGACCGCCGACGATCCCCGCGACCATGACGAGCACCGGCGGCCAGAGCAGCGGCTCGACCACCCCCACGATCTGGGCGACCAGCCACAGCGCGCCGAAGATCTGCAGGAAGGTCATCACCACCTGGGCGAGCACCGCGGCCGGCCACCAGGCCGGGCGGGGCGGCCGGGCCGCCGGGTCGCCCATGCTCACGGTCAACTCGTCGAGCGCCTCCGGCAGCCCGTCGGCACCGCGCAGCGCCGCCTCGCGGACCGACTGCGCCCAGGGGCCGGGCAGCCCGCGCGCGGCCTCGTCGGAGACGATCCGCACGGCCTGCTCGACCCGCTGACGCGCGGTCAGCTCGTCCTCGACCTGGGCCGCCGGGCCCGGATCGCCGCTGCCGTGCTCGCGCACCCGCTCGTACCAGCGGTAGAGCCGCAGCCAGGGCGTGCCGCAGGCACGGATGGCGTTGCGGCGCCAGACCCGTTCGGCGGCCTCGCCCGCCGCCTGCGCGCCGACCGCGACGGCGAGCCGGTGGGCGAACTCCTCCCGGGACCGTTCGCCGAGCCCCGGCCGCCCGTCGGCGACGAACTCCGGCCGCAGCCGGGCGGTGGCGGCGTCCACGTCGGCGGCGAGGCGGCGCTCGGGTGCGGTGCGCTCCTGGACGAAGCGGCCGAGGAGTTCGCGCAGTTCCGGCACGCCCTCCCCGGTCAGCGCGGACAGCGGCAGGACGGTCGCGCCGGGTTCGCCGTGCTCGCCGAGCGCCATGCCGTCCTCGTCGAGCAGCCGGCGCAGATCGTCGATGACGAGGTCGGCGGCCTCGGTGCCGAGCCGGTCGATCTGGTTGAGGACGACGAAGGTGACCTCGGCGTGTCCGGCCAGCGGCCGCAGATAGCGCTCGTGCAGGGCGGCGTCGGCGTACTTCTCCGGGTCGACCACCCAGATCACCGCGTCGACCAGGCCGAGCAGCCGGTCCACCTGGTCGCGGTGGGCGGTGACGGCCGAGTCGTGGTCCGGCAGGTCGATCAGGACGAGTCCCTGGAGGTCGGCGTCGGCCGCGCCGCCCGCGAGCGGCCTGCGGCGCAGCCGCCCGGGGATGCCGAGCCGGTCGAGCAGCCCCGCGGCCCCCTCCGACCAGCTGAGCGCGATGGGCGCGGCGGTGGTGGGGCGGCGCAGGCCGGTCTCGGAGACGGGGACGCCGGCGAGGGCGTTGAAGAGGGACGACTTCCCGCTGCCGGTGGCCCCGGCGATGGCGACGACGGTGTGCCGCGCGGACAGCCGCTGACGGGCGGCGGCCTCGTCGAGCACCCGGCCGGCCTCGGCGAGCGCCTGGCCCTCGACGCGGGTACGGGAGAGGCCGACGAGCTCGTGGAGCGCGTCGAGGCGGGTGCGCAGGGCTCCGCCGTAGGCGCCGCCGAGGGGCGGGAGCGCGCTCTCGTCGTCGTCCTCGGCGGCCGCGCCGCCCTCGGGGGCCTGGCTCCTGGGGAGGGCCCGGTCGGCGACGCGGCGGGCGATCAGCCCGTCGTCCCAGCGCTTCTCGCCGCTTGCGGGGCCACCTGGCGTGCTGCCCACGGTCTCGTTCACGGCGTCACTTCTCCTTCTGCAGTACGGAGAGCGCGGCGATCAGTTCGGCCTGCGGCTCGGGGGTCACGTCGAGGGCGTCGAGGGGGGCGAGACGCCGGTCGCGTTCGGTGTGCAGGGCGCGGTCGAGGTACGTGGCGAGCAGCTCGCCGCCCTTGTCGCGCAGCCGCAGGGCGCCCTGGGCGCCGAGGAGTTCGGCGAGCCGGTCCCCGGCGGCGCGGGTGCGGCGGCCGCCGAGCAGGACGGCGGCGAGGAGCGCGGTGAGGGTCTCGGTGTCGGGGGCCGCGGCGGCGGCCGCGCGCTTGCCGCCCCGGGTGCCGCCTCGGCCGGCGGTGGGGCGCTCGATGTCCCGTACCTCCTCCTCGACCATCTCCTCCAGGACCCGCCGCCAGCGCCGTACGGTCAGGGCGATCCGCTCCCCGGCGTCCTGGGCGTCGTCCTTCCGGCCCGGGGCGGCCTTGGGCGACAGCGCGCCCGCTGCGGGCTCGCGGCGCCAGGCGTCCCGTACCCGCTCGTCGGCGGCGGCGACGGCGCACTGCACGAGCGCGCCGAGGGATTCCACGAGGGCGTCGAGGAGTTCGTCGGCCGAGCTGTCGCGCGGGTAGCCGCGCCAGCGGGTGCGGGCGTCGCCGGCGAGGACGGCGCCGCGGCGCGCCTGTTCGCGGACCCGGCGCCCCTGCTCCTCGTACGCGGACTCGACGGCGCCGCCGAGTCGTACGGCCGCGGCGTACTGGGCCGCGACCGCCCCGGCGAGCTCCGGCATGCGGGTGTCGAGCGAGTCGATCACTCCGGCGGCGGTCCGGCCGACGGCCTGCTGGCGGGCGGCGGGGTCCTGGGCGCAGTGGGAGAGCCAGCCGCGCAGCGGGGCGACGGCGTTGTCGGGCAGGAGGCCGGTGCCGCCGCCGGTGGACTCGGGCAGTTCGGGGATGGTGAAGCGGGGCAGGTCGCCGAATCCGGCCTTGTCGAGCAGTGCCTCGTACTGCCGGGAGACCTCGGTGATCACCTGGTGGGGGACGCGGTCGAGGACGGTGACGAGGGTGGCGTCGTACTCCTTGGCGGTACGGAGCAGATGCCAGGGAACGGCGTCGGCGTAGCGGGAGGCGGTGGTGACCATGACCCAGATGTCGGCGGCGCACATCAACTCGGCGGCGAGCAGCCGGTTCTCGACGACGAGGGAGTCGATGTCGGGCGCGTCGAGGAGGGCGAGGCCGCGGGGCAGGGTGGCGGCGGTCTCGACCCGCAGGGCGTTGTCCTCCGGCGGTTCCTCGCCCGGGTGCTCGTCGTCCTGCTGGGGCAGCCAGACGCGGGTGAGCTGCGGCAGTACGCGCATCCCGGCGAACCAGTGGTGGTCCTCGGGGTGGCAGACCAGAACGGGCGTCCGGGTGGTGGGTCTGAGCACCCCCGCCTCGCTCACCCGCCGCCCCACGAGCGAGTTGACCAGCGTGGACTTCCCGGCCCCGGTGGATCCGCCGACGACCGCGAGCAGCGGCGCGTCGGGGTCCTTCAGCCGGGGCACCAGATAGTCGTCGAGCTGCGCGAGCAACTCGGCCCGGGTCTGCCGGGCGCGCGGGGCACCGGGAAGGGGGAGGGGGAGACGCACGGCGGCGACACGGTCGCGCAGGGCGGAGAGTGCGTCGATCAGCTGAGGCCGTTCGTCCAAGGTCACCACATGCGAAGAATGCCCAATTTTGGAGCCTTTTTGAAGCGTATTGCGGCTGCGCGCGCCGACCGAACGGATGTAGCCGGGCGCCCTTGGTGCCGCCCTGGGCATAACGACTGCACAACACCCGGCCCGAGTGGCGCGAAAAGCGCTGCACGAATCGCACCTGCCTGCGATTATCGGACCGCTTCACCGAACCTCCACATCGTGCCACGCAGGTGAAGCACCCGAGCCGGACCGACAGGACCCCTATCCTTGACCCGGCCACCACCGGCCACCACCGGCCCCCGTAGCTCAGCGGATAGAGCAGGTGCCTTCTAAGCACTTGGCCGCAGGTTCGAGTCCTGCCGGGGGCGCAACACCGGGACCCTCCTTCGGGAGGGTCCTTTTCGCTGGTCAGGTGGGGTTTCCGTGACCGTCCGGGGGCCGCCGGACACGCCCCGGTGGGCCCGAGGAGTGTCCGGCTGCACCCGGCTGATTCCGAGTTTCTGCGGGTGGCTGCGGTGAATACGCGGTGGAGTTTTCAGACCCCCGCTGAGGGATGGGCCAGCTCCCCCGCCCCCTCGATCCGCTGCTTCAGGTCGTCGAGCTGTCCGTCGATGCACCGGGCATAAGTGGCCAGCAGGACGGGGACGCTGTTGCCCGCCCACTCGGCCACGGTCGCGGCCGGGACGCCGGCGTTGAGCCAGTTGGTCAGGCAGGTGTGCCGAAGGTCGTACACGCGGCGGCCGAGAGGGGTCCCGAATTCGTACGGGGTGAGCACCTCCTTCCGCGCTCGTCGCCACGCCCGGCGGATCACGGACCCGGCGAGGTCGCCGCCCTTCTCCCCCTGCATCAGGAGGTCGCCGGGCTTGAGCCCCTCCTTCTCGATGTGCGCCCGAAGGATCCGGGTCAGGGCGGGGCGGCAGGGCACGGTCCGGGTGTCATCGGCGGCCCGCCCCTTGAGCCCCCGCTGCTCCCGCACCTCCCCCGTGTTCGTCCACTGCTTACCGACCTCGGGGTGAGCGGTGTGGAGCAGCAGCTCGCCCCACTGGTCCGCGGCATCCGCGTCGGGCAGGCGTACGTCTCCGACGTCGATGGCCACGACCTCCTCGGGCCGGGCGCCGGCGTAGTACATCGCAGCGAAGAAGGTGTGCAGCCGCCTGCCACCCCTCGGCCGTGCGTAGACCCAGCCGAGCAGCTTGGCGGCCTGCTCCTGGTTGAGCAGCGAGCGTTTGTCGACGGCGGAGGAGGTCTTGGACGCGATGGTGCCGGCGCCCTTGCCCTTCGGCAGAGGGTTCTCTTTGAGCACCTTCTTCTTGATGGCGTGCTCGAAGAGCACGTTCAGGACGCGCTTGGTCCGCCGCGCGGAGCTGGCGGCCACGGGAGTGCCGTCCAGCTTCGTCCCGGCTGCCCGCAGCGCCGTGTCCACGGCGCTCTCGTCTTCCCAGGCCGCCATGGACAGCGAGTTCCGCTGCACCCACCGAAGGATGACGGCGACCTCGGGCGGGGCCTGCTCTCGCCGAAGGGTGTTGAAGGCGTACTCACGAAGGGCTCTGCGCACGTCAACGCCCTTGAACGCCGAGGGCTGGGACCGCAGCAGAGCGATCGTGACGGGCGTGAGCGCCTTCGCCACGTTCCGCCGGTTGTTCGCGGACGTCCGCTCCCAGAGCTGGTCCACGAACTGAACCGCGAAGTCGTACCACGTCACGCTGGCCGCCTGGGAGATGTACGAGACCGGCAGACCGGTGGAGAGGCTGAACGCCTCCCCCTTCCGTGCCGCGGAGACCAACCCCGACCGGAAGGACTCGGCGAGGGCTGCCGTGACGAACGTCTTGCGCTGTTCCCTGCCGTCCAGCTCCCAGCGGACGGTGTACGTGGTCTTCCGCTTCCCCGCATTGACGCCGGTCTTCCAGAACTTCACGTTGTACGTCGTGTCCATCAAGCGGCGTCCTCGTGCTCGTCCAGCCAGATCTCAAGGTCGACTCGGCGCACACGGATGTTGCCGTTCGGCAGCTTGATGCAGCGGGGCGCCCGCCGCTTCTGGCGCCAGTCGTAGAAGGTGGAGCGGGTAATGCCGAGCTCCTCGCAGAGCTCGGGGACGGTGAGCATCGCGCGGTGCTTGGGCGTGCTGGCCATCGAGGTCCCCTCCTCGGGGGCGAAAGAGTTGGAGTGACATTGCTCTGAGTCGTGACTCATCGCGACTCAGAGCGGGTCGGAAGACGGGTTGAGCGTGATCCCGGCGTATGTGGCCACCTGCCGGCCGTAGGCGTCGCGGGGGCGGGTGCGGTGGAGCTGGGGGACGACGGAGAGCAGGTTGCGGCCGAAGAGTTGCTTGGTGCCGATGGACTTCACGCCGTTGTCCTCGGCCCACTCGCGCCAGGCGGTCCACAGGATGTCAACGGGGACTTCGCGGGTGGGGCCGGTGGTGCAGCGTTCGCGGACGAACGCGCTCGTCGGCGAGGCGGTGTCCTGCATGGTCATGACCGCGTCCTGAGAAGACGCAGGCTCGGTGATCCGGCCGGTCCGTTCCAGGCGGGCGAGACCGTCAAGGGCCCAGTTGATAATGCCGGGCATCTCGGTGGCGAGCTTCTCCGTCAGCTCGGGATCCTCCTTGCCGAGCCAGGAGACGGTCATGTTGAGGACGACGAACCGGCAGGCGATGACGCCGGAGGAGTCGCCGAAGTTCGGCAGCTCGTTGGTCAGCACCATGAGCCGGGTCGGCAGCTTCCCGGTCCACGGGTCGCGGAACTTCCGGTCGATGTCGATGGTGTCCTCGCCAGAGATCGTGAGCAGCCGCTCGACGACTTGGCCGTTGTCCTTCCCGGACAGGCGAGCATCGGAGATGACGGCGAGCGGCTTGCCGACGAGGGTGGAGAGCCCGAAGTTCGTGCCCAACCCGGCGAGGGTGGGCCCGGCGAGGTTCTCCTTGCCGATCAGCTCCTTCAGGATCCGGGCGATAGTGCCCTTCCCAGAGCGGGTCGGGCCCTTCATGAGCAGGATCTTCTGCTGGTCGGTCCGGCCGGAGAGCACGTAGCCGAACCACTCCTGAACGGCGGCGATGGACTCGGGATCGTCCGGCCAGATCCCGTTGAGGAACGCCTCCCAGGCGGGGGCAGTCGCGGCAGGGTCGTAGTCGTAGGGGACGGAGACCAGGTTGAAGAAGCTGGGACTGTGCGGCAGCAGCTTCCGGTCCCGGATCCGCAAAAGCCCGTTGCGGCAGGCGACGATCGGGCTGGCGTCGTGCTTGCCGCTCTCGCCGTCGATCCAGGCCGGGGCGTCGGTGTCGGTGGGCAGGAAGGTGATGGCGCTCAGCGCATCGAGCAGGTTACTGATCTTCGTCTTCGTCGGCGCCCACTGCCGCACCTCCGGCTCCCCGTTCTTGTCGAGGCCGGCGCAGAACGTGGCGTGCTCCAAGCGCTTGTAGAGCCCGGCGCGCATCTGCTGCTCGTCGTACTCGCGCCAACAGGTTCCGGTCCACCGCATCCAGGACCCGCGCCAGCGCCGCAGCCGGAGGTGTCCGTCCTCGGTGTGCCAGGCGGGCACGAGCTTGCGGGCGACGGCCATCGGGTTGGACGGCGAGGGCAGCTCCTCGGTGCCGGTCACGCGGCTTCCTTCCCCTCGGTCAGCAGCGGGCACTCGGTGCGGTGGCGGGTGTGGTCGGCGACGAGCGCGGCGGCCTTCCGCTGCCCGAAGGCGACGAGGTCTCGTCCGCAGGAGCACCACGAGCGGACCGAGGGCGTCGTGTCGCGTCCCGGCGCGGAGATCCGCAGCAGGGCGACGATCCGGCGTCCGTCGGTCGTGGAGGTCACGCGGTCGCTCCCAAAGCGGCCTGGAGGCCGTTGGTGACGGCCCGGCGGGCGTAGGGCTCGGGGACGCCGACGGACACGGCGGCGTCGATGATGTCCTCGCCCAGGGCGTCGAGCCCGCAGGGTCCGGGGCAGGCGGTGTGCTGCTTGGCGAGGAAGCGCGCGGCGCCGTAGGCGGCAGTGCCGGCGCCCTTCTCGGAGCGGGCCTTGACGTGCTCGATGCCGCGAGTGACGCCGGTGCGGACGTACGTCTCGGTGTGGCGGCAGCCGGTGGCCACGCTCCGATCCCACCGGGCGCGGGTCACCGAGGAAGAGTCCACCACCGGGCCGGGCCGGGTGGTCTCTTCCCTCTCCACGAGCGCGAGGACGACCGGCGGCAGGGCGGTCATCGTGCCGATGCCGGGTCCGAGCCAACGGGCGTAGGACATCAGGGACTTGATGTCGACGCCGGGCCTGACGTGGTTGGTGGAGCGCATCACGCCCCGGTAGACCCAGTGCTCGCCGCGGGTGGTGGTCACGGTGCGGGTCGGCGGCAGGGTGGTGCGGGCCCAGTCGACGGCGTCGGCGTCGTCGAGGTCGACCACGGTCACCCCGGCGCCGCCGGGGTGGTAGCCGACGACTCCCGCGGCGCGCCAGGCGGCCGCCCACTCGGGGGAGGTGAGGACGTGGGGGTCGGTGGTGGCGGCGGCCCAGGCGTGGCACGGTCGCGGGCAGGTGCACGGGCCGGGGGTCTTCATGTTCGGCCGGCCGCCGCACGCGTTGTCGGCGCAGTCGGGGCAGTTGCCGAACGGGCCCTTCCCCGCCCGCAGCGGCAGCACCGGCATGCCACCCGCCGCGAGGTGCAGGGCGGTGGTGAGGTGACGGTCTCGCCGGATCGGGATCGGATGGGTCATGCTGGGTGTCTCCAGTTCTGTAGAAGGTGCTGGCAGACGAGGGCGGCCTCGGGTTCTTGGCGGAATGGGGGCCGCCCTCGGCGCAGCTAGTGGTGGGTGAGCCAGTGGGCGTACTGCTGGCGGACGTAGCCGCGGGCGCCGCAGACGTCGGTCACGCCGTCGACCTCCATGAGCCGTCGCGCCGCCCGGTCCGCGGCCTCGATGGCGTCGCTGATGGCGGGGGCGACGTCGTCGCCGAGGGCGATGCGGTCCAGGAGCGCGGCCTTACGCAGCCAGAACTCCCGGCTCACGTAGCCGCCGAACGGACGGTCGGCGGCGGTGCGGGCGGCCCAGCCGATCTCGCTGACGATGCTCGGGGCCGTCGCGTACGCCTGCTCGGGCGTGGGCCAGACCTCGGCGGCGGGCCGGTGGTCGGCGGTGACGTACAGGCGGGTGCGCTGTCCGTCGCGGGTGGGGTGCTCACGTACGGCGCCGGTGGTGAAGGCACCGGCGAGCGCGGCGGTGACGCGGTCGGTGTCGTCGGGGTCGCAGATGATCCGGATCTCGAACACGGGGGTGCCTCTCGGTCTAGAAGGGCGGTTCGTCGCTGTAGCCGCTGCCCCACGGGTCGACGTGCGGCTGACGGCGGCGCGGGAGCCTGAAGAGCGGCAGGAGGGTCCAGCGGCAGTTCTCGCCCCAGCAGGGGCAGGGGTCCCAGTCGGTGCCGGCGTACTCGCCGGTCTCGTAGTCGCCGTAGTCGTAGGCTCGGCCGCCCTCGCCCTGGCAGTCGGGGCAGTCGGGGCGGGGGGTGTCGGTCAGGATGAGTGCCGGGTGGGGCCAGGTGGTCTGGTTGATGCGCAGTCGCACGGGGCGTCTCCTCACAGGTTGCGGATCGCGTCTATGACGTCGTTGGTGAGCTGGTTGATGGGGTCGGCGGCGCCGGTGGAGGCGAGGAAGAAGCCGAAGCCGACGGCGATGAACGCGGAGCCGTAGCCGAGGTTTCCGGCGCGGAGGAGGAAGAACAGGACGAGCCCGAAGAGGGCGACGAGCGAGACGGTTATGACCACGGCTGATCTCCTTCGGCGGCGTGTGTGAGGTCGGAACGGGCGAGCAGGAGGCGCAGCGCGGCTTCGGCCTGCTGGGGCACGACGCCGTTGCCGAGCGCTTTGAGCTGCTGGGTGCGGGTTAGGTCGGGGACATCGGTGACGTGGCCGGCCGGGAGGCCCATGAGCCATTCGACGAACGTGGGGTTCAGGCGGCGTCGATCGTCAGTTGCCCTGGGGGCACGTCGTCCGAGGACTGCTTCCCAGCGGGCGACGGCGGGCGCGAAACAGCCCCAGCAAGGGTCGGGTTGCCCCGGCCGAACGTGCTGCTCGTACGCTCGCCGTCCGCGCGGGTCGGTGTCGGCAGGAGGTTCACCACGACCTCGTCGAGCGGCCGGGCGTTCGTCCCGATGAGGTTCGACTCGCCGGACTTCCAGTCCCGTGCCGCCGTGGTGGGCAGGAGCGAGACGGTGTGGCGCAGGTTCATCCCGCCCTGCGCCGCGTGTCCGGCGCCGGTCGCTTCGGAGGCGGTCGGGGTCGGCATCAACGGCGAGGAGGAAGAGGCGTTGTCGCTGGTGGGGAGCGTCGACCTCCGATGCGCGTACAAGGCACCACTCCGCATCGAACCCGAGGCGGGCAAGGTCGGCGAGGACGGTGTCGAATCCCAGTCGAAGGTGCCCTGCGACGTTCTCAAAGACCGCGAGTCGGGGTCGTAGAACGCGAAGGGCGTGCGCGATCGACGGCCAGATGTGCCGCTCATCGGCGGTTCCTTTCCTCTTGCCGGCGGTGGAGAAGGGCTGGCAGGGGTAGCCGCCGCAGACGACGTCGACGGGCTCCACTCCCGCCCAGTCGACGACGGTGAGGTCGCCCAGGTTCGGCACCCGGGGGTGGTGGTGGGCCAGGATCCGCGACGCCCCGGGGTCGAGGTCGGAGACCCAGGCGAGCGAGCCGCCGAGAACGGCCTGGACGGCCATGTCGAGGCCGCCGTAGCCGGTGCAGAGCGATCCGATCCGCAGGCCGCCGGTCACGGGCGGTCGGCCTGGCGGGCGTCGGTGGCGGCGGTGCGGACGAGGGCGAGGACCTCGTCCCGGGTGCGGCCGGTGGCGTCGTTCCAGCGGTGGTAGGGCTCGGTGGTCCCGCGGGCGGCGAGGGCGGTCTGGATGTGGTGGCCGGCGGCGAGGGCGGTGGTCTCGTCGCCGTAGCCGAGGCGGAAGAGGACGGCCTGGGCGCCGAGGATGCAGCGGCGGCCGGAGGCGGAGCGGAGGGCTCCTTGGTGCCAGCCGTAGCGCTCGATGACCAGGGCGGTGAGCTCGAGGTGCTCGGCGACGCTGATCTGCCGTCCGCCGCCGTGGAGCTGGCGGAGGAGCGGGAAGTTCAGCGCCCAGTCGGGCAGGATCCGCAGCGCGCGGGCCGGGGCGGTGAGGACGGGTGCGGCTGCGTGCGCCGGGGTGGTGCCGAGGGCTTCGGCGACGAGTTCGGCGGTGGTCTTGGTGACGAGCGGGTGGGCGGTCGTGCGGACGCGGGCGGTGAGGTACTGCTCGATCTCGCGGACCAGGAGCGCGGCCTCGGCGCCGAGGTCCGGTGCGAGGGCGGCGAGGGCGGGGGTCGGGGTGGTGAGGGTCTGGGCGGTCACGGTGCCTGACTCCTTATGTGCCGGTTTGGGCTAGGGCGGAGACTCGGACGAAGCCCGGACGGCTCCGCATTCATGCAGGTCAGAGAGGCGGGTGACCCGGACGGCTCCGGTCCCGACCCGGACGCGGATGTCCGGGTCGGGGGCCTGACGTCCGGGTCGGATCCGGGCCCGCCAAGGGGTATACCGGGTCAATACGGGCATCTGTCCGGGTTGCGTCCGGGTCTAAATCAGGCGGTGAGCCCGAATCGGCCGGTGGCGGCGGCCTCGACACGGGCGAGCGGGTAGCCGGTGAGCCGCGAGCCCTTCTCGCCCCACGGGCGCTTGGCCTTCTCCTCGTCGGTGCGGACGATGAGTGCGCCGAGCTTCTCGGCAGTGACCGTGTGGCCGCTGGCCTTGAGCTCGTCGACGAGGAGCTGGCCGGGCAGCCACTCGGCCGGGCCGTCCTGGGTGGTGTGGGCGGCGAAGGTGTCGAGGACGGCGGCCAGGAGCAGCGCGTCCTCGTCGCCCTGGGCGCGGAGCTGGTCGACGAGCGCCATCGGCGCGCTCGGCAGGCTCCCGGCCGCACGGCGCCACTCGGTCGCGCGGGCCAGAAGCTCCTCGACCTGCTCGTCGGTGTAGTAGTCGGCGCGGACCATGGTCGGGTTCGTGCCCTCGGCCCACAGCAGGCCGGCGCCACGCATCTCGGACTGGATCGTCTTCGCGCTGTAGCCGGACGCGGCGGCGCCCTTGCCGAGGATCGTGTCCGAGGCTTCGGGGGTGGTGCAGCGCAGCGCCCACCGGATGGAGAGCAGGTCACGCAGGCTGGTGTCGACGACGTCGGAGCCGGGCTTCTGGGTCGCGCAGAAGGTGATGATCCCGGCCGCCCGCCCCCGGGAGACGAGGTTGCGCAGCAGCTTGGTGATCTTCTTCCCGTACTCCTCGTCGGTCGTGTAGAACATGAGCTCGTCGACCCAGATGAGCTTCTGCCGCAGCTCGGGGTACTTGGCCGCGAGCTCCTCGGTGACCTTCCGCTTGCCGAGCTTCTTCAGCAGCGCGTAGCGGCGCTTCATGTCCTCGACCTGCTCCTTGAGCAGCTCGTAGAACGCTTCGGGGTCGGCGTCGCCCTCGAAGCACTCGCAGAGGTGCTCGAACGGCTCCAGGTCACCGCCACCCTTGCCATCGGCGAGGACGAGGATGACGCGCGGGTCGAGCGCGGCCGCGAGCAGGATCGTGTTGCCGGACGCCGACTTGCCGGCGCCGGGCTCGCCGCCGATCAGGCCGGAACGCTCGACCACGCTGATGGAGATGGGCAGTCCGCGCACGTCGGGGCCGATCGAGATCGGGCCCCAGAAGTTCGCGGCCGCGTCCAGCGCGAGGAGCGGACCGGGGGCGGCCTTCTCGGTGAACGGCAGATCGCGGCTCACGTAGAGCTCGATGCGGCCGGACCGGCCGCGCTTGGCGATGGAGACCTGGGCCTCCTCCACGCCGAACGCGGCGGCAAGCTCGTCGGTGGAGCGGATCGCGCGCTTGGCCGGGATGCCGGGCGGCAGGTCGAGCACGGCCGTCCACGCGCCGCGGGCGTCCAGCATCGGCATCTGCACGACCCGGAGCGACTCCTCGGAGCCGATGACCTTCGCCGCGCGGAACGCCTGGTCGAGCATGGGGGCGGTCATCCGGTCGCCGTCGCCGAGCGAGCGCCACTCGGTCGTCCAGTCGGCGTCCTCGTCGTACGGCTTGCGGCCGACGAACGCACCCCCGGCGAACGTCGCGAGCGCGGCCGCGGTCAGGCCGAGGCTGCCGCCCATGACGTAGCCGCCGCCGATCGCGGCGAGCGGCGGGCCGTAGGCGACACCGGCCCGGAGGTTGCGGGCGCGGTTGCGGTCCTTCTTCGCCTTCTTGTGCAGGAGGACGGCTTCCTCGGCGGCCTTCGTCGCGCGCTCGGCCGCCTTCATCGCCAGTTCCTTCTTCGTCCCGAGGATGCGCGGGGTGAAGCGGGCGTGCCGGGCGGCGAGCTTGGCCTCCCTCGTGAGGACGTGGGCGGTGTGGGCGGCGGACTGCACGCGGACGCCCTCGAAGCCGACGATCCACTCGTGCGTGCGGCGGGTGCCGCGGCCGAACTGGCGGACGTGGCCGCGCTGGGTGGGCTGGCGGCGGACCCAGCGGCGGAAGTCCCGCCGGCGGGCACGGGCGAAGACCCCAGCCCACGCGGCCCATCCCTCGGGCGTCTTCATCCACGCGGGGATCAGAGGGGCGTCGGCGTCGAAGTCGTCCAGGTCGACCTTCTCCACCTTCCCGGTCGTGGCCGGGGCGGGGGCGGTGGTCTCTTCCAGGACGACGCGGGCGGTGTCGAGGACGACGGTGCGGTCGTCCGGTCCGGTGACGGCCGGCGCCACGGTCGGCATCGGCGGGAAGGCAGTGGCGCTGTCGTCCCCGTCCGACCATTCACTGTCCGCCGGGGCGGGGGCCGCGGGGCGGAGGAAGGTGACGGTCGCGAACGTCTCGGAGCCGTCCGGGTCGGGGGTGTGTTCGGTGAGGTGCTCGGTCATGCTTGCTGTGCCTCCTGGTGAGGTAGCGGGGCCCGGCCGGTGCTGCCAGGCGAGGGCCGGGCCCCGCGTACGTGGTGTGGTTCAGGCGACGTGCAGGCGGCGCTGTTCGATGACGAGGTCGCGGAGCTTGAGCGCGTCCTCGCGGCGGATCTGGAGCTTCTTGGCCAGCCCCGAGGCGGAGATCTGCTTGCCCTCGGCGACGAGCTCGGCGGCCGCGCTCAGGGCGTCCGGCAGAAGCGCTTCGAGCTCCTTCTCGGACCGTCCCCGAGGGGCGTTCTCGCGGGGCTTTTCGATGGGGGGTTCGGGGGTGTTCGACCCAATTCCCGCTTGGGCTGCGGGCGTCTGAGTCAGCTCGGCGAAGGGGGTCAGCCGGGCGGCCTTGAAGCCGGTCTCCAGCAGCTCCTCGCGCACGTTGTCGCCGAGCTCGAACGCCGCGCCGAGCGACAGGACCGCTTCGGTCGCGGTGGCGTAGAGCTGAGCGGACAGGCCAGGCTCGGCGCCGGTGTGGATCCGCCACGCGGCCGCGAACGCCGACTCGTCGTCGAGCGCCCCGAACGGCAGCGCGGCCTGAAGCTTCACCGCCTGCTCGACAATCTGCGGGTGATGCTTGCGCCGGGCGGCCACGTGCCGGGCCCGGTCCTTCTCGGCCTTCTTCTCAGCCTTCGTCTTGCCGTGAGAGCCGTGGGTCTTCAGATCCCAGATGTAGATCGCGAACAGACTGCTCGCGCCCAGGACGAACGCGACCCACGGATGGGCGCGGTACGCCTCCAGGCCGTGCCAGAAGTTCACCGCGGCCGCCACGGTGGCCACGGCCCAGGTGCCGATCCGGTACTTGCGCGGTTCGCGGCCGGCGTCCTCGGCCTGCTTGCCCATGAACGTGATCGCCCAGGCGCCGCCCTCCAGCATCGCGGCGAGCAGGCCGGCCATCGGGGCCGCCACGCTCGCCCCGGTCAGGGCGCCGATCTGGGACAGGATCGCCGGGACGATCGAGGCGACCATCACGAACGCCACGAACAGCGTCGCCGGGTTCGCCTTCAGCCACCGGACGAGCTTGGCGCGCTTGGCGGCCGCGGCCGCCTTCTTCGCCTGCTTCTCCGCCTGCTTGGCCTTGCGGTCGGCCTGCTCCTGGCGGCGCCTGGCGTCGGCGTCCTTGCGCTTCTCCTCGGCCTTTGCGGCCTCGCGGTCCTGCTGGGCCTGGAGTTCCAGGCGCCGGTCCTCGCGGTCCTGGGCGCGCTCGGCGGCCCGGTCGGCCCGGCGGTCTTCGCGGTAGGTGCTCATCGGGTACCTCCGGCGGGCGTCGTCGTGATCCCGTACAGGACGTCGGCGAGCTCCTTGCGGAGCTTCGGGGAGACCCGGGCCAGCCGGAACCGGCGGGCGAACCGCTCGTCGACGGCGGTCGCGGCCCGGGCGAGCGTCTCGGTGACCAGACTCAGCAGCGCGACCGCGCCGGCCACCAGGCCGAGTGCGAGCTCCAGAACGGTCAGCACGAACAGCAGGATCTGAGCGGCGGTCCTCATCGACGCCACCCCCGCTTCTTGGGCTCCTCGGTGAAGGTGGCGTAGTCGTCGTCCGGGTAGACGTAGCGCTGGCCGACGACGGCCGCGGCACCCAGAAGCGAAATTCCGGCGGCGGCAGCCGTGTTGCGGTCCGCCGCCGCGTCGGCCACAAGGCCCGCGATCTGCGTCGCACGGCGGGCCAGGTTCGGGGCCCCGTCGGGGTCGGCCATGTGGTCGGCCGCGAACTCGCGGACCCGGTCGAAGAGTCCCATCAGGCCGCACTCCGCTCGAAGCCGAGGGCGGAGCGGCGGGGGAAGGCCAGAACCCGGGCGCCGAGCAGGCTGCGGTAGTACGCGATGTCCTCGGCGTCGACCTCGGTCGCGGCCTCGGCCTCCAGGACGGCGACGATGTCGCGCAGCGCGTCCTGGCCAGCCGCCGAGTCGAACTCCGGCGCCTCGGCAGGGTCGGCGGTGAAGCCGAGCGCGGCCTCGACCAGCTCGGTCCGCGTAACGATCCTCTGACCAGCAACGATCACGTTCATGGGTCGTACTTCCTTTCGCGGGTTGGGACGGCCCGAACCGAGGCCCCGGTGTTCCAGCACCGGGGCCTCTCGCCGTTTGGAGCACGTGGGCACTTCCGGCTCCCCACCACCCCGCCCGTGCGGCACCCCGCAAGGGGCCCGGACGGACGGAGGAGGCAACCGGCCGCAGCCGAGCGGCTGCGGAGGTCAGGTGACGCGGCGGGCGCGGCCGCCTCGCCGGTCCAGCAGGGGCGGCGCCTGAAGTCTTCGTCGGAACATCGGGACCTCCTTGGCGTCGAGCAACGGGGATGGAGCACTGCAAGGGGGACCTCGTCCCCACTCTCCGGCCGTTGCTCGCGGTCACCGGGCCACCTCGCCAGTCGGGCCGAAGCCCTGTCCTCTGGCCTTCAGCGGGATTGCAGCGTCCCCGCCTTGAACACACGCCAGTCCGGCCTTTGCCGTCCATCTGGTGCGCACCAGTAGATTGGCATCTGGTGCGCACCAGACGCAACCCCTTGGTTCGAGTTGCGTGTCGGTGTGCTCTTCCAGAGAACGGCCCGAGTTGGGTGTCGCGGTAGCCAACTGGGGTTAACCTCTGGGGTGTTAACCAGCTCTCACCTGGGGCTTTACAGGAGGCGGCGTGGCTAAGGGGTTAAAGGCGGTAAGGACCGCGCGAGGGTGGTCGCAGGACCGACTGATCCACGAGATGCGGCGGTTCGCGGAGCAACGGCTGCTCGGCATCGCCTCGGCGGCGAGCCTCAAGACCTACGTCTCGGAGTGGGAGAACGGCCGCCGCACCGTCACGGATCGATACGCCGCGATCCTCCGGCCGCTCCTCGGCGTCACGGACGCCGAGCTGCGAGGCGAGACCGAAGCGCCCGAGCCGCACGCGGACGGCTACGCGGACCTACTGAGCCGCATTGACGCGGCAGGCAGTCTGAGTGAGTCCATGGTCCCGTCGTTCCTGGCCCAGACCGAGCTGCTCCGGACCATGGACCGGCAGATGGGCGCGGCCGGTCTGGTGGACCAGATGAACGGTCATCTGGCGGCGATGGAGGAAGCGTTGACCTTCGCCGTGCTGCCAGGGGCACGCAGGCCGATCGCGACCGCCCTTGCGGGAGCATCCACCCTCGCCGCATGGCAGGCACTGGACGCCGGCGCAGTGGACAGGGCATGGCGAAGGTACGAGCTCGCCAAGAAGGCCGCCCAGGACGCCGAGTCTCCGCTCTACCTGGCGCACGCCATGGGCGAGCAGGCATACGTACTCGCAGACGCCGGCCGACCTCAACTTGCCGTCGAACTGGTGCGAGACGCGCAGCGCACCCAGCCCGAGCGTCAGTCGCCTCGGCTGAGGGCGTGGCTCGCGGCCGCCGAAGCCGAGCTGTGCGCGGCTGCAGGGCCCGAGATGGAGTCGGCAGCCCGGGCGGCACTTGAACGGGCGACCGAACTTCTTCCCGATGATGGCGAAGTACGCGACGCCGACATGCTGAGCATCTTCCTCAACACCGGCCACCTGTCGAGGTGGCGCGGGAACGTCCTCGCCAAGCTCGGCGACGCCTCGGCGATGGAGGAGCTGTATGCGTCGCTCCGCAGTGCCGACGAATCCTTCGTGCGCGCGAACTCCGGTCTCCACTGCGACCTCACCCAGGCGCACCTCGCCCGCGGGGAGTTGGATGAAGCGCGGTCCCACCTACAGAAGGCCAGGTTGCTGGCGAACCGCACGGGCTCCGTGCGGTACCGCCGGCGTGTGGAGCTGCTTACCGGTCGCCTCTAGTGCGGGAAGCGAGGATGTGAAGCAGGGCGACGAGCGTTCCCGAGCCCATGAGCTTGCCCTCGGACATGAGGCGCGGGACGTCGGCGAGGGGGATCCACGCGATCTCGCCGGCCTCCTCGGCGTCGGTCGGCTCGCCGACTTTCTCGGCGCCGCGGGCTACGAAGATCTCGTGCGGTGAGTCGACCATGCCGATCATCGGCTGGTAGCTGACGACATGCTCGACCGGGCCGGGCCGCCACCCTGTCTCTTCCTCGACCTCGCGGGCCGCCGTAGTAACGGCGTCCTCGCCCGCATCCACGATTCCGCCGGGCAACTCCCAGCCCCACTGCTTCGGTACGAAGCGGTACCGCCACAGCATGAGCACGCGGTCTTGGTCGTCGATCACGGCCGTCACGGCCACGCGGAAGAGCCGGACGACGTGGTGCTCGAAGCGGTCGACGCCGGGGGGCTCAACGTCGACCAGTTCGACGTTCACCCAGCGGTTCTCGTAGACGTGGCGGGAGCCATGGATCTTCCACGGCTCCATCTCCGCCGGCGTCGGAACGCTCTCGCCACCGAGGACGCGGTACGAGCTGCGGTCGTGAGCCCTGATGAAGTGCTCATTCGCAAGACGAGCGAGCACCTGGCGCAGCGCGGTGCGGCCGATCTCAAGCTCAGCGCTCAGCGTCCGCTCGGACGGCAGCTTGTCTCCAGGGCCGTAGCGGCCCAACTCAATCCAGGATCGAATCGTCTCGTAGACCCTCTGCGTCTTGGGTCCCATCCTCAGTGCACACTCCCCAATCTATGGCCAGTGATGGCTAGCGTATCGGTGTTCGCGTACCGATAGTCCGGCTCGCGACGAACCCTGGCCGACGCGCGGTCAGCGGAGTCGAATGCCAGGAAGACCAATCACACGCCGATAGAAATTAGGCACTCAACACGTACCGGTGATACCTATCCTGCCATGCTTTAATCCTTCGAATTACTCCCCAGGAACTCAAATGTGCACTCGAGAGACTAGTGCGAATGGTGCTTGCTACCGCCGCCGGAGTGACCCCGTCGACCTTGTACTCCGACTTCAACAGGAAAGCTAGGGCCCTAACGAGGTCCTTACCGTGACACATGTCAAGATCAGTGGGTGTCTGATCGACCAAGTCACGCCATTCCTGGAATCCGACCACATCGGAGACTTTTGAGTGCATGGCATCTATGAGGCGATCTGAATTCATTACTCCAGATTTTGAATCCCAGTACCTAGCGAGCTTCACATCCTCCAGGTGTAGAGGGATTCCGAGAGGTTGACCTGCCATACGGATTCGCCCCAATGGGAATGCGACACTCTGGGCTCTGGCGCTGAGATTCAAGGCGACGCTCTGGCATGAAATTCTCGACTTAAGCGCAGCAGGCACGTACTCCATCGCTAGCGCTTCTATGAGGCCTAGCGAGAGTAGGTCACTTTCCATGTCGGTGTGAGTGGTGATAATTAGGTCGCGGGCGCCGCGAAGGGCTTTACGACGCACTTCATAGTCGCAATCGGTGACAAAGACAATCTTGGTGCGCTGCGATTGGTTCGCCTTCTCGTGGGCGCTGATTAGAAGTCTTCGGCCCCCCGCTGGAAGGATCTGTGCAGGATCAGATACATGCCGAGCAAAGACTCTCTGGTCGTCTGGCCCTTCGACGACTAGCACTGCTTTCGATGATCCGAGACCATCGGCACGCATTTCCGCATCCAGGAGAAGGTCGAAAGCGTTGGTGTACTCAGGCATTTGTCACGCGTCCAGCGAACGGCGCAGATCACTCCGCCCGGCGATCAACGTGGGAGAATGAGTGGCCAGCATGAAATAGGTGCCTGAAACGGCAGAGATCTCAGTTAGGTCATCGACAAAAGTCGCCTGCCAGAGGACATGAAGTGAGAGCTCTGGCTCGTCGATCATCACAAGGGTTCCGGGGCGAGATTCGAACAGGAGCTTGTGAGACAGGACGAACATTTGCTGCTCGCCACTCGAAAGTTGGACGGGATTAATTTCTTCACCCGTCCTTTCGGAGAAGATTCGGAAACCTCGCTCCGTATCAATCCCAACTCGCTTGTCCTTATAGTGGCGCCGCAGGAAGTCCATGAACGGTTCCAGTCGACGCCGCAAAGGTTCGAAGGTGGTCAGCTTCTTTTTCGTGTCAGAGATGTAGGTGGAGATGAGCGCTAGCGAGTCCGCACTTTCCAGAGGAAGGTCAGAGATCGATTCCCCTGCCTCTGACGAGTCGATCAGTCCGGCTGCCGCAAGCGAGACACGTAGTGCCTGCACCTCTTGAAACTCCCGCATGACGCTTTCCCGACTTGAATATCCTATCGGCGAGCTGATGGCAGTGAAGACTCGCCTAGGGAAATCTCGGTCGAGATTCTGCGACTCGGTCCCGTAGAGAAGTTGATAGCGCCGCACTTCTGCGTTGATGTGTTCTACGGCTGTTTCGATGGCGGCAACGACTTGAATAGCCTCGCCAGATCCTCGCTTCTTGGGTCGCATTCGCCTCTCAGGGGTCAACCTCTGATCAGAAACAAGGAGAGCCGGGAAGGACTGGTGGATCTTTTCGACCCACCGCGGCTTTTCGCTCTGCCTATGCGCAAGGAGGTTGTGGATTCTTCGATACTCCTCCACGTCTGAAGAGGAATATTCCGCTAGCAACATCGGGTCAATCGGCACCTCCTCGCCAAGCCATCGTGCGATAATTTCCTCCCTTTCTCCGAGAATCCCATCGGATTTCGGTGCGTATTCCCACGTTTTCACTTTATGGGGCAGATGGTCCAGTCGAAGACTAATGCTCCCGTTCTTACGATGCCCTACAACCAGTCGGGCCAACTCGAAGTCGAGTCGGATCTGATCGAACCTGATCTTCGAAAGTGCCGACCAATTACCTCCGCTGATCATGTTGATTGTGCGAAGGATCGTTGACTTCCCTGTCCCGTTGGAACCGGTCAGAATCGTTGGCTCTCGACTATCGAGGATAATTGAATGGCTGTACGCACCGAAAAGCTCAGTGATCGTGTAGCGCTGAAGTCTCCCAAACGCAGCTACTTGCTCCTGTTGGAGAGAGTTTTCCGACCCTTCCCCGTCCATCCCTGCATGGATGTCGCTCATTGCTGCCTCCTTGCTAGCTGACTGTTGAAGCGACACGCTAGTGCAACCACGGGTACTGGTAGGCGCGTTCCTGGTGTCATCAGCCGGAATACTCTGGCGAAGCAACGGCCCCAGGACCACCAGCGCGGCAGCTAGCTCAGGAGTACAGCCGTTCAGGACTGCCGACGATTCGCGGTTGCTGGTTACTCCTTCGTTCACGCCGCCCTGGTGGGCCACTGCCCCTTCCTACTAGCGCGGCCAGGCAGCCGGGGTAGTAGGTGGCAGCGGGATCTCATCGAGTCGCTGCCACTGCTCGCGACCAGTTGAGTCGGTCGCCTTGAACCTCACGTCTCCAGCCTCGTCGGCCTCGTAGGGAGCGTCCCCAACAGCCCGCAGCAGGGCTCGCAGCCGCGGATGTGGAGCCTGCATAGCCCGGCCGCGCACTCCCTCACTGCGCAATGCGGCCAGGGTGAGGGAAGCAACGTTCACGCCGACGCGATGGTGGTCGTCGGCATGGGCAACCGCCTCTGGGTGCTCCACGATGGAAGCGATCGCCTCGGGCCCAGCGACCGTGTACGCCAGCACGAGGTCGCCGCGCTGCAGCAGCACCTGGGCTCCCGGTTGCAACATCGAACCGTCGCCGTGGGTCGACAGAGCCACTTTGCCAATCATCGGTCCGGCGCCGACCTCGCGGACCTCGTCGAACTGCTCCACGGTGGCGTCCACGATTCGCTCTGAGTCCGGCAACACCAACACGCAGTGTCCGTTCCATGAGGTCCCGGTCCAGCTCGGCGTGAGGGAGCCGTAGCGGGTACCTCCCCCGTCCTTGTGCCGAACCGCGAGATCGACCGACAGCAGTTCCGCCCGGATCCCAAGCTGGCCGTAGGCGTTGCGAAGCGTCATGCACGCGTCTACACAGACGTTCGCCGGCATCCGACCGTCAGCGATGGCAGCCCACAGGTGCGGCAGCACCAGTTCCACAAGCTGATCGGGCTTCGCGTGTTCCAACAGCTTTGCCGTCTGGTCCAGGCTGCCGCGTAACGGTGTCCCGCCTCCCGGCAGAGCCGGGGCTGTACGCGGCCGCGGTACCGAGGGAAGACGTGGGACCCGCTTCTGTGGTGTCCGGTGCTTCTTGCCCCGCTTCTGATTCGACATGACGGGAGCCTAGAGACCCCAACCCGATCCGCGACAGAGCGCGTTCGCTGGGTGACCGGAACCGAGCAAGGTCAGATGCCTAACGTCGACGCTGCACCTGTTGCGCACCTTCGCCCTTCTCGAACCATCCGGCCAGCCCGTTGCGGCACACGGAAGAGACCACCGCCGCCGCTGGTGGTCTCTTGCCCCCAGTGCCTGAGTCACGACCTGAGTCGCGATGAGTCTCGATGCACGTCGGACGGTCACCCCCTCTGACCTGCAGTGAGACGCACTGAGTCGCGATGAGTCACGGTAAATCAGAAACTAGATGGAACATGCTTCACCAGCAGCCGGAACCGAGCCCTCCGGTGAATACACGGGGAAGGCTTCGAAGCAGCGCTCAGGAGGGCATCGAACTCCCTGATCAGCGGCCTGGGCGCGCTGCTGCGGCCAAGTCTCTTCTAAGCACTTGGCCGCAGGTTCGAGTCCTGCCGGGGGCGCACCACGAGAGACCCTCCTTCGGGAGGGTCTTTCCGCTGGTCGTGGCTGGTTTCGGGTCATGGGCGAGGGGTTCGGGACGGGCACCTCAGGTGGCTGGATCCGTCCGGCTGAATCCGGTCGGAGGCGGCCTCTGGCGGCTGGATTTCCCGAAAACTTCCCGAAGTTTTCGGAGCCGCCCGCTGCCCTGCCTCACTCCGGTCCGCGCGCTCTTCTCTGCCGCCGGGTTCCCGGGTGGATGACGGTGAGCTGCCCCTCGACTCCGGCGGGCAGGCGTGAGCGCTGCACCGGATGAGGCGAGGCGAGCGAGGAAGCGAAGATCGCGATCAGATCCTGCGGCACGCTGCTGCTGAAGCTGGCACACCACAGGTACGAATCCCCGACGACTGGCTCGGCCCACGCCTGCCAACCGAACCGTCCGGGCCGCGGGTCGGCATCACGGACGAGCGAGGGCACCTCCTCCAGGGAGATGCCAGCCGTGAGCCCCGGGGCAAGAGCGGCGGTGTGTGGACGGTCGATGTCGCGAGCCCAGCCCTGGGCGCAGATCGCTGCCAGGACAGTCTCGGGGCCGTCCAAGGAGAAGGCCGGTTCCGCGCGAGCGTCGAGGGCGAGAAGGAAGTCGGTCAGCGTCTCGTGGGGGACGCCGGCGGTGAAGTACGCGTTCCACTCCGGCAGTGCGCTGCTGGGATGCGACCGGGCAGAAATCTGCCAGGCAACCGGAAGGTCTCCCAGTTCGAAGGAGCAGGCGGCCCGTGTCCACTCGGCGCCGCACAATCCGTCGGGGTCCATGTAGAGGAGGGTGTCGCGGGCGGTCGGCCACATCCGCCAGCCTGCGGACGAGAGGGCCGCGCCCACCTGGTCGGCGAGAGCCTCGTCGTCGCCCGCCAGGTGGCGAGGGGTGACCCAGTAGATCGGGTCGGGCAGGGGGGATTCATCGTGGTGCTGCTGGTACAGGGCGCCTCCAGGCGGCTGAGGTTCTGGGCAGTTGTCCACGTTGACATGGCCCCGGGGTCGCATCCAGTCCCCGAGGCTGCTTCGTCGTCTGCCTCCGGCGAACTGGCACAGCAGAGGGGACCGGCCACGGCCGAACCCAGCCCTTGCACAGGTCGTACCGACAGCGCGCGGCAGACCGCGGGCCGTTCGACTCCCCTTCATCCGGACCTGGAGGACGACCTGCGCGACGCCGACGTCGTACGCAACGAACTCGCCGCCGGCCGTACAGTTGGTCGCCCGTAGGACGTTGCGCACCGGGCCATCAGGACCGCCCAGCGACAGATGCTAGGCCCCTACTTTTCACCTTCCAGCGATCCTGTCACCAGCGGTCCCGCACATGGCAGTGGCAGGCAATCGGAGTCAGGATTCGCCGTCCCCAGGCGCGCTTAGAGTCAGGATCTCGCCGAGGACGATGTATGTCTGCAGGAAGATGAACCGTGCCTCGTCGATGGTGACCTCGGCGTGAGTGCCTGCAGAGCAACGGGCGTAGAGATCGGCCAGGGTCCGGCGCAGCCGGTCCCTGCGGCTCTTGGACGCCCCAGAAGCGTGAGTATGGGCCTGGAGCCGGTTCAGCACCTGCTGCGGTCCGACCTTCAGGTCGACCTCATCCCCGATCTTGTACAGCTCGTCCCGTGCCGGAAACACGTAGTCCGCCGATGAATCGATCAACCGACGGCAGGTGGTGAGGGCCTGGCTGACAGATTCGGAGTCGCCGTCCCGAAGGCGGTCAGAGATACGCTCGATCTTTTCGAGCGCGGTCCCACTCGCCGCCGCCAACGCCCCGTCGACCTTCTCCTGGAGGTTCGCGAAGAGGCTCGCCTGGAGCTCACTGAACACGAGCTCGTGGTAGACCTCAGCAACCATGTCGTAGACGGTCGCGACGACTTGCCCGCAGATCCCGGTCCACGTGCTGAGATTGGCTGAGGAACGGAGAATCCGCGTGTCATGGTCGCGCGACGCAACCGAGGCCATGTCGCCCGAATAGTTGCCCCCGCCACGCATAGCGTCGATCGCCTGCTGGCCAGGCTCAACCTGGGCCTCCACCTTCGCGATCGATTGGGTGTAGAAAGTGCCCTTCTCTCGATCGGCCCAGCGGCCCGCCCGTCCAATCCACATCCTCGCCGAACCGTCGGTCGGGTACCCGTTGCGCTCGAACCCGAGGAACTCCGCCAACTCGCCGTGGCCGACCAGCCGGGCGAGCCTGCTCGCCTTCAGGACAACCTCGGATGCCTTCAACCGCTTGAGCTCGATGTCGGCCAAGAGCTCGTCCGCAACGCGGATCGCTTCTTCCTGTCGCCCCACTGCTGACCGCCCATCTACTCGAACACTGCTGGGTTGCAGTCGTACCACGCAGGTCCGACACATCTGTCCCGAATATCTCGGTGGCTACGATCAGCAGGCCTGGCCCGTCCGTCATTGAGCATCAGGCCGCGGGGACTGTCCGGCGACAACCACCTTGTCTCGATTGTCCCGACACAACCTCCGCAGCGCCGACCTCGTGTATCAATACGTCTCGGGGCGACAGCGCGATGCTTCTGGAGGCGGTTGATCCCGCCCTCAACCGCAGGATGCTCCTAGGTTCTGTCGTTTGGATCAGGCCAGGATGCGGGCCCCTGCGCCGCCGACCCTGATCCGCCGGTCGCCCGCCCGCAGCTCCACCGTCAGGACGCCGGGCCGCCCCATGTCCTCCCCCTGGTGGAGGGTGAGGACCGTCGCCTCGGGCACGAGTCCGAGCTCACGGGCGTACGCGCCGAAGGCGGCGGCCGCCGCCCCGGTCGCCGGGTCCTCGACCACACCGCCCACCGGGAACGGGGCACGGACGTGGAAGACCTCCGCAGAGGCGCGCCAGACCAACTCCAGCGTCACCAGGTCGAGCCGGTGCATGAGGGCCTCCAGGCGGGCGAAGTCGTACGCCAGGTGGGCCAGGCGCTCTCGGCTCGCGGCAGCCAGGACGAGATGGCGGGCGCCCGCAAAGGCGATGCGGGGAGGCAGGGCGGGATCGAGGTCGCCGGCCAGCCAGTCGAGCGCGGCAAGTGCCTCCGCCAGGTCCTCGGCCGCGACCTCCTCGATGTGCGGCTCGACGCTCGTGAGCGTGGCCCGCAGCGCCCCGCCCTCGCGCGTCACGGTGACCGGCACGGTCCCGGCCTGCGTGGTGAATACCAGGTCGCCGGGGCCGATGCGCTCGCCGAGGGCCACGGCCGTCGCGACGGTGGCGTGACCGCAGAAGGGTACTTCCGCCTTGGGGCTGAAGTAGCGGATGGTGTACGCGCGCCCGGCGTCCGACGCGCCGGAGCCCGCTCCCTCGGACGGCGCTGTCAGGAACGCGCTCTCGCTGTACCCGACTTCGGCGGCGATCGCCAGCATCTCCTCGTCGCTGAGGCCCGTGGCGTCGAGAACGATTCCGGCGGGATTGCCTCCCTCAGGATCGTCGGAGAAGGCGGTGTAACGCAGGACGTTGGGGGTTTCCCGTATGGAGTTCATGCCGGGGCAACGGCCGGGATCCCCAGGTTGGTTCCCCAGGTAGGGACCGCCTCGGAGCTCCGCTCCGCGGTCACGATCTCGGCAATCTCGGCTTCTACGCTCATGACATACGCCCCCTCGTGTCGATCTGCTCCCGCCCTCGACGATGCTCACCGCGCGCGAGCGGACAAGGCACATGGCCCTCCCCGGGATCCGCCGTGCGCACATGAATTGGGAGATGAAGGTCAGCTCGCGCGTACCGCCGTACGAGCTGCCGGTCTGGCACGGCAGCCGCGTCGGTCATCTGACCCGCTCATGACCGACCGGACAGGTCCTAGCCAGCGCCCAGATGCAAGGCGCACCCATCTACGCCAGCGCCGGTTCAAACTGCAGCAAGTCTCCCTGCCAAGTGACATCGCGCGCGGCACTATGAGCCAGAGGCCGGATACGGAGTCAGTCCCTGAAAAGCAACGCCCGCTTCAGCGGGTGCGCCCCGGCGTCCGGGGAGTCCGGGAAGGAGACACCACGACAGCAGGAGACCCGAACGTGCCGGGCAGCGCCTGGGGGCCTTCGATGCGCTGCTGGAGTTCGGCGATCTGGCCAGTTATGCAGCGGGCGTAGGTGGAGAGGAGGATGGGGACGCTGTTGCCGGCCCATTCGGCGACCTGGGCCGGCGGGATGCCGTTGTTGAGCCAGGTCGTCAGGCAGGTGTGCCGGAGGTCGTACACGCGCTTGCCGACGGGCGAGTTGTACTCGTGCTCGGGCAGGACGGCCTTGCGGGCCTTGGCCCAGACGCGCCGGTAGACCGAGCCGGCCAGGAGGCCGCCCTTCTCTCCGGGAAAGAACAGGTCGCCGGGCTTGAGTTGATCCCAGGCGATCAGCTCCCGGAGGCTCGCGGCCAGCGCGGGGTGGACAGGGACGGTACGAGTGTCCCCGGCGGCCCGGCCCTTGAGGTCGCGGGTCTCGTGGACGTCGCCGTCGTCGGTCCAGTGACTGCCGACCTCGGGCTCGGCCGTGTGGACGCGGAGCTCACCCCAGCCGGTCGCGGGCAGGACGGCGTCCTCGACACGAAGGGCGACCGCTTCCTCGGGGCGCAGCCCTGCGTAGTACAGGGTCGCGAAGAAGACGGTGAGTCGGTGGCCGGTGCGGGGGCGGGCGGCGATCCAGGCGAGCAGGGAAGCGACCTGGTGGGGGTTGAGGAGGGAACGCTTGTCGACGGCTCCGGAGGTCTTCGGCGCCGCCGCCTCTTCCCTCCCCTTGGGCATGGGGTTGTACCGGAGGAGGTTCTGGCGAACGGCGTAGCCCAAGGCCACGTTGAGGATCCGGCGGTACCGCTTGGCGGAGCTGGCTGCGGCCGGCGTGCCGTCGAGGACGGTGTCGAGCGCATGGAGGACGGCGTCGACGTGCTTCGTGTCCTCCCAGGCACCCATCGGCAGCGAGTGGCGCCGGATCCACGCCAGGATCGCCCGGTACTCGGACGGCGCCTCGTCACGGCGCTTCTTGTTGAAGGCGTACTCCCGCAGCGCCTTGCGGACGTCGACGCCGTCGTACGAGACGGGTTCGGCCCGGATGAGCGCCAGCGTGGCCTTGGTCAGTGCCTTGGCGGTGCTGATCCGGTTGTTCGCCGAGATGCGGGACCACTTCATGTCCACGTACTGGAGGGCGAAGTCGTACCAGGTGAGCTCGGTGGACGGCGCGGAGTGGGAGACGGGCCGGCCGGTGTTCAGGTCGAAGGGCTCGCCGTTGTTGGCGGCGACGAGCAGGGTGGCGCGGAAGGATTCGGCGAGCGCGCTCTTCTTGAACGACTCGCCGTGCCGCCGGCCGTCGACCGACCAGCGGACGGTGTAGGTGGAGCCGCGCTTCCCCTCGTAGACCTCCGTCTTGTAGAAGCGGACCTTGTAGGACCGGTTGGTCACGCGGCCGCCTCGCAGTCGGTGAGCCAGTTCTCCAGGTCGCTGCGCCGGACGCGCAGACTTCCATTGGGGAGTTTCACGCAGCGGGGCGCTCGCCCTTTCTGGCGCCAGTCGTAGAAAGTCGACCGGGATATACGCAGCTCTTCACAGAGCTCATCGACGGTGAGCTTTTCTTCGGAGCGGCGGGTGGTGGATATCAGGGATCGGCGCATGGTTCTTCTTCCGAAAGTTGACATGGCTGCGGCAGGGACCGGATCTACGGGCGTGCCGGGACGCACAACGATCCGGAGATTCCCCGGTTTGGCTAAGCCGGGATCGTCGGCTACATTTCGCCCGCCCCGGCCGCCCCTGAGGCCGGGAGAGCACCCGCGAGAAGGGTCTGCGGGGCGATTCCGAGGGCGGCGGCGATGGCGACGAGGTCGTCGATGTCGCAGCGTCGGACGGTGCGTTCGACCCGGGAGAGCGCGGTGAAGGTCATGGGCCGACCCAGTGCGGTGACGCGGGCGGCGAGCTGGCGCTGGGAGTAGCCGCGGGCGGCACGGGCACGTTCGATGGCGCGGGCGGCGGCGTGTCCGGCAGGGCCGATGGCGAGGGGTCGTGGCGGCATGGGTGGTGTTGTAGCTCGCGCGCCGACAGGTCCGGAAGTCCATTCCTGTCTGCTGTGAGCGATGCGGATCGCGCGGCCGTTCCAGGCAGATTCGACGCGCGATTTCGTGGAGCCGGAATTCACCCCTACAGTGACCGGACTCGCCAACTCGGCACGCCTACGAGTGTCCCAGAATTCCCGAAAGAGTCTGGACTTCTTCGCCGTAGGTGTGGCTGTGTTGGCCATGCACGCCGACACCGCCGGAATGCACTGCCGGATTTCCCGGATCCCCCTGGCCTGCCCTGTCCTGAAAGGTGGTCGATCACCATCGCCCGCATCCGCACCATCAAGCCCGAGGCGTTCTCGTCCGAATCCCTCGCGGCGGTGTCCCTGTCCGCCGAGCGGACCTTCTTCGGGCTGCTCACCCAGGCCGACGACCAGGGCCGGTTCCGCGACCAGGCCGCCGTCATCGCGGGCCAACTGTGGTCCCTGCGCCGCGAGCACGGGCCGGAAGCGGTCGAGAACGACCTCATCCAGCTCGACGGCGCCGGGCTGATCTGCCGCTACGAGGGTGGGGACGGCAAGCGGTACCTGCACATCGTCACCTTCGCCAAGCACCAGAAGATCAACCGACCCAGCAGCACCCGGACTCCCTCGTGCCCGCACCACGATCTCGGGATTCCACGCGAGCCCTCACCACTGACGCAGGAAGCTCTCGTGGAGTCCTCCGCGAGTCGTCCGGGAGGACTCACGGAGGACTCCGTGAACGACGAATTCGCAGGTCAGGGCCTTCCCCGTGAGTCTTCACCGCAGCCTCGGGGAGAGCTCACCGAGCCCTCCGTGAGCCCTCACCGTCCGGATCTAGGACCTAGGAACTGGGATCTAGGATCAACTCCGTTGGGGGGCGCAGGCGCCCCCGCGCCTGCCGCGGACTCGCATGCGGGCTCGGAGTCGGAGCCGGACTCGACGAAGGTTCTGATCGGCGAGTACGCCTCCGGGTGCGCCCACCGCCCGCCTCAGGCCGTGCTCGGCCATCTCGGCCGCGAGGTGAAGCAACTCCTCGCCGAGGGCATCTCCCCGGACCACATCCGCGCCGGCCTCGCCCGCCACCGCGCCAAGGGCCTGCACCCGAGCACCCTGCCCAGCCTCGTGCACGAAGCCATGAACGCCATCGCCTCGACCTCCGCTCCCCACCGTCCGTGGACCAACCCCACCGACGCCGCCGCCTACGGAGGGGACCTCTGACCGCCAACCTCACGCGCGCCCAGCAGCAGCCCGCCCGGATCACCGGGCGACTTGGCGACGTCCTGGCGCAGCGCGGCATCGCCCCCGACGGCGCCGCCCGGGAGCCAGCGCCTGAGCCGGTCACCGCGCTGCAACTAGCCGAAGCCCGCATCCCCGCCCGCTACCGCCACGCCCTCGCCGACCACCCCCAGGTCACCGCCTGGACGGACGAGATCGCCCGCGCAGGACGCCCCGGCCCATCCGGCGCCCCGGGCATCGCGGAGGGCCCCTCGCTGCGGATCCTCGGCCCGACCGGCACCGGCAAGACCCACCAGGCGTACGGAGCCATCCGCAGCCTGCTCGCCGCCGGGGTCCGCCTGCGCTGGGAAGCCGTCACCGCCGCCGACCTGTACGCCCGCCTGCGCCCACGACCCGGATTCGACAGCGAGCGCGAGCTGCAGAGCCTGATGCGCTGCCCGCTGCTGCTCCTGGACGACCTCGGCGCGGCGAAGACCAGCGAGTGGACCGAGGAGCTCACCTACCGGCTGATCAACCACCGGTACGAGCATCTGCGCCCCACCCTGATCACCACCAACCTCACCACCGACGCCCTGCGCTCGGCCCTCGGCGACCGCGTCTCCTCCCGCCTCGCCCAGATGACCGAACGGGTCATCCTCGACGGCCCCGACCGCCGCCGCACAAAGCCCGTCGCCTGACCCCCGACGGCCCCCGTCCGCTCCCCCGCACCGCCCTCGGAGAGTCCTGCCCGTGTCTACCCCTGCCCCGATACGCCCCGCCATCGAGCAGCGAGGACGCCCCCTCCTCATGGGGATCACCCTGATCGCCACCGTCGGCTTCGTCCTCTCCTACGACGCCCTGCGGCAGATGGCCGTCGCCGCCCACATCAGTGGACCGCTGACCTACCTCTTCCCCCTCGTCATCGACGGCTTCATCGCCCTCGGCGTCACCGCCCTGCTCATCCTGCGCACCGCCCCGCTCCGCTCCCGCCTGTACGTGTGGACCCTCGTCACTCTGGCGACCGGCGCCAGCATCTGGGCCAACGCCCTGCACGCCATCCGCCTCAACGAACAGGCCCGCCTCCACCTCAACAACGCCACCGTCGGCGCCCTGTCCGCCATCGCCCCACTCGCCCTCGCAGGCGCCGTCCACCTCTACCTCGTCATCAACCGCCACCTCACCATCAACAAGCCGGTGGTGGCGGCCGAACCGCCAACGGACAAGGCGCCCAGTGAAGGACCGCCACCGCCCGCCACCACCGTCATCTCCGCCAAGCAGCGCCAGACGCAGCCGACCGCCACGCCACAGCCGAAGCCGCCGACCGCAACGGCCTCCCCCGCCACGGCGCCACCACCCGCCGCCGCCACACCACCGAGGAAGGCAACGCCGAAACCTGGCGGACGCAAGTCCAGCGCCCCTGACGCGTACCTCCTGGAGCTCGCCCGCCAGATGCGCAACGAGACCGGCGCCGTCCGCCGTACCGACCTGGAGCGCACGGCCCGCGCCGAGGGCTACACCGTCGACAGGGCTCGGGCCCAGAAGGCCGCCGACACCGCCCTGGAGGAAGCGGCCACCACCACGAAGCTGGCGACCGCCGCCTGACATCCCCCGTCATCTCCTGCCCACACAGTCGCTGCTCCAGCACTCACTCCGAAGGAACACACCGATGCACGACAGCCACGCCCAGACCCCCACCGACCAGCCGTCGGTGACCTCCAGCCCTGCCCCGGGCGGAGCAAGGTATGGCGCTGGACCGTCCAAGGGCCGGTCCCACGCGGAAGCCTCCGCCCCGGGGGTGGCGGAGGCGTCGGGTCCCCGGCGCGAGGGCGCACCGGGGATAGGGGGTGTGCGCGCGGCGGACGAGGCCGCGCTGCGCCGTGTCGCCCGCCGTCGCGCCCGCCAGGACGTGCAGCGCAAGGAGCGTGTCGACGTCCGCTACAGCCTTGCCGAGAAGCAGGCGATCCTCGCTGAAGCCCGCCACCGCGGTCTGGCCGGCTCGCACTTCGTCGGCGCCGTCGTCATGGCCCACATCAACGGCGACCTCACCCTTCCCGCCGAGCGGACCGCCGTCGACGACCTGATCGACGAGTACGCCGCGCTGCGTACCCAGCTCGCCAGGATCGGCACGAACGCGAACCAGATCGCCCACCGCCTCAACTCTGGCGGCGAGGCCCACCCTGTAGACGCCACCGTGCTCTCGGAGGCCCGCCACCTCGTGGCGGCGGTGCGGCAGGCGGTCGCGGCGGTCGACACCGCCGCGAATGCGACCGCCACACACAGCCTGGCGGCCTGATGATCGCGAAGATCGGCAAGCCCGGCCACAAGACCCGGGGCGTCCTGAACTACCTGTACGGGCCCGGCCGAGCCAACGAGCACACCGACCCCCACCTCGTCGCCTCCTGGGACGGCTTCGCCCCCGACCCCGGCCGCGACCCCGACGCCACCCTCGCCCAGCTCGCCACCGCCCTCGACCTGCGGGTCAAGCAGGCCGGCCACAAGGCACCGAAGAGCCACGTCTGGCACTGCTCGATCCGCACCGCCCCCGAAGACCGCCACCTGACCGACGACAAGTGGGCCGCCATCGCCCGCCGCGTCCTCGACGCCACCGGCATCGCCCCGGACGGCGACCCCGACGCCTGCCGCTGGATCGCCGTCCGCCACGCCGACGACCACATCCACATCGTCGCCACCAAGGTCCGAGGCGACCTCCGCCCGCCCCGCAACTGGAACGACTTCGTACGCGCCGACAAGGAACTCGTCGCCATCGAGAAGGAGTACGGCCTCCGCCACATCCCGCGCGGCGACCGCACCGCCGCCAAACGCCCGACCCGCGCCGAACAGGAGAAGGCCCGCCGCACAGGGACCACGCGAACGTCCCGGGAACGCCTGCGCACCATCGTCCGCACCGCCGTCTCAGCAGCCACCACCACTGAGGAACTCTTCCGGATCATCGAAGGAACCGGGGCCATGATCGACGTCCAGCACTTCCCCTCCGGCGACATACGTGGCTACAAGGTCGCCCTCGCCGGCGACACCAACGCCCAGGGCGAACCGGTGTGGTTCTCCGGCTCCACCCTCGCCCCCGACCTCTCGTACCCCAAGATCGCCGAACGCCTCACGACCACAGCCACAACCCCGGCGGAGCGGACCGAAGCCACGACCTGGCGACGGCTCGCCATCGCCGTCGACAAGGTGCCCGACAGCCTCACCCACAGCGAGGACGAGGACGCACAGGCCCACATCGCCGTCCTCCTCGAAGCCCTCAACGCGCTGCCCGTGCTAGCTCCCGCCGATCTCCGGCCCCAGCTCTTCCAGGCCGCCACCGCCTTCGAGCACGCCGGCAGGTCCCGTATCCCCGCCCATCACCAGCAGGCCCAGGCCACCCTGCAGGCGGTGAAGGCAATCCTGCGACAGCCTGCCCCCAAGGACGGCGCACTGCTCGTGCTCGCCCTCGACGCCCTCCTGCTCGCGGTCATCGCCGCCCAGCACTGGCACCGCACTCGCGACCACCACCAACAGGCCGAGGCCGCACAGCAAGCAGCCGTCCACTTCCGTGCGGCCCACCGAACCGCAGCCACCGAGCCCTTGGCCATGCTCCGCCAACAGGGCGAATGCCTCCCGCAGTGGCAGCTGAACCGGCAGGCCACCGCAGTACGCCACGCTCTGCCCGCCCTGGCCGAGCGGATCCTCGCCGAGCCCGACTGGCCCGCCCTGGCCACCACCCTCAACGAGGCCACAGCAGCCGGCCACTCCCCCGCGCAACTCCTCGCCCAAGCCGCCGGCCATCGAGAACTCGACACCGCCAACAACCTCAGCGAAGTCCTGACCTGGCGCCTGACCCGCCTGCGAGAACCCACAGCCGAAAAGCCCTCGCCCCGCATGGCCGCGACGCCGATTCATCCCAGCTCCGCCACCCCATCGCATGTCCCGCCCACGGCATCCCGGCCAAGGAGTCGGTG
Organism: Streptomyces sp. NPDC051909; assembly: GCF_040681095.1. Classification (NCBI taxonomy): domain Bacteria; kingdom Bacillati; phylum Actinomycetota; class Actinomycetes; order Kitasatosporales; family Streptomycetaceae; genus Streptomyces; species Streptomyces sp. NPDC051909. The sequence goes on along the minus strand of NZ_JBFAYA010000006.1, from coordinate 259,246 downwards.
ACACGGCGCCAACCACACGTGATGCATCGGCATGTCCATTCAGTGGACAGCCAGCCCGTCCACTCGGTGGACTGCCGCTCTGTCCACTGCATGGACATGGCTCGCTGGACCGTGCGATCAGCCGTTGTGGTTGAGGACGTTGCCGTTGGTGCAGTGGTTGACGGTGTTGCCTTCCCACGCCCCGCCCACCGGGACGACCGCCAGCTCCTGGAAGCAGACGGCAGCGGCGCTGAAGTTCCAGTTGTTGGCGGCGTTGATGCCCGGTCCGAAGTTGCTGTCGTTGTCGGCGTGCGCCGGGGACGCGAGCGCGAGGCTCGTCAGGGCCAGGGCCGCTGTGGCAATGATCTTCTTCATGGTCCGCCAAACGACCGTCGCCGCACTCGGTCACCGGGCTGCGGCGGGAATCCTCCGCAAGGCCCTCACGCTCCGCGCCCGTCAACTCCCGTCAGGGACACCACCATATGGACATCGCGCGGGCCTGGCTGTAGGACGGCAACCGCGACAAGGCCCTCGTCGAGCTGGAGACCGCCGAGCGGATCGCACCCCAGCTCGTACGTACCCCCCCATCGCCCGCTCCACCCTCCGCAGCATCGTGTACGCCGAACGAGCAGCCACACGCAAGAAGTTGCGGCGCATGACCGACCGCTTTCGCCTGAGCAATCAGGAGGCGTGATCCTCCAGCAGCTCCAGCGCCTCCTCCCACCGGAAGCGGTCCGCTCCCCCGCCCGCCTTCGGCCGGTGCGGTTCGTACGACCCGAACCGGACGCCCATCTCCCGTAGCTGGGCCAGGCTCTGGCCGTACGCCGGATGCGCGGCCATGGCTGCGTTCACGTACGGCAGGACGACCGTCGGGATGCCCATTCCGTACGCCTCGCACAGGATTCCCAGCGCGAGGGTGTCGGCGATGCCGGCGGCCCACTTGTTGACCGTGTTGAAGGTGGCGGGCGCGACGGCGATGGCGTCGGCGGGCGGGAGGGGGCGCGGGTCTCCGGGGCTGCGCCAGGCCGAGCGGATCGGGTAGCCGGTCTGGGCCTCGATCGCCTTGGTGTCGAGGAAGCCGAGGCCCTGGGGGGTGGCGATGACGCCGACGCCCCAGCCCTGCTCCTGCGCGGCGGTGATCAGCTTGTGGGCGTCGCCCGCGTTGCCGGCGGCGCAGACGACGACGTAGAGGAACGGCTGTGCGCTCACGCGGGGACTCCCAGTCGGCGGCTGAAGTGGTGGAGCTCGGGCAGCGTACGTCGCCGATCTCGGGCGGCCATGTCGGCGACCAGGTCGCGGACGGCAGGACGGCGTACGTCCTGGGCGGCGCAGGTCTCGGCGATGCGGAGGGCTTGGTAGCCCTCGGCGAGGCGGCCCTGCTGGTTGTAGGCGCGGGCGGCCTCGACCCACAGCGCCGCCCGGCGTTCGGGGACGGGGATGTGGCGGCGCATGAGGGGCGCGGCGGTGTTCAGGGCGATGCCGGCGTCGCCGAAGGCGACCGAGGCGCTTACCGCATGGAGGGCAACGTTCGTGGGGCTGAAGTTGGCCCAGGCATCGGGGCGGTCGAGTGCGACGTAACGGGCGATGTCCCGCGCCTCGTCGAGGAACTCGCGCGTGGCGGCACGATCGCCGGCCGTGCTGGCGGCAGTCACGCCTCGTAGGAGGAGAAGTCCTACGGCCGCGAGGTAGCGCGGGGAGCGCAGGTCGTATGCTCCTGCGAGCTGGCCGGCGGTGTGCCGGACCAGGGTGATGGCCTGGGCCGTGTGCTTCTCGCGGGTCAGGACGTGGGCGTGGACGCGGACGCTGGAGGCGAGAACGACCGGGTCGCCGCAGCGTTCTGCTTCGGCCGTGGCACGGCCCACGGCGAGCCAGGCGTTGCCGTGGTCTCCCTGTTTGAGCAGCAGGCTTGTGGAGGTTTGGTAGGCCGTGGCCAGGAGCCCGGTCATCGCAGCATCGCCGTGGTGATCGCCGGCGGCTTCGCGCAGGTCGGCGAGGAGACCGGGGAGAGTGGCCTCCAGCGCTGCGTAGTCGCAGGTGTGGAAGAGGCGCCGTGCCTCGGCGACCCGTGATTCCAGGGGCTCCTGATCCATGCCGTCCGCTCGGGCGGACGCCGTGCGTGCGCCCGGGAGAAGAGCCCGGACGAGGTCGTCGTGGGCAGCTGTGGCAGGTGCGGTGGGAGCCGCGAGGGACGCGATGCTCGCGGCGAGGAAGGTGCGGCGGCGCATGTCTTCTGTCTCGGGGTCGTCGGTCGGTTCTACGGACGGGCCGGACTCACTCAGGCCGAGGTTGTGGAGGGGAATGCCGAGTTCGGCGGCGACGGCGCGTAAGACCCGGGTGTCCTCCGTGCCCCGTCCGCTCTCCAGGCGGCTGAGTTTGGACTGGTGATAGCCCAGCGCGGTGGCGACGTCCGCCTGCGAGCGGCCGGTGCGCTGCCGGGCTCGTTTGATCGTCTCGCCGATCCTCTCGGCCTCGGTCCTCACGTCTGCCATCCATGCCCTTCTGTCCGCGTCGAGCATGCCCTCCAGACGCAGCGTAGGCGAGCGGTACGGGGGCGTCATGCGGCTTCTGCATAGACGATGCGGTGCGGGCACGAAGCGTCGCGAACAACGAGTCCTACGCGGTTCCTTGGGGTGGTCGATCCGAATCCTGGAGGCCGCTCGTGGAAGCGCACCAGCTCACCTTCACTCTCCTGCCGACACCGGTTGCTGTGCCCACGGCACGACGCCAGGTGCGGCAGGCCATAGCCACCTGGCCGGCGATGCCCGCGGCGCCGGAAGCCGTCCACACGGCCGAGCTGGTCGTCAGCGAGCTCGTCACCAACGCGGTCCGTTACGCCGGTCATCAGCCGATCAGCGTCGTAGCCCAGTTCTCCGACGCGGTTCTGCGGGTGGAGGTCAGCGACGGGAGCCGCACTCTGCCGAAGCCGGCGCTGCCGGACGAGGACAGCGAGGGCGGCCGCGGTCTCTTCCTCGTCGGCGTGCTCGCTGACCGCTTCGGCACAGCGCCGACGGGGTCCGGCAAGTGCTGCTGGGCCGAGATCGACATGGCCGCCCCGCCTCCGGCCGGGGCCGGTGCCGCTTTGTCCCTTCCTACGCAGAGGAGTGGTACGTGAGTACCCGAGTCCCCGCCGTCACGTCCCAGGTGATCGCGATCCGGCCCGGCCGGCCCCTTACCGGTGCGGTGGCAGTCGACGGTTCGAAGAACGCCGCGCTCCCGCTCGTCGCGGCCGCGGCGGCGCTCCTTCGCCCCGTCCGTCTCGACAGCGTGCCCGCCAGCTCCGACGTCCAGACGCTGCTCGATCTGCTGCGGCAGGCGGGCTGGAACACGGCCCATCCGGTCGGTGACAGCCACACCGTCCTCGTCCTTCCCGGCGAGGCGGCCCCTGCGCCCGACGGCCTGGGTGAGGCCGCCTCCAGCATCCGTGCCTCGTACTACCTCGTCCCCGCTCTGATGGCCCTGTGCGGCCGCGCCCGGCTTCCCTGGCCGGGCGGTTGCCGGATCGGCGACCGCGGCATGGAACAGCACTTCAAGGTGTACGAAGCCTTCGGCGACCGCGTCCGCGTGGACGATCGCGGGTACGTGGTCGAAGCCGGCAGGGCGGTCCGTGGGACGGTGTCGCTGGTCCTGCCGTTCCGCTCGCGCGGGGCGACGATCGTCGCTGTGCTGCGCGCCGTGGTCGCAGGTGCGCCGCTGCGGCTCGGGCAGCCGAACCTCTCCCCGGAGGTCCTCTGCGTGCTGAGCGCGCTGGCGGCTGTCGGGTACGAGTACCGTGCCGGCGAACGCGTCCTCACTCTCACCCCTCCGTCTTCTGCTTCGGAGGACGCGCCCGTCTGGAAGGTGCCGGGCGACAAGATCGAGGCCGGGACCCTGGCCTGTGCCGTGGCCGCCACCGGCGGCACCGCGCGGATCGAAGGCGTCCACGGATCCGACGTCGCACCGATGACCGCAGCGCTGAACCGGATGGGGATCCCCACGTCCGAGGAGCCCGAGGCACTGGTCGTCCATGGTCGGGACACCCAGCCGACCGGCCGCCCCCTGCGCGCCACGGCCACCCTCGCGCCCAACGGCCTCGACGCCGACTTCGAACCGCCGCTGCTCGGGCTCGCCCTGGGGTTCCCCGGCACGCACCTGTTCTCGGACCCGATCAACCCCGGGCGCCACAGCAACCTCATCCCTCAGCTCGTCCGCATGGGCGGGGAGATCACCGAACTGTCCTCCACCGAGTGCCGGTTCACCGGACCCCAGCGGCTGACGGGTGCCGGAGTGGAGGCGACCGACATCCGCACGGGTTCGGCGCTGATGGTCGCCGGGCTCACCGCCCGTGGCGTCACCACGCTCGGCGGGGTCGACCAGATCCGCCGCGGCCACGCCGACCTGCCCGGCAAGCTCCTCGCCCTCGGTGCCGACATCTGCGAGGTCACCCCATGACCGTGGCCAGACACCTCCGGCGGATCATCGCCACCACAGATTTCCACTCGGCCTTCGACGACGCCGTACCGATGCTCGCGTACCTGCACGCCAGGAGGCACGACAGCTTCGTCGTCGACTGCGGGGACTTCTTCGAGGGCACCGGCTACTACCGGCTCGGTCAGGGCCGCATCGAGCGAGACGTCCTGGTCGGTCTCTACGACGCCGTCGTCCCCGGCAACCACGGCTGGATCCACCACTTCGACCCCGGCCTCCACGACATCACCGTGTGCGCGAACGCCGTGGATTCCGAGACCGGCAAGCGGCTCTTCCATCCGGCCCGGTTCGTGAAGGTCGGGGCTCGCCGCGTCGCCGTCACGGGTGTCATCGGGCCCCAGGCGTTCAACGCCATCCCTGCCGACCAGCGCGCCGGACACCGTGTCACCGAACCCGTCCAGACCCTGCGCGAGCTGATGCTGACCCATCACCACCGGGCCGACTCCTGGGTGGTGCTCAGCCACTCCGGGTTCGACGAGGATCTCAAGCTGGCTGCTGCCTGCCCGCTCCTGAACGTCGTCTTCGCCGGGCACTGTCACAGCGATCGGCCAGAACCGGTGCCCGTGGGAGACGCGCTCGTCCTCAAGGGAGGTGAACTCGGTGCCGGGTACGCGCTGGCCGAGCCCGTGGGCACGGGCTGGACCGCCCAGGTGGGCTCGTTCCCACCGGCAGCCGGCTTCCCCCGCCAGCTTTCCCCCGTACAGGAGGCCATTGACGCCCTCCACGGGGAACTGCGGACCTCGATCGGTCCGCTCCGGGCCCCGTACGCGAACGGCCTGCTCGACCGTCACGCACTGCTCGCTGACGTCGCCGGCCGCCTCCACAGCGGTCTGGGCGCCGAAGTCGTCCTGCTGAACGAGACCGCACTTCGATCTCCCCGGTTGGGGACCGTACTCACGCAGGGCGACCTCCTGGCCATCGAGCCCTTCGACAACCAGCTCGTCCACGCGCACGTGCCGGAGCCCTTCCTCACGGACCCGGCGGCCCTGCTCCCCCACCTCACCGCGCAGACGGGCCCGGTCGTGTCCGCGCCCCGTCCCCTGCCCGACCGCCTGCCGACCGTGCTGACCACCGGCTACCTCGCCGACACCTACCTCGGGGGCCGTACCCGGCAGGCCGGCGTCCGTCTCAGCCAGGCCGTGCAGCACACGCTCACCGAGGGAGACTCCCGATGATCCTCACCGGCCCCGAAATCACCCAGGCCACGGTCGACGGCCGCATTCGCATCTCCCCGTTCGAACCGACGCAGGTGAACCCGAACAGCTACAACGTCCGTCTCGGCGGGACCCTGCTCACCTACACCGGACACGCCCTGGACGCCCACAGGCCGAACGCCACCGAGCCGATCGAGATCGGGCCGGACGGCTTCGAGCTCCAGCCCGGCCAGCTCTACCTCGGCCACACCATCGAGGAAGTCGGCTCGGACACCTTCGTGCCCCTGCTCTTCGGCCGCTCCTCGGTCGGCCGCCTCGGCCTGTTCGTCGAGATCACCGCTCCCATCGGTGACATCGGCTTCCACGGCCAGTGGACGCTCATGCTCTCCCCGATCCGACCGCTGCGCGTGTATCCGGGCATGCGGATCGGGCAGATCATGTTCTTCGTGTCGGTCGGCCCGGTGGCCCTCTACGCGGGCAAGTACCAGTCGTCCGCCGGACCCCAGCCCTCTGCGTACTGGCGCGACCTCGGCGCCCTCGGGGCGGTGGCCTCGTGATCCTCACCGGCCCCGCCATCGCCGCCGCCCGGGCCGCCGGCGAGATCACCATCGAGCCGTACGAGCCGCGGAGGATCTCCCCCAACGCCTACGACTGGCGTCTCGGCGACACCCTGCGCTTCCACGACGGCTCCCTGGACGCGGCGAGGCCGACCGACTTCCAGGAGGTGCCGATCCCCGAGGCCGGGTACGTACTGCGGCCGGAGGTCCTCTACCTGGGGACGACGTACGAGCGGACCGGCTCGGAGGCGTACGCGCAGTTCCTCAACGGCGACCGGACGATCGGCGCGCTCGGCATCTGGGTCCACGTCTCCGCTCCCCTCGGGCACCAGGGCCACGCCATCCGCTGGACCCTGGAGATCTGGGCGAGCCGGCCGGTCCGGGTCTACCCGCGCATGACGTTCGGCAAGCTGGTCTTCCTCCAGGCCCTCGGCGCCACGGCCAGCTACCAGAACCACGGCCTCAAATACCGGGCCAGCCAGGGCATCGAAACCTCCCGCCTCTACGAGGAGAACCCGGGAGGCCCCGCGTGAACCCCACCGTCGTCACCGCTCTCGACCTGCCGTTCCCGAGCCCCGGCGGAAGCGTCGAGCTCTTCCTGGACCTCTACACCGGCCGCGTTCCCCTCCTGCCCGCCCGCGCCTTCATGCTCGCGCCCGAGCACAGGGGCCTGCGGCCGCCCATGCCGGCGGGTCTGGAGCTGGTGCAGGCGTCGGGAAAGTGCCTGACGGGGTACGCCTTCCGCCGCTACGTCGCCACCCTCCAGCGAGTCCTGGCCGAGGCGGTGGATCCGGGCGACGCCGGAGTCCTACACCTGCAGCACTTGGCCTTCGGCGCCGCCCCGGCCCTGCTCAGAGCCTTCCCAAAGCTCCCTCGGATCGCCCTGGTTCACGGGACCGACCTCCTCTTCGCCGAAACACACCCCGAACAGTTGGCCACCCTGCGCGAGGCAGCCTGGGCCGCCGACGCGATCGTGGTGCCGACCGGTGCGATGGCGGACCGACTGCTCCTCCTCGCCCCCGACACCCGACGCCGCAAGATCGAGAAGATCCCCTGGGGCATCCCCGACCACCTCATCGCCACCCCTCCCCCACGGCGCCGGAACCAGCCCTCCAGCCACCTGCGGATCCTGTACGCCGGCCGCCTCACCCCCGAGAAGGGCTTCGACAGTCTCCTCTCGGCGCTCCCGCTCACCCAGTCCGTCGAGCTGTCCATCGCCGCACCGCGAGCCGAGTTTCACGCCCTTCGCCCGCGTCTCCACCAGAGCGGAGTACACGTCCACTACCTCGGCTGGCTACGCCGGCCGCAGCTCTGGAGGACCTTCGCCGACCACGACGTCCTGGTGATGCCCTCCACGACGCTGGAGGCCATGGGCCTTGTGGCACTCGAAGCCCAGGCATGCGGCCTCCCTGTCCTCTACCAACCCGTTCCCGGTCTCACCGAGGCACTGGGCGGCACCGGTCTCGCCACAGACTTCGCCGACCCGCACGCCGTCGCCCGCGAACTCGACCGCCTCCGCACCAGCCCCGGCCTCCTGCCGGCGCTCCGCGCGGCCGGCACCGCCAACGCGGCCCGCTTCCCCCTGAGCGCCACCGCCGAAGCCCTCGCCGCTCTCGGCAGGCGGCTCGCCTGATCACCCGTGGCGCACCCCCACCAGGACCGGCCGTCTCACTACGATCGGAACACCATGACGCTCGACATCCCGCGCATTGAGCAGCTCCTCCAGGACGGCGTCCGCGACCGGGTCTACCCGGGAGCCGTCTGGGCCGTCGGTAACGCCTCCGGTACGACGGCGAGCGGTGCGGTCGGCCTCCTCGACCCGACCCGTCCGGACGAGCCGATGCGGCTCGACACCGTCTTCGACATCGCCAGTCTCACCAAGATCGTCGCCGTGTGGGCCGTCATCGGCACCCTCGTGGAAGAGGGCAAGCTCCAGCTCCACACCCCGCTCGGCACCTTCTGGCCCGAGGTCACCGGCCACCCGCTCGCCCAGGTCACCACCCACGAACTCCTGACCCACACGGCCGGCCTGCCGCTGCGCGCCAACCTCAAGAACCTCTACGGCACCGACCCCCAGGACATCCGCGACGGCGTCCTCCACGAGCCCCTCCACCGCGAACCCAGCCAGGCCGTCGAGTACACCGACCGAGCTGCCCTGATCCTCGGCTACCTGGCCGAGCACCTCTCCGGCCAGCCCCTCGGCCACCTGGCCACGAACCGGATCTGGTCTCCGCTCGGCATGACCGAAACCCACTTCGGGCCCCTGCCTGCCGACGCCGAAACCCGCTGCGCCCCCACCGAACTCGACGAGGAAACCGGCACCCGCCTCAAGGGCACCGCCCACGACTTCTCCGCCCGCCTCCTCGGCGGCACCTGCGGCATCGCCGGCGCCTTCTCCACCCTCGCCGACCTCAGCCGCTTCCTCCGCCACATGCTCGCCCCGACGCAGGCCGCCTTCGGCCCGACCTGGATCGCCGACTCCCTACGCATCCGCACCGGCGAACTCACCCCCGCCCGCGGCCTCTTCTGGCACCCCGTGCCCGACACCGAGCTACGGGAGGACGTCTGGGTCCACTACGGCTTCACCGGCACAGGTATGTGGATCAGCCCGAAACAGCAACGCTGGGCAGCACTTCTCACCAACAAACTGTTCTTCACTCGCGACCGCGAACCGCTCGCCGCCGTACGGGGCAGGTTCCGCGAACTTGCCTTCCCTATCGCGGACTAGCCATCCTCGAACACCCCAGGCCGTAGGGCCGGGGAACCACTGTTTGATGACCATTACTGCAACGACCATCGCCACAAGGATCGTTGCAGTAGTGATCAGTCATGAGTGTGCCAGCCACCATGCACCAAGCCACCGATAACGCTGCATGGCTCCCGAAGCACCCTGCCGGCATCCAGCAGGAACTGCAGAATCCGCACCCTCGGGCGTGTAGTAAGGGAGCGCACCGGTGACGGTCCCACGTCCCGCACGGGACACGACAGCCCGCCTGCAACTTGCGCCTGGACCGCATGTGCTCCGCTCTCTCCAGACCGAACGGGCTGGATCCGTCGACTGCCACTCCGTAGAAACTCCGATCCGAGCGCAGCCGGTACACCCAGAACCCCTGCTCAAGCCGACTTACCTCTACGTGCGGAGTCGCGGCTACGGAAGACCTGCCGCAGAGTGGAGTATCCGCGCTCGTCGCCTCGACCGAGATGGAGAACCACTTCGCCTGGGCATTCCCGGGGACGGGGTGTTGTCAGTGGTGTTGGGCAGAATGTGGTCAGGGGGAAGGAGTGGAGATGTCCACCGAGAGGTCTGACCTGCGCATACCTACGCCAAGCGGCTGCCGCTGGTGTGGGATCGAAGAGCGCGAGCACATGCAGCGGTGGAAGCCGCCTGTGGGCTGGCATGAGTGGGTGGCTCCCACTCTGGAGCAACGTAAGGAGCGCATGCTAGCCCGCCGCCGGCAGGATCGAACCAACACTGGTGATGGGCTAGCGACAAAAGGACGACTCAGGAAGCTGCCTTCCTGAGCTCCTTGAAGACGTTCCGCAGCTGCTCCGGCACATCCTGCGGATCATCCAGGGCCATGGCCAGATCCGACATCATCTGGGGCTTGCCGCCGGGACCGCTAGCGCTGCCGGCCTGCAGCATCTGCTGCACCTTGGCACTGAACTTGCCCTGGCCGCGAAGGGCAGCGAAGTCGGCAGGCTGCCAGGAGGCGTCATCCTTCGGCCAGATCTTGTTGGCGACACGAGCCCATACGCCGTCCTTGAAGAGCTCCTCAAGCTCGTTGAACTTCTCCGCCTGCGGACTGTTGCCCTCGGGTTCTCCGAGGAATTTCACGTAGCGGGAGGCATCAGTACCGAAGAATTGGGTGAGCTTGGGGGTTTTGAAGATGCTCTTACTCACGTTGCGACTGTCGGCATCAACTACCAGCATGACCTCGCGGCCCTGCTTGACGAGGTAGCGGGCCAGGTGCAGGGCGCCTTCATTGTTGAAGCACGCCCACAGGGCGATACCGGCCGCCTGCAGCGACAGCGCCTCGCACAGCCGGAACAACAGAGGGAAAGCTTGCTGCTCGGTTTCACCTTCCACCGCCAGGAAGCAGCGCTCGTGCAGCAGCACCGAGTTCCTCAGACCGACCGCAGCAGCGATCTTGCCCAGGTGGTCGTCAATCTCTTCCCCGAGAGCTCCGGCCCCGAGCCGCTCGACGACCGTCCGGTGATTCTCCAGTTTGAGATGCACCACGTCGGAGATGTCGACCCCATCGATGAGGTTCATCGAATGGGTTGCCACCACTACATTGACATCACGGACGTCGCTTTGCGCCCGAATCAACTGCATGATCTTGCGCTGATGCGTGTAATCGAGGTGAGTGTCCGGCTCGTCATACACCACGATCGTCTGTAGGGCCGGAGGCTCGAGCGGCTCACCCTCACCTTGGACGACGGTAGGGGCGGTGTCCTCCTCCGCTGCCAGCAGTTCCTGGGTCCACTCCCAGATCGCCAGCGATATGCGGCGGTTGCTGCCCAGCCCGGTGCGGTCCAGCCCCACCGCCTCCCCTGCACGTCGTGCGATGCGCAGCGGCGCACCCTTGAACCCTTGCTGGAAGGACACGTCAGGGTCGACAGAGACCTTCTGCAGGTCCGGGCAGCGCGTCTGAATGTGATCACACAGCGACTTCGCGTCGAGGCGAAGCCGATCCTGGACCTCGTCCTCGATTGCAGAGAGCTTGCCCTTGAGCTCAGGATCAGCCATGTGGCTGGTGAAGCGGCCGATCAACGCAGTCCGGACGGCGTCATCAGGCTTGGCAGCCTTGCCGTCGAACGAGAGATAGCGTGGCATGCGCTTGTCGAGACCAGCCGGTGCGGAAACCCAGCCATCCGAACTGGCGTGCTGACGCCCGTACGCGCGTAGGGCCCCCAGCAGGTCTGGCTTGCGCGTTGAGCGAGGTGCAAGCCCCAGGTCCTTCACCAACGCCTTCGCTTCAGCCACCTGATACTGCGACAGATCACGCAGCCGCTCATCATCCGGAACCGGCTCCCAAAGCTCCAGCCTCGCCACGAGGTCCTCCCCAGCACAACGGCGCAGCTGAACCCGCTCAGGAAGGTCGAACTCGCTCTGCTCCCAAGCGTCCAGGGTGAACCATCCGACAACGCTGGTCTCCGCACACCGCAGCGGCGTAGCGGACTCGTCGCCCTGGATGGCATCGAGATAGGTGCGATCGTCGAGTGTCAGCTCATGCTTGCCGAGCAGGAAGGCAAGAGCGCCCAGTACCGCGCTCTTACCCCCGTCATTGTGGCCGGCGAGGATCGTGGGCTTCCCGATCGGGATGTCCGTGATATCGGTCAACGAACGGAAGCCGCTCACGCCAAAGTTGTTCAGGTGCACTGCGCGACCGCTCCAACTTCCGTGCCAGCACTCCCTTCGCGCGACCGCAGCCCGCACTGACAGAGAGTCCTGGCGCTTCTCCCAACCCCAGACGGCTCATCCTAGAGTGTCCATCGCAGTGCCATCCTCGGTCTCTGCAACCTCCGGCCGCACCCCGCAAGCAGGCACCCCCGCGAACCAGGGCGCGCAGACGTACCTCGACGCAACAACACCGGGACGGGGCCACCAAGCAGGCCGCCTAAATCCGACGGTAGGGGTAGCGGCCCTTGATGAACCGGGCCAGGAAGGTCCCCTTACTGGGAGCGGCCATCAGAGCCGCGTGCACCTGCGGAGGAACTCCGTCGTAGCGGTACAGCCGACCCCCATGAAAGGCAACCTCAAGCACCCACCCCACCTCGTCATAGGCAACTGACCGGAGATTGGAGGAGTGAACGGGCTGATGCAACAACATGCCTCCTCTGGCAGACATGCCGGATATTGCGCGATCAACCGATCATAGCGTTGCGCGCAAGCCCATGATGGGGCTGACGAGAACAGCCAGGCCGCATTCGAGTCCAACATGTCCGTTGGAGACCTCACGGCAACCCTCCTCCTCCGCCACCTGCGGGACCGGCACAACGGGATGTTGAACAACAGTCGCATGGCCCCGCACGCCAACCCGAGCATCCCAACGCAGCGCAGCTGAGGCCCGGGGGCCCATCGCCCCTCGGAGCGCGCGCCCCTCGCTGCCATCCCGAAAAGGCCCGAAGTTTTCGGGAGGGACGGGCGTCCAAGTACGTTCGCCCAGGTCAGAGCCGCCCCACTCCCCCACCCACCCAGTGCCTTCTAAGCACTTGGCCGCAGGTTCGAGTCCTGCCGGGGGCGCAACATCGGGACCCTCCTTCGGGAGGGTCCTTTTCGCTGGTCAGGGGTGGTTTTCGGCCGGGGGGCGGGGTGTCGGGGAGTGGCTCCCGGGTGGCTTGATCCGTGACGGTGCCGTCCTCGCCGGCGGACGCCGAGCCGCCTCACTGTAGTCCCGGCAGGTCCCCTCGGCTCGTGTCCATCACCGAGGAGGGTGACAGCCGCGTCATCCGCGCTACCTCACCCCGCCCTTCCGCGTTGACGTGCCGTGACGCCCTTTGCAGTGACGGTTCTGCGCGTGGGACCTGCGGGTTCGGGGGCCGGGTGAGGAGATGTGGGACGACGTGACGGGGGTAGTGGGCGTGTGGGCAGGGCAGGGCGGCGGCGGGGTGCGGCTGCTGGAGCGGGGCGCGGGGCCGCAGGGGCCGCAGGGACCGCAGGGGCTGGTCGGGCGGGAGGTGGAGCTCGCGGTGGTGCGGGCGGCGCTCGGGGCGCATCGGCTGGTGAGTGTGACCGGAGCCGCCGGGGTCGGGAAGAGCCGGCTCGCGCTGGCCGCGGCGGCCCCGGAGGAGGCGCCGTGGCGGGCGATGGTGCGGGTGCGGTGGCACGACGGGGTGCCGGTGGGGCCGCGGGCGCTCGCCGGACGGATCGCACAGGCACTGGACGCGGCGGCCGGCGGGTACGGCCGGGCGGGCGCGGCGCCCGATCTGGCCGACGCGGTACGGGCGTTGCCGGACGACGAGCTGCTGCTGATCCTGGACGACGTCGACCCCGTGCACGCCCAGTGCGCCGGGATCGTGCAGTCGCTGCTCATGGCGCTGCCCGCGCTGCGCGTCCTGGTCACCGCCCGGCGGCCGCTGGGGCTCGGCGACGAGCAGGTCGTACGGCTCGCCCCGCTGGCCACCGATCCGGCGGCCGAGCTTCTTCGGGCCTCGGCGGAGGCGCACGGGGTGACGAGCGAGCCCGACCCGGCCGCCGTCGCCCGGGTCTGCCGGCTCCTGGAGGGCAATCCGCTGGCCATCGAACTGGCCGCCGCGCAGCTGACCGAGCTGCCCGCCGACGACCTCGCCGACCGTCTCCAGGACGGACAGTGCTGGCTGTCGGCGACCGGCCCGCTGCTCAAGCGGCACCGTTCCTGGCGTGCCTCGCTCGGCGCCGTCCACGCGCTGTGCGAGCCGGGCGTACGGAAGGCGTGGCGGCGGCTCAGCGTGTTCGCGGGCGACTTCACCGAGCGGGCCGCGGTGTTCGTGTGCGAGGGCGCCGACCTCTCCCCCGACCGGGTACCGGGCGCCCTCGCCCACCTGACCGCGATCGGGGCCCTGGAGCGGGCCTCGGAGCTCGGCTCCGTGCTTGAGCCGCGCTACCGGATGGCCCGGGCCGCCCGCGACTTCGGCGCCGAACGGCTCGCGGCGGCGGGCGAGTCGGCCGCCGCCGCGAGCCGGCACGCCCGGCACTGCCGCAGCACCGCCGCGGTCGCCGAGACCCTGTGGAACACCGGGCTCCAGCAGCAGGCGGTACGGCTTGTGCAGGACGAACTCGCCGACCTCACCGCGCTGGTGCGCCGCGGCACCCACGACCCCGGGCACGCCGAGACGGCCCTGGAGACGGTGCTCCACCTGTGGTTCTGGTGGGTGGCCCACGAGCGGGCCCGGGAGGGCGCCGGGCACGTCCTGGCGCTGCTGCCGCGGCTGCCCGCCGCCGAGTGGCTGACCGCCCGCGGGCAGTGGCTCGCCGGCTGGCTCACCACCGGAGCCGACCCGGCCGCCGCGCAGCGGCTGCTCGACCGGGCCTGGCCGGTCGCGGTCCTGTGCGGCGACGACGCCCTGGTCGGCCGGATCGCGCACGTCCACGGCACCCTCGCCTGGCAGCGCGGCGACCTGCCGGCCGCCGCCGCGCACTACCGCCACGCCGCCGACACCGTGCCCCCGCACGCGTCCGGCGGCCCCACCCCGGCGGTCAGCCTCGCCGCGCTGGCGATCGTGCACTCCGCGACCGCGCCCGCCCGTGCCGTACACACCGCCCGCCAGGCCCTCGCGCAGCAGACCGGCCACCACGACACCTGGGCGACGGCCCTCGCGCAGTACGCCCGGGCGCTCGCCGACGTCCGGGCCGGGCGCCCCGGCCGGGCCCGCCGCCGCGCCGAGCGGGCCCTCGCCCACCTCGACGCCCGCCTCGACGCCCCGCAGCCGCGCGCCGCCCTGCGCCGGCTGCTCGACACCCTGCGCGACGGGGCCGGGCCCGGACCCGGCCCCCACCCCGTACACGTGCCCGCCCCGCGCACCGGCCCCTGATCCGACGGTCCCGACGCACCTCCCGCACCCCCGCGCACCTCGGCCTGCGCCGACCGGCGGAGCCGTTTCACGCGGCTCGGTGGTCTGTCCGCAGGCGGATCGGTTCGCCGCCGCCAATCCCGGGCGGGGCCGGAACCGACTGCGAAACTCGCGAAATGATCGAAAGCGCCAAAAATAGGATCTATCGCCGCAAGCGGCGCGGGAGCGCCGCCCTGCGCCGAGCGGCCCGGGGGAAGTCCGCCGCGCTCGCCTCCGTCGTCACCACCGCCGTGGTCACCACCACGGCGGTCCCGGCCCTGCTCCTCGGCCCGGCGGCGGCGCCGGCGGCCGCCGCGAGGCTGCCCGGCGGTCTCGGCCCCTGCGTTCCGGGCAGCTGCCCCGATCCCTTCCCCGGCATCGGCAACCTCGGCTTCGCCGGGCGCGACAAGGCGGTCAACATCTTCGTCGGGGAGGACTTCCTCGTGCGCGGCGCCGCCGCCGAGGCCGAGGGCCGGGTCGTCGTGCT
This sequence comes from Streptomyces sp. NPDC051909, assembly GCF_040681095.1. Taxonomy (NCBI): domain Bacteria; kingdom Bacillati; phylum Actinomycetota; class Actinomycetes; order Kitasatosporales; family Streptomycetaceae; genus Streptomyces; species Streptomyces sp. NPDC051909. The sequence goes on along the minus strand of NZ_JBFAYA010000006.1, from coordinate 244,073 downwards.
CGACGACTTCGACATGGCGAAGAGCGCGTCGGCCGGTGAGACGTACAACATCGGCGAGGTGGGCGTCGGCTCGCGCGTACCGCCGCCCGAGGACACGGACTGGCTGACCGCCGGCGGCAAGGTGAGTGTGGCCCGCGGTCAGCGGCTGCTCGCCGAGAAGGGGGTGGTACGGCACGCGGGCGCGCTCACCGGCACGGTGAAGGCCGAGCTCGACCGGGACCCGGGTGCGACCGACCCGTACACCGCGCTGCGCGACCGGCTGACCACCGCGAGCCGCTGTTACGCGTGGGTCGACGGCCGGCCGCGGACGGCCACCGGCACGGCGGTCAACCAGGGCGGCCAGACGGTGTTCACCGGCGACGACCGCTCGGCGCTCCAGGTCTTCAACGTCGACTTCGACCTGACCACCGCCACCGGCGGGCAGCAGGGGATCGTCTTCCGGAACATCCCGGCGAACGCCACGATCCTCGTCAACGTCCTCGGCGCGAACCGCACGATCAGCACCTACAGCGGGGGCATCGACGACCGGACCGACCCGCTCAACACCTACCGCGAGCGGCTCCTCTGGAACATCCCGGACGCCGCCACCGTGAACCTCGCGGGCACCGGCCAGTTCCAGGGCAGCGTCCTCGTCGGCGAGCAGGCGTCGACCACGACGGTGACCCTGCCCGGTGTCAACGGGCGCTTCTTCACGACCGGTTCGCTGATCCACACCAGCAGCGCCTCGGGCGGCGGCGGGCAGGAGTTCCACGCCTACCCCTTCGACGGCGAGCTGCCGGACTGCGACTCCGCGCCGAACGTGACGGGCGAGGTGAAGGTGGTCAAGAGGGACGCCGACAACGGCGACGAACTGCCGGGCGCGGAATTCCGGTTGTGGCGCGAGACCAACGGCATGGAAGGCCTCCAGACCATCGGCATCAACCCCGACACCACGGTCGGCACCCCCTGCACCACGAACGCCGACGGCCTCTGCTCCCGCACCGTGGAGGCCGGCACCTACTACTGGCAGGAGACCAAGGCCCCGGACGGCTACGAGCTGCCCGACCCGGCCGTCTTCGGACCGCTCGTCCTCACCGAGGACAACGCGGTCTCCGGCGTGCGGATCATCGCCCGCAACACGCGTACGCCCGAGCCGAAGGGCTCCCTGAAGCTGCTCAAGACCGACGCCACGACCGGACGCCCGCTGGCGGGCGCCGTGTTCGAGCTGTGGCGCGAGACGAACGGCACCACAGGCCTGCAGACCGGCGGCGGCGAGCCGGACACCCGGGTCGGCGCGGGCTGCGCCACCGACGACAAGGGCGTCTGCTCGTTCGGCGACCTGCCGCTCGGCGAGTACTACCTGCGGGAGACGGCCGTGCCCGAGGGGTACGTCCTGCGGCCCGGCAACGCCTTCGGGCCCTTCGCGGTCACGAAGGGCGACCACACCAGGCCGGTGGAGGTGAGCATTCCCAACGAGCGCGGCGAGCCGTGCCACGGGAAGGACTGCAAGAGCCGCCCCAAGCGGTGATCGCCCGCCCCACCCCGGACAACCCTTGAAGGGGTGGGGCCTTGAAGGGGTGAGGCCTTGAAGGGGCGGGGCCTTGAAGGGGCGGGGCGCGTTCACCGGTTCGGCCGCGCAGGCCGGGCCGGGACCGGTCGGCGCTGATCGACTGGGAACGGGAACGTCCCCACCCCTTCAGGAGGTTCCGAGGTGCTCATCGTTCGGGCGACCGGTGCCGCGACCGCCGCCACGGCGTTCGCGGCACTGCTGTGCGCGGCCCCCGCCGCAGAGGCCGCCGTCTCCGCGACCGCCGTCTCCGCGACCGCCACCGTCTCCGCCGCTTCGTGCACGGCGCCGACCGGCCCGTACCAGCGGCCCCTGGAGCAGTACCTCGGCCGCCCCGTCGACGGCGTGCAGTCCGAAGCCGACTGCGCCGCCATCCGGGCCTTCCAGCAGCGCGAGAAGACCCCGCGCACGGACGGGTACGCCGACCTCGCCACGTACCGCACGATGGTCGCCGCCCAGGCCCGGCCGAATCCCAACGCGCAGGGCCGCTGCCCGGTTCGCGCACACCGCGTCACCTGCGTCGATCTGGACCGGCAGCTGCTGTGGGTGCAGACCGGCAGGAAGGTCGGCCTCGGCCCGGTCCCGATCCGGACCGGCCGCGACACGATGGAGACCCGGCCGGGCTGGCACACCATCTACTGGCGGGACAGGAACCATGTGTCGAGCCTGTACGACGCCCCCATGCCGTACTCCCAGTTCTTCGACGCCGGCCAGGCGCTGCACGGACACCCCGGGAATCTCTTCGACGGCGGCGGCTCGGCCGGCTGCGTCAACCTGTCGATGAAGGACGCCGAGGCGCTGTGGAAGCTGCTGAAGGTCGAGGACCGGGTGTACGTGTGGGGGACGAAGCCCGGCACCGCGGACTGAGCGCCGCAGGTCAGGACCAGTCGCGGGGGTGGGGCACCCGCAGGGTCTCCGGCGGTACGGGGCCGTGCTCGGCGGCCGCGCGCAGCCGGCCGTCCCGCAGGACGAACGCGCCGCCGCGCAGCATGCCGGTGACCAGCTCCTCGGCGAGCGCCTCCGGCGTCCGGCGGAGGAGCCGGGCGGCGTCGGTGAGCCAGGCGTGGGCGAGGAGGTACGGCTCGACCTCGGCGCTCGGCAGACCGTCCCGGATCATCAGCGCGAAGGCGAGGATCCGGCGCGCGCCGTACCAGACGGCCCCGTCGGGGTCGTCGACCAGGCGCTGGGCCCGGCGCAGCGCGGCGGCGAGGGCGGCGGCCGGGTCGGCGGGGACGTGGCCGTGGGCGGGCAGCAGGACGCGGGGCGCGAGGTCGGCGATCCGCCTGAGGGAGGCGAGCGCGGTGCCGGCGGCCTCGGGCCCGTCGAGGGCGAGGTTCACCCAGCCGACGTCGTGGTCGGACAGCGCGTCGCCGAACACGAGCAGCCGCTCCTCCGGCCGCCAGAGGGCGAGATGGCCGGGGGTGTGGCCGGGCGTGCGGACGACCTGCCAGTCGGTGTCGCCGAGGCGCAGCTCCTGGCCGTCACCCGGCCTCGAATGTGACCTGCATCACATTTCGTCACGGCTGTCGGGGGCGCGGTGTCTTGAGGCCGAACCCCTGAAGACGCGGTGGACGGGGCAGACGGAGGAGACACCATGAACGAGCACCACGCCGACACGAACACCGGTACCGGCAGCATCGACGTCGTCGTGGTCGGCGGCGGCTACGCGGGCGTGATGGCGGCCAACCGGCTCACGCAGAACCCCGACCTGAACGTGACCGTGATCAACCCCCGCACCGTCTTCGTGCCCCGGCTGCGCCTGCACCAGCTGGTCGCCGGGACGCACGAGGCGGTCGTCGCATACCGGGACGTGCTCGCCGGGCGGATCGCGCTCGTCGTGGACGACGTGACGCGGATCGACGCGGAGCGGCGCCGGGTGCTGCTCGGCTCGGGCGGCACGCTCGGCTACGACTACCTGGTCTACGCGGTGGGCAGCGGCAGCGGCGAGCCCGGGGTGCCGGGGGCGGCCGAGTTCGCGTACCCGGTGGCGTCCCTGGAGGCGGCCCGCCGGCTCAGGGAGGTCGTCGCGGGCGCACCCGCGCAGGCCGCCCTGACGGTGGTCGGCGGCGGGCCGAGCGGCATCGAGACCGCGGCCGAACTCGCCGAGCGGGGCCGCCCGGTGACCCTGGTCTGCGGCGGTGTCCTCGGCCCGTATCTGCACCCCGCCGCCCGCCGTACGGTGGTCAGGCGGCTGACCGGCCTCGGCGTGACCGTCCTCGACGGCCCCGGGACGCGGGTGACGGAGGTGACGCGCGAGGCGGTGCGGCTTGCCGACGGGCGGGAGCTGCCGAGCGCGGTGACCGTGTGGGCGGCCGGCTTCGGCGTGCCCGACCTGGCCGCGCGCAGCGGGCTGAGCACGGACGCGGCCGGGCGGCTGCGCACCGACGAGACGCTGACCTCCGTCGCCGACGAGCGGGTGGTGGCCGCCGGGGACGCGGCGGCGCCGTCGGACCTGCCGTTCCGGATGAGCGCCTACGCGGCGGGCTGCCTGGGCGCGCACGCCGCCGACACCGTGCTCGCCCGGGTCGCGGGGCGACGGCCGGAACCGATCGACCTGTCGTTCCCGGCGATGTGCGTCAGCCTGGGTCGGCGCGCCGCCGTCTTCCAGCTCGCGCACAAGGACGACACCGCACGGCGGCTGTACGTCGGCGGCCGCGCCGGTGCCAGACTCAAGGAACTCTCCTGCGAGTTCAGCGTCAGGCACCTGACGGCGGAGGCGCGCACGCCCGGGAAGCACTCCTGGCCGAAGGCCGGGAACGTACGGCGGGACGCCCTGCGGGCGCTGCGGGAGACGGACCCGCACGCGCCGGCACACGACGCGGCGCACGACGCGGCGCGCGAGCGGGCCGAGGCATGAGCGACCACCGGAACGACACGGGCGAGGCAGGGGACATGAGCGGCGAGGAGCAGGCCACGAGCGACGGGCGCGGACGCGGCACGGACGCGGCGACGGATACGGCAACGGATGCAGCGACGGATACGGCGACGGACGCCTTCGTCGCCCACCGCAACCTGCTCTTCACCGTCGCGTACGAGATGCTCGGCTCGGCCGCCGACGCCGAGGACGTGCTCCAGGAGACCTGGCTGCGCTGGGCCGAGGTCGACCTCACGCAGGTGGAGGACCGCCGGGCGTATCTGGTCCGGATCACCACCCGGCAGGCACTCAACCGGCTGCGCGCGGTGAAGCGGCGGCGGGAGGCCTACGTCGGGCAGTGGCTGCCCGAGCCGCTGCTGACCACGCCGGACGTGGCCGAGGACGTCGAGCTCGCCGAGAGCACGTCGATGGCGATGATGCTGGTCCTGGAGACCCTGGGGCCCACCGAGCGGGCGGTGTTCGTGCTGCGCGAGGTGTTCGACGTCGGTTACGGCGAGATCGCCGAGGCCCTCGGCAAGACGCCGGAGGCGGTCCGCCAGATCGCGCACCGGGCGCGCCGGCACGTCGACGCCCGCCGCCCCCGCACCCCGCTCCCGCCGGAGAAGGTCCGCGGCGTCCTGGAGTCCTTCCGGCGCGCGCTCGAATCCCGCGACCCGCAACGCTTCCTGGACGTGCTCGCCCCGAACGTCGTGCTCGTGAGCGACGGCGGCGGTGTGAAGCGGGCCGCGCTGCACCCGGTGGTCGGCGCCGAGACGTTCGTGCGCTTCTACCTGGGCGGCACCGCCAAGCACGGGGTGGACGTCAGCTGCGTCCCGACGGTGGTCAACGGCAGCCCGGCGCTCGCGGTGCTGGTCGACGGCGAACTGGACGGCGTCATGGCCTTCCGCGTCGAGGACGACCGCATCGCCGGCATCTACTTCGTCCGCAACCCGGAGAAGCTGACCCGCGTCACGTCCGAGACCCCGCTGACCCTGCGCTGAAGCCCCCAGGGCGCTCCTGCCCGACCCGCCTGACCTCAGGCCCGGGTACGACTCGGCAACGGCCCCTGCGGCAGGTCCCGGTGAGCGTGCGGGACGGACTCCGGCTCGGCCGGCTCGGCCGCCTCGCCGCTCGGCCACAGGCTGCGGGCGAGGAGGCTCCCGCCGAGGGCGAGCGCGGTGAGCGCTCCGGTCGCGGCGGCCGGGCCGGTGCGGGCGGTGAGCCAGCCGGTCAGCGGATAGGCGAGGAGCCAGCAGGCGTGGGTGAGGGAGAAGCGGGCGGCGAAGACGGCGGGCAGGTCGCCGGAGGCGGCCGAGCGGCGGAGCAGTCGGCCGCCCGGGGTGAGCACCGCCGAGCCCGCCGCGCCGATCAGCGTCCAGGCCGCGAGCAGCGCGGGCCACGCCCAGCCCCCCGGCCCGAGGGCGAGGCCCACCGCGCAGGCGGCGAGGGCGGCGGTCAGGACGCCGCCGGCGGTCAGCATCAGGACCCGGTCGGTGACCCGCCGGTCCAGGACCCGGGGCAGTGCGAGGGCGACCGCCATGGAGCCCGCGCCGTACGCGCCGAGGGCGAGCGGGACGTCCCCGGCGGGGCGGCCCAGGGTGCCGCGGACGAGGACCACGGTGTCGACCAGGACCAGTGCGCCGGCGGCGGCCACCGCCAGGTCGAGGGCGAGCAGGGCGCGCAGGCACGGGGTGGCGAGGAGCAGCCGGGTGCCGCGCAGGATCTGCCGCCGGGGCCGGCCGCCGCCGGACGGCTCGGCGGGCCGGGGCGTGGGCAGCAGGACGGACACGACCAGGGCGGCGGAGGCGGCGAAGCCGACGGCGGTGCCGGTGAACAGCCACGCGTAGCGGACGAGCGAGAGCAGTGCGGCGGCGAGCACCGGGCTGAGCAGGCTCTCCAGGTCGTAGGCGAGCCGGGAGAGGGAGAGCGCCCGGGTGTAGTCGTGTTCGTCCGGGAGCACCTCGGGGACGGTCGCCTGGAAGGTGGGCGTGAAGGCGGCGGAGGCGGCCTGGAGCAGCAGGATCAGCACGTACACCTGCCACACCTGGGTGACGAAGGGCAGGGTGAGCGCGACGCCGGCCCGGATCAGGTCCATGGAGACCAGCAGGGCGCGGCGGGAGACGCGTTCGGCGAGGGCGGCGGCGAGCGGTGCTACCAGCACGTACGCGAGCATCTTGATCGCCAGGGCGGTGCCGAGGACGGCGGAGGCGTCGGCCCCGGCCAGGTCGTAGGCGAGCAGGCCGAGCGCGACGGTCGCGAGGCCGGTGCCGACGAGGGCAACAACCTGGGCGGTGAACAGATGGCGGTAGGTGCGGTTGCGCAGGACGGACGGCATGGGCCACCTCGGGGGGCGCGGGTGCCTCCACCGTAACGGACATGTGCGCATGTGCGCACGCGTTGAATCGTCCTGTCGAAGGGGTCCGGTGGACCGAGGCCGCGCTCAGTCGTGCCAGGGCTCGCCCGTCACCTGGTGGTCGGCATGGCTGATGGCCTCGACGACCAGGCGTTTCATGTGCCCGTCGGGCAGCGAGTAGACCACCCGCCGGCCCTCCTTGCGGGACTCCACCAGACCACCGAGGCGCAGTTTGGCCAGATGCTGGCTGACGGCGGGACGGGCGGCGGCGACGCTCTCGGCGAGCGCGCTGACATCGGACTCGGCGCGCGAGAGCAGCCACACCAGGTGCAGCCGCGTGGGGTCGGAGAGCAGCCCGAAGACGCGGGCGGCGGCGTCGAGCTCGCGGACGCCGGGGGTCCGCCGATGGGCGCCCTTCGGGTCCGCCGGACCCGCCGGAACGGTCCGATCGGGGGTGCCGGTCGGATCGGACGGATCGGGGGTGCCGTCGTGTGGGGCCATGGGGGCATCGTAGGCACGCGCGCCGCCGCTCAACCCCTGCCGGGAGCGGTCGCACCGCCCCCGCCACGGGTAGACCTCCCTCGTGAACACGACCCTGGCCGTTCCCCGCATCGAACGGCTCCTTCAGGACGCGGTCCGCGCCCAGGTGTTCCCGGGGGCCGCCTGGGCCGTCGGCGACGCCGGCGGCGCGGTCGCGGGCGGGGGCGTCGGGGCGCTCGCGCCCGGGGGTGAACCGGTGGGCGAGGACGCGTTGTTCGACCTCGCGAGCCTCACCAAGATCATCGCCGTGTGGCCGGTCGTCGGCACCCTGGTGGAGAGCGGGAAGCTCGCTCTCGACGTGCCGCTGGGCGACTTCTGGCCGGAGGCGGCCGGGCATCCGCTGGGGGACGTCACGCCGCTGCAGCTGCTCACCCACACCGCCGGGATGCCGCTGCGCGCCAACCTCCGCGCCCTGTACGGCTCGGACCCGCAGGACGTACGAGACGGGGTCGTCCAGGAGCGGTTGCGGCGGCGGCCCGGCGAGGCCGTGGAGTACACCGACCGGGCGGCGCTCGTGCTCGGCTATCTCGCCGAGTTCCTGACCGGCGGCACGAGGCTGCGCGAACTGGCCGGGACCCGGGTGTGGCAGCCGCTCGGGATGACACAGACCCGGTACGGGCCGCTGCCGGCGTCGCTCGTCGCGCGGGCCGCGCCGACCGAGTACGACGAGGAGACGGGCGGCCATCTGCGGGGCACCGTCCACGACTTCTCGGCCCGGCTGCTCGGCGGGGCGTGCGGGATCGCGGGCACCTTCGCCACCGCCGGGGACCTGGGGCGCTTCCTGCGCCAGGTGCTCGATCCCGTACGGCCGCCGTTCGGGGACGGGTGGGTGGCGGAGTCGCTGCGCGTACGGACCGGTGAACTCACCCCGCCCCGCGGCCTGTTCTGGCATCCCGCGCCGGGCACGACGGCCCGCGAGGACATCTGGGCGCACTACGGCTTCACCGGCACCGGGATGTGGGTGAGCCCGGCGCGCGGCCGGTGGGCCGTCCTGCTCACCAACAAGCTGTACTTCACGCGCGCGACGGGTCCGATCACCCACGTCCGGGACGCCTTCCGCGCGACCGCCTTCCCGTGACCCACAGTGACCGCGGGTGACCGGATCGGGCCGGGATCGTTGCACGCCGTAAACAATCAGGCAGGCGACGAGCAGCGGAGGCACGGCGATGGCAACGACGGGAGACGAGCGGACGGCGTTGATGACGGAGCCGGGCACGGGCCCGAACACGGGACCGCTCCTCGGTGACCCCGGGGACGTACGGGCGGCGGCCGACGAACTGGCCCGGGGCCGCGTGGTGCTGCACGGCTTCGCCACCATCCACGCGCTGACCGCCCGCCCCGACCGGGAGAGCGTCGCGCTCGCCCACCGGCTGAAGGGCCGCCCCGACGGGCGGGCCGGCGGCGTCACCACCACACCCGACGCGCTCCCCGGACTCTTCGACTGGACCCGGCTGCCCGCCGAACTCCCCCGCCGTCCGCTGCGGTTGCTCATGGAGGAGCTGTACGAGCTGGGGCCGTTCGGCTTCCGCGGGCCGGCCGCCGACTCGGTGCCGGACCATCTGACCGCCGTACGGGACGGGGTGCGCACCACCCGGGTCGTCGCGCCGGGCCGGCACTGCCCGTCGAACGCCTTCCTCGCCGCCGCGCTCGACCGCGCCGGCACCGGCCTGCTGTTCACCACCTCCTTCACCGCCCCCTTCCCCACCACCGCCGACCGCTCGCGGGCACTGCCCGACGTACCGGTCCTGGCGCACGCCGACGAGACGGCGGTGCGGGAGCGCCATCCGCACCACGCGGCGGTGCCGGTGACGGTCGTGTCCTTCCACCGCGCCGCGGGGTACGGCCGGGCGGGACTGCCCGCGCTGACCCTGGAGCGGCCGGGTTCGCTGTCCGCCGAGCACCTGCGGTCGGTGGCCGCGAATCACGGCTTCTCGCTCGCACCCGCGCAGGCGCCGCGGGTCTACGCGCCTTCCGTGCGGCGGTAGGCGCGCAGGAAGGCGCCGACGCCGCCCCGCAGCAGCCGGTCGCACTCGGCGTCCGGGAGCGGCAGCACGCCGTAGTGGGAGCGCTGGAGGACGGTCGCCGAGGTGAGGGCAGGGAAGTGGACGGCGGCGAGGGCGGCGTCGCCGTGCAGGTCGAGCAGGCCGGCGTCCTCCAGGCCGGTGAAGGCGGCGGTGAGGGCCCGGCTCACCGGCACCGGACCGGCCTCCTGCCAGGCGGTCATGACCTCCTCGGGCACGTGCCCGGCCTCGGCGTGGATGTGCCGGACGAGGGCGAAGTGGTCCGGGTACTCGGTGATGAGGCCGGTGAACGCGCGGGCGAGGGCGACCATGTCGCGTTCGAGCTCGTCGGGGCGGGGCGGGCGCGCCGGGTCGAGGAGCGCGTGGAGGCGGGCGAGCTGGGCGTCCCGCACCTCGTTGGCCGTCCAGGTGACGACGGTGCGGAACAGCAGGGCCTTGCCGCCGGGGAAGTGGTTGTAGAGCGTGCGGGTCGACACGTCCGCGGCGGCGGCGAGGGCGTCGACCGAGGCCCGTGCGTAGCCCTCGCGGCCGAAGACACCGCAGGCCGCGCGGACGATGGCGAGCTGCTTCTCCAGCTTGCGGGGCGGGACCTCGCGCCGCGCGCGCTCCATCCAGGCGTCGTTGCTGCTGCTCATGACGGCACCTTACTCGCGCGACCCCAGACAAGTACAACGGGCGTTGCACTTTCTACAACGAGCGTTGTACGTTCTTGGTGTGCCGGAACGCAGCGGGCGTCCCGGCCGCCCATGGAGGGGGAACAGCCATGTCCACGACCGCCACCGCCACCACCACCGAGGCGACCGGTTCCGGTACGGCTCCGCTGCGCGTCGCCGTCCTGGTCGGCAGCGTCCGCGAGGGGCGCCGGGGGCCCGCCGTCACCGACTGGTTCACCGGCATCGCCGCCGGGCACGGGGGCCTGGAGCTCGACGTGATCGACCTCGCCGACGTCGACCTGCCGCTGGTCATGCCCGGCTGGGGCGGTGAGGTCGACCCGCGCGCCGTCGCCGCGCTCGCCGGCGTCTCGCCGCGGCTCGCCGCCGCCGACGCCTTCGTGGTCGTGACCCCGGAGTACAACCACAGCTTCCCGGCCGTCCTGAAGAACCTCATCGACTGGCACCGCGCCGAGTGGTACGCCAAGCCGGTCGGCTTCGTCTCGTACGGCGGCCTCGGCGGCGGCCTGCGCGCCGTCGAGCAGCTCCGGCTGGTCTTCGCCGAGCTGCACGCCACCACCGTGCGCGACTCGGTCAGCCTGCACGGGCCCTGGTCCGGCCTCGGCGAGGACGGGCAGCCGCTCGACCGCGCCGTCGCCGAGGGCGCCGCCAAGGGCATGCTGAGCCAGCTGACCTGGTGGGGCCGCGCACTGCGCACCGCCCGCGCCGACCTCCCGTACCAGGGCTGAGGAGGCACCGGCCATGACCTCCGCCCCGTCCCGCACCGGCACGTCAGGGGGCTCCGACAGCCGGTCCGGCCCGTCCGCCGTCTCCGGCACCGCCGGGACCGCGCTCCACCGGGTCCTCGCCGTCACCGTCCTCGGCTCCGTCATGGCGGTCCTGGACATGACCATCGTCAATGTGGCGCTGCGCAGCCTCTCGGACGCCTTCCAGGCCCCGCTGACCACCATCCAGTGGACCACCACCGCCTACACCCTGGCGCTCGCCGCCGTCATCCCCACCGCCGCCTGGGCGATGGGCCGGATCGGCGCCCGCCGCACCTACCTCACCGCGCTCGTCCTCTTCACCCTCGGCTCGCTGCTCGCCGCGCTCGCCTGGGACGCGGGCAGCCTGATCGCCTTCCGCGCCGTGCAGGGGCTCGGCGGCGGGCTGCTCATGCCGGTCGGCATGACGATGGTCATGCGCGCCGCCGACCCGGAACGGATGGGCCGGGCCATGGCCATCGGCGGACTGCCCATCCTGGTCGGCCCGGTGATCGGGCCCGCCCTCGGCGGCCGGCTCGTCGACGCCGCGTCCTGGCACTGGATCTTCCTGGTCAACCTGCCGCTCGGCGCACTCGCCCTCGTCCTCGCCGCCTGGCTGCTGCGCCCCGACGCGCCGCGCGCCGGCGGCCCGGCGCCCCGGCTCGACGTACCGGGCCTGCTGATGCTCTCCCCCGGTCTCGCGCTGCTCCTGTACGGCCTTGCGCGGGGCGGCGAGGACGGCGACCTGACCGCGCCCGGGGCACTGCTGCCCGCGCTGGCCGGCCTGCTGCTCGTGGCGGGTTTCGTACGGCGGGCCCTGACGGCCCGTGAGCCGCTGCTCGACCTGCGGCTGCTCCGCGACCGCACCTTCGCCGCGGGCATCGGCACCCTCGCCCTGTTCACCTGCGGCTACTTCGGCTCGATGCTGCTCGCGCCGGTGTACTGGCAGGCGGTGCGCGGGTTCACGGCGAGCGCCGCCGGACTGCTGTCCGTACCGGTCGGGCTCACCGTCGGCGTCACCATGCAGTTGGCCGCCCGGCGCATCGACCGGACCGCGCCCCGGCGGCTGATCCCGGCGGGCGTCGTCGTCGCCGCGCTCGGCATGGGGCTGATCGCCGTACAGGCCGGGATCCCGGACGTGGCGGTCTGGCGGCCGATCGCGGCGGCGATGCTCATGGGCGTCGGCTCGGGCATCGTGCTGATGCCGACGATGACCACCGCGAGCCGCGACCTTCCGAAGGACCGCCTGGCCGCCGCGAGCACCGCGCTGAGCATCAACTCGCAGCTGGGCGCGTCGATCGGCACCGCGCTGTGCTCGGTGCTCCTCGCCTCGGCGGGCACCGACCCGGCCGGCTTCCGGCTCACCTACGCCGTCGCGGCGGCCCTCATCGCCCTGGCCGCCCTGCCCGCCCTGCTCCTGCCGGGCCGCAGGGCGGACCTCCCCCGCTGACCGGCGCCGTGGGGACCCGGCCGGGATTCCGGCTCAGAAGGTCCGCGCGACCTCGACGCCCAGCCAGACCGCGGCGAGGCCGGCGGCGGTGCTGCCCGCGAGATTGGCCGCGGCATAGGCCCGCGCGCCCGACTCGTACAGCTTCAGCGTCTCGTAGGAGAAGGTCGAGTACGTGGTGAGCGCACCGCACAGGCCGGTGCCGAGCAGCAGTCCGAGGCGGGCCGAGGCGACGCCGGTCAGCAGGCCCAGGACGAAGGAGCCGGCCACGTTGACCACGAACGTGCCCCAGGGGAAGACCGAGTCGTGGCGGGCCTGGACGGCCCGGTCGGTGAGGTAGCGCAGAGGGGCGCCGACGGCCGCGCCGGCGACGACGAGCAGCCAGTTCACGCGGGCGGCTCCCCGGCCGCCGCGGGCGGCCCGTACCGTACGACCTCGCAGGCGTCGAGCAGCACCAGGCCGCCGTCCGCCATCAGCTCCTCGAGCTCGGGCAGGAAGGCCCGCACCCGCTCCTCGGTGTCGACGATCACGATCGCCATCGGCAGGTCCTCGCCGAGCGAGAGCAGCCGGGCGGTGTGCACCAGGGCCGAGGAGCCGAAGCCCTCGACGCCGTGGAAGACGGAGGCGCCGGCCAGCCCGGCGGCGTGCGCGCGGTGCACGATCTCGGTGGACAGCGGGCGGTGGTGCCAGGTGTCGTTCTCGCCGACGAGGGCGGTCAGCCGCAGCGCGCGGCCGGCGAGCCGGGTCATGACGGCCTCCTCCGTACGGTGGCGGCCCGGGCGGCGACGACGCCGGCCCAGACGGCGGCGAACGCGGTCAGCGCGGTGCCCCCCAGATAGAGCAGGGCGCGCGGGACCTCGCCGCCGGCGAGCAGCCGCTGGGTGTCGAGGGAATAGGTCGAGAAGGTGGTGAAGCCGCCGCAGACCCCGGTGCCGAGGAAGGGCCGGACGAGCGGGTGCGGCGGGTTGGCGGTCTCGGTGGCGACCACCATGAGCACGCCGAGGACGGCGCAGCCGACCGCGTTCACGGTCAGGATCGTCCACGGGAAGGCGCCGGCCGGGGTGGGCCACAGCAGGGTCGCGGCATAGCGCGCGCTCGCCCCGAGGGCACCGCCCGCGGCGACCACCGCGACGACCGGTAGCTGCGCGCGGAATCCCATGGCACCAGCGTAGGCGCAGCGGATTCCCGCCGATCGGCAGGGGACGGCCGGCCGGTCGGCAGGGGCCCCACCGGTCGGCGGGGACGGCCGGCCGGTCGGCGGGGGACGAGGCGCACAGGCACGGTCTCCGGCCTGGGGCATTAACCGGAGCCCGGCCCGTGCTGCCTCGCCCCGATGTTCCGGGCGGGGCCGCACGGGGGTCAAAGCCGGGCTCCCGAATCTGTCAGATCCCCCCGTGGGGTATCGCCGCCCGGTGGCCGGAAAGGGAGGGGGTGTGGTCCGGCCACCACCCGGCGGCCCAGACGGGTGCCGTCTCCACCTCGTCCGGGCGGGGTCCGGGACGGGAGTGTGGAGGGGCAGCGGGAGGGAGCTGCACCACCCCCCATGGCAGGAGTGTCGTGAGTACATCCGTCGCAACCGCATCGAGGTTCAGGACCGTCACCGGGCACCGGGACACGGTCGGCAAGACCGCCGGCGAGGACGTGTACGGCGAACTCTGCGCCGCGCTCTTCTCCGGTTTCCCGCGCCGCGACCAGCGGATGAAGGCCGAGCAGTACCTGAGCGGTCTGCTGACCGCGCAGGGCCGCAAGTCCATCCGCAACATCGCCGCGCAGATCGGCGGCCCGGCCGCCGAGCAGAGCCTGCACCACTTCATCTCCAGTTCCACCTGGGACTGGCGGCCGATGCGTGCCGAGCTGGCCCGGCACCTCCAGCGCACCGCGGCCCCGCAGGCCTGGGTGGTGCGGCCGATGCCGATACCGAAGGCCGGGCAGCACTCGGTGGGCGTCGACCGGCGTTTCGACCCCGAGCGCGGGCAGGTGTTCCGCGGGCAGCAGGCCTTCGGTCTGTGGTTCGCCTCCGAGGAGACCAGCGCGCCGGTCAACTGGCGTCTGTTCCTGCCCGACCCGTGGGTCAAGGACCGCACCCGGCGCGACCGGGCCGAGGTTCCGGAGGGCGCCGGCGAGGAGACCCTGGAGGAGTGCGCGGTCAACGCGGCGCTCGACACCGCCCGCTGGCCCGACGTGGCGCGCAAGCCGCTGCTGCTCGACGTGCGCGGCGGCGCGGGCCGGGCGGCCCTGCACCGGCTGGCCCTGGCGGGCGTCCCGGTGGTGGCGCAGATCGGCGCCGGCTGCCGGCTGACCGTCGCGGACCGCTCGCTGCCCGGCTTCGGCTCGGGGCCGCTGACCGCGCAGCAGATCCTGGAGTCCCTGAAGGGACTGCGCCGCCCGGTGAGCTGGGTGGACTCGGTGCACGGGGTGCGCACCTCGCGGACCTCGCTCGCCACGGCCGTACGGGTCACGCTGCCGGTGCCGGCGGGCGAGCGGCAGCGGCCGCTGCTCCTGCTCGGCGAGTGGGACGAGCCGCAGGAGGCCCCGGCCCGGCTGTGGATCACCGATCTGACCGGTTCGGCGGTCGGTCCGCTGCTGCGGCTGACCAAGCTGTCCCGGCGGGTCGAGCGGGACTTCCGGGCGGTCGGCGAGGGCGCGGGTCTGCGGGACTTCGTGGGCCGTTCCTTCCGCGGCTGGCACCGGCACATCACGCTCGCCTCGGCGGCACACGCGGCGACGGTGCTCGCGGCGGACCGGGACGCGTCGTACGGCGCGGTGCCGGCGCGCTCGGCGGGCTGAGGCCGGGCTGAGGGCTGGGGTCCGGGAGTTGGGGCTTCCGGACCCCGTACTTCCTCACCTCGGACGGCTATTCCTCGCCGCGGGGCGCCCGCGGGTCCGTGGCGAGGGCGGCGCGGCGGTGGGCGAGGACGTCGCGGGTGCGCTGGAGGCGCAGGGCGAGCTGCACTTCGAGGACCTGGCCGGGCTTCTGCCATTCGGTGCCGAGGAGTTCGCCGATGCGCTCCAGGCGGCGGGAGACCGTGTTGGGGTGCACGTGCAGGGCCTCGGCCGCATTGGTGGGGCTGGCGCCGGAGGCGAAGTAGGCCTCCAGGGTGCGGGTGAGGTCGGTGAACCGCTCGGCGTCGTAGTCCAGTACGGGCCCGATCGCCGACTCGATGAAGCCGTCCACGTCGTGGTCGTCGGACAGCAGCAGCCCCAGGAAGCCCAGGTCCTCGACGGACGCGGCGGCACCGGCGCCGCCGAGCGCGCTCATGGCATCCAGGCAACGCATGGCCTCCTGGGAGAGCCGGGCGACGCTGTCGGGGCTCCAGCCGGGGCCGGCGGCGCCGACGGACACCGGATGCCCGAGCAGCGGGGCGAGCTCGGCCGAGACGGCCTTCGCGGCGGCGGAGGCGTCCACTCCGGGCAGCAGCAGCACGATGCAGCCGCCCTGCACGGTCTTCAGACCCGCCATCCGGTACGCGTACGAGGACGCCCACACGACGGCGCGGCCCTGCTCGCCGCCCTCGGGCCGGGCCACCACCAGGACGTGCGGCTTGCGCAGGTCGATGCCGAGGCGGCGGGCGCGCTGGGCGATCTGCTGCGGGGCGTGCTGCGGCTCGGCGAGCAGGTCGTCGAGGAGCTCGTCACGGACGGGGCCCTCGGCGACGGCGGTGGAGCGCTGCATGAGGAGCAGGAAGGCGACGGACTGGGCGGCGAGTTCGAGCAGCCGCTCGTCCTCGCCGGTGAGCGGGGTGGCGGCGCTGACGACGAGGACGCCGAGGTCCTCGGAGCCGGCGATGACGGGGGCGACCCAGGTCTGCTCGGCGGCCCCGTCGGCGTCACCGGTCGGGGTGCGGACGGTGGAGGCGCGGACCGGCCTGCGGCCGGCGTGCGCGTCGAGGGAGGCCTTCGCCACCGCGTCCTCGTCGAGGGCGGGGAACCCGCCGGTGGCGGCGAGGGTGCGGCCGCCCGGGTCGCGGACCAGGACGCAGGCGTCGAGGGCGTCCCCGGCGGTCTTGGCGACGCCGAGCAGGTCGCCGCCGGACAGCACCAGGTTCATGATCCGGCTGTGGGCCTCGCCGATGTAGCGCATGCGGGTGAGCGCGGTGCGGGCGCGGGAGCTGTCCTGCTCCAGTTCGGAGACCTCGGCGCGGGTCTGGTCGAGGAGCCCGGCCTTCTCGGTGGCCACGGCGGCCAGGTCGGCGAGCGGGGCGAGCAGCCCGAGCTCGCCGTCGGCGAACCGGCGGGCCCGGCGGTCCCCTCCGTACAGCAGGCCGAGGACGGTGTCGCCGATCCGCAGCGGCACGGCGAGCACCGCGCGCAGCCCCTCGTCGTGGACCAGCCGGTCGACGGCGGGCACGTGCGGGAAGCGGTCGTCCGTCAGATAGTCCTCGGTCCAGGCCGGCCCGCCGAGGACGTGGACGAGACCGCCGAGTCCCTCGCGCTCCAGGGCGATCGCGCAGTCGGCCGGATCGAGAACGGTCAGCCCGCCCTCGCTGCTGTGCAGCACGCGCACGCCGTGCGCGTCGCGCAGGGTGATGCAGGCGAGGTCGAGGTCGAGGAGCCGGCGGGCGCGGCGGACGATCAGCCGCAGCAGTCCGTCGAGGTCGTACGGATGGGTGAGATCGCGGGCGGTGTCGGCGAGCGCGTCGAGCCCGGAGCCGCGCCGCTCGCGGCGGGCGAGCGACTGGGCGACACCGGTGGCGAGGTGCACGGCCCGCTCCAGATGGGCGAGTTCGGCCGCCGGCCTGCCCGCCTCGCGGGCCCGGTCGAGCAGATCGGCGAACCGCTCCGGCGGCGCCTGCTGGGCGAGCAGCTCCAGCACGGAGAGCGCGTCCACGCTTCCGCTCCCGTCCGTGCCGTGGTGGGACATGTGTCGACTCCCGTTCTCATGCAACCGGGCGTCGCGCCGGACGCCCGTACCGCTGGCCGAAACTGGATCGCCCGTGCACGCCGGTCAACGGTGAGATCCACCCCTTCATTCCCGTTCACCCCTCTTCCGCCCCCTTCCGCCCCCTTCCGGCGTGACCGGTCGACGGAGCGTCAGGAGCGGTCGCGGCGCGGGCGGATCAGACCGGCGCACCCGCGAAGGCCGGTACGAGCCGGGGCGTACGGGCCCACACGCCGGGCGCCTGCGCGGGCACCCGGGGCGGCCGGGCGCCGTCCCGCACGGTGAGCAGCGAGCGGTAGAGCCGGCGCAGCCGCGCGGAGGGCTCCCGGTCGCCGTCGACGAGGAGCGCGCCGCACAGGCGCTGGTAGACGTCGAGGGCGTCCTCGGTGCGTCCGGAGCGCAGCAGCGCGACCATGAACTGGGCGTGCAGGGCCTCGTCGACGGGGTGCCGGGCGACGAGGGTGGCGAGTTCGGGGACCATCTCGGCGTGCTTGCCGAGGCCCAACTGCGCCTCCACCCACTGGTCGAGGACGCTCATCCGGGAGGCGGCGAGGCGCGCGGACTCGGCGCGCAGCCGGGGTCCGGCGGCCACGCCCTCGTAGGGCTCGCCGCGCCAGAGGGCCAGGGCCTCGCCGAGCCGGAGCGCGGCCCGGGTCAGGTCGCCGGCCTCCATGGCGCGGTAGCCGGCGCCGGCGGCACGCTCGAACCGGCCGATGTCGTGGGAGCCGCCGCCGGTGTCGAGGCGGTAGCCGCCGGACTGGGCGGCGAGCACGGTCTCGGCGGTGCGTCCGTCGTCCCCCGCGCCCCGCCCGGCGGCGGCGCGATCGGCGGTGGCGCGGTCGCCGGCGGCGCGGGGCCGGCCCTCGTGGAGGGCGGCGGCGATGAGCGCGCGAAGTCCCGTGATGTGGGCGTGGAGTTCGGCGCGGGCGCCGCGCGGCGCGCCGGACGGCCACAGTTCGGCCATGAGCACGGTGGCCGGCACGACCTGGTCGGCGGAGGCGGCGAGCAGCGCGAGCACCTGTCGCGGCGCGGCGGCGGTCGGGGTGACCGACACCCCGTTCTCGCGCACCGAAAGTCCCCCCAGGATCCGGACGTCCACCTTGCCCCCTCAGTGTCTGTGCACGGGATGACCCTGGACGATTAGAAAAGAGACCGCGCGGCATGTCAATAAGAAACCGGGCGGTACGGAATCTCCAGACCCGACGGACGGAAAATTTGCCCGGTTTGCCCGGCATTTACCCCATCAACGGCTCGTAAAGACGCGAGGAAACGTACTCGTGGATCCAGATACTGGACCCACGGGTATGCTTTGCCGCTCGTTTTCAGGCAGGCGTGCGGGCACCTTCAGGCCAGGCGTCCGAGAAAACCGGCATGGCGGTTTTCTTTGAGATCATGATGGCGCGGTACGGACGCAGGGGGAAGCACCCCGCAGGAAGTGATGTACCAAGAAGTGACGCATCGGGAAGTGAAGCCGAAGAGACGTCAGAGATACGGGCCGGGAACGGCCGCGCGGAGGCCCCCACGCGGGAGGGTCTCCGAAGGAGGCTCCTAGGAGGCCTCGTCCGCGAGGCCGAGCGCGCGGGCGCCACGGCCCGGCTCCAGGTCCAGCATGGTGAGCACGGCCGGCACCACGATGCTCGGCAGTAAGTGCTGGTAGAGCGCGGAGGCCCAGCGCTCCATGGAGGAGCGGTCGCCCTCCAGGGCGTGCGTCATCAGATTCAGCCCGGCGTAGGCGCCGACCACCAGCGGGGCCACCTGCTCCGGGTCGGCGTGCGGCAACAGCTCGCCCTGTCCCTTCGCCTCGCGGAGCAGGCTCAGGTTGATGTCGGTCCACTCGCGGTAGGGGCCGCTGCGGTTGAGGTCGTGGCCGCCCTGGTCGAGGGTCAGCCGGACGCTGCCGCTCAGCACCCGGTCGACGGTGAGCCGGTGCGCGAAGACCATGCCGACGTCCACGAACTCCTGGACCTTGCAGGTCTGCGGCGGCGGCGTGGGCACCACGGACACCTGCGCGTCGATCACCGCGTGCGCGAGGTCTTCCTTGGAGTCGAAGTGGAAGTAGAGCGCGCCCTTGGTCACCTGGGCGAGGGCGAGGATGTCGGAGAGCTTCGCCGCCTCGTAGCCCCGCTCGTCGAAGACGGCCGCCGCCGCCTCCAGGATCGCCCTGCGGGTACGGATCGCCCGATCCTGCTTCGCCATGGGAGTCACGTCCCTCTCATCGCGCCCGAACCGGCATCCCGGTGGCCCGAGAAAACAAACCTTGGGGTACCAATTTTCCGGCAGCTGGAAGATACCCGAAGCCATGTTCACAGTGAACCCGAAAGCCCGGCCATCGACGTGCGCACGCCTCTGACCAGCGGACTTGCCGATCGCTTCAAGTAAGAGAACGTCAGGTCGGTGCTGATCGCACCGACCTGACGGAGTGCCGGACGCCCCCGTACGTCACTCAGGGCTACCGGAAAACCGACCCTCCGGTCCTCTGTCCGGTCTACCGGCCGGGCCCCCGCACGGGCCCCCTCGGGGACGGCCCGGCGGTCAGCCGGTGACCACCGCCGAGGCGGTGAGCAGCCCGAAGGCCGCCAGGACGAGGAGGGTGCGCACGAGGTGGAAGCGGTTCCAGCGCCGCTCGAAGGCCGCCCGTACCGCGCCCGCCGGCTCGCCGGCCGGTTCGGAGGCGGCCAGGGCGGTGTTGAGCGGGATGTTCCCGGCCACGGTGACCAGGTGGTTCGCCACCGCGGCCAGCAGACCCGCCGCCACCAGCCACTTCTGGGTGTCGGTGCGCCCGTCGACCGGCACGAACAGGGCCGCCGCCGGGAAGACCACGACCCCGAGGAAGACGAGCAGGAACACCGGCCTCGGCACGTACTCGTTGATCCGCCGCATCGCGTGGACGAACTCCTCGTCCGAGAGGCGGGCCAGGGCGGGCATCACCCCGGTGCGGAAGATCAGCATGATTCCGGCGTAGAGCCCGGTGGACACGACGGCGAGGGCGAGCAGCAGGGTGGCCATGCGTTCCATGATGCCGAGCCGCCGCTCAGTCCGCGTACGGGTCGGTGGAACCGCCGAGCCCGTCCGCCTGCCGGATGGCCTCGGCCAGCTCCCGTACGGACGCCGAGCGGGCCCGTTCGGAGAGCGCGCCCGCGCGGGCCGCGAGGGAGGACAGCGGCGGGGCGCCGGGCACCTGGCCGCCGCGCAGCCGGTCGGCGAAGTAGGCGGCGATGGCGGTCAGCTGGAGGCTGTCGTGGCCGCCTCCCCAGATCGGCGCGGTGAGCGCGCCGGCCTCGACGGTGCCCGATCGCTCGTGCGGGGCGCGGGTGGCGGGGTCGAGCCAGCGGACGGTGGCGGTGGCGACCCGGCCCCGCTGTCCGGGCCGCAGCTTGACGGCGTACAGCGCGGTCACGGTGTGCCCGGCGCCGACCTCGCCGCCGTCCACCCGGTCGTTGCGGAAGTCCTCGTCGGCGACCTTGCGGTTGTCGTAGCCGATGAGCTTGAAGCTCTCCACCGTCTTCGGATCGAAGGCGACCTGCGCCTTGGCGTCGCGGGCGCGCAGTTCGATGTGGCTCGGGAGCTGGTCGACGAAGACCTTGCGGGCCTGCTCGGAGGTGCCGACGTAGCTGGTGTGGCCGTCGCCCTTGTCGGCGAGCTGCTCCATGAAGGCGTCGCCGTAGTCGCTGCCGACGCCGACGCCGAACAGCGTGATGCCGTACGTGCGGCGCTCCTTGTCGATGCGCTCCAGGATGCCGGCGGCCTCGGTGTCGCCGGTGTTGGCGAGGGCGTCGGAGAGCAGCACGACCCGGTTGGTGGCGCCCTTGCGCCGGCCCTCGACGGCGACGTCGTAGCCGGTGCGGACGCCCGCCTCCACATTGGTGGAGGAGGTGGTCTCCAGGGCGTCGACGACGTCGTGGATCCGGCCGCGGTTGGAGCCGACGCGGGTCATGGGGAGCCGGGTCTCGGCGTCGGAGCTGAAGGTGACGAGGGCGACGGAGTCGTCGTCGCGCAGCTTGTCGGTGAGCAGCCCGAGGGATTCCTTGACCAGGTCGAGGCGGCCCGGTTCGCCCATGGAGCCGGAGATGTCGACGACGAAGGTGAGGGCGGCGGGCGGGCGTTCGCCGTCGCTGGGCTTCGTGGCGAGGCCGACGCGCACGAGGGACCAGCCGGGCGCGTCGGAGCGGGCGCCGTCGACGGTGACGCTGAAGCCGTTGTCCTCGGGGCGCGGGTAGTCCGGTTTGAAGCTGTTGACGAACTCCTCGGGGCGGATGTCCGCCGGGTCCGGCAGCCGGCCCTCGGCCAGGGTGCGGCGGGCGTAGCCGTACGAGGCGGTGTCGACGTCGAGCGCGAAGGTGGACAGCCGGTCCGGGGCGGGCGCGGGCTTCCCCTCGGGGGTCCTGTCGTCCTTGCCGCCCGGCGCCTGCTCTCCCGCCGCCTTGCCGCCGTCGGGGACGGCCGGGCGGTTCGGCGCGGGCGCGCCCCGGTCGGCGCGGGAGCCGTCCGCACTGGTGCGCGAACCGTTCTCGCCGGCCCCGCAGCCCGCGAGCACCAGGACTCCGGTGAGCGTTCCGGCGAGCACACCGGCCACCCTTCGCTTCGTGATCCGATTCATGGACACATCCCCCATCTCCTCATCTCCCCCTGGGAGGTCGGCACTTGTGAATGTGACGTCCGAGAGGGCCGGAAGGAGCAGACGAAGGAGTTGCGGAAGGATCTCAATGCGGCAACGGCGGCGGGGGCGCGCTGCCGTGGCAGGGACTCGCCATCCTTGTCAACAGGGGTTGTCACCGTACGCAGTCGCGTGCGTACATGGAGTGGCACACCGATCGGGCGGGGGTGGTCAGCGGTGGCAGAGACAGCGGGCTCCGTGATGCTCGCCCGTTCGGCGATGGGCCGGGCCGGTCCGGAGCCGCAGCGTCCGCCGGGGCGTCCGGTGCGCGGCACCCGTCGGGTCAGCGCCGCGCTCGCGGGCCTTGCGGCGTCCGCGCGGCACGAGTTGCTGACCTTCGACGACCCGGCGGCCTCCGTGTCGCGCGCGATCCCCGAGCCGTTCCTGGAGTTGGCGGGAGCGTGCATGCGTGCGGCGGCGGAGCGGGCCGGCGAGGTCCGCAGGATCGTCCCCCGGCACGCCCTCCCCCAGGTGGCGGGGGCGGTCCGGATCCCGGGCCGGGCCCGGGTCGCCGAGACCATCCCGTTCAAGATGATCGTCGTCGACCGCACGGTCGCCGCCGTTCCGCTCGACCTGGAGCTGCACTACAACGGGCTGCTGCTGATCCGCGACCCGGTGGTCGTCCAGGCCCTGGTCCGGGCCCACCACGCCTCGTGGGACACCAGCCAGGAGCTGGCGGGCCTGACCGCCCCCGCCCGCGAACTGTCCCCGCAGCTGCGCCCCGTCCTCGACGCCCTCCTCGCCGGCCTCACCGACGAGACGGCCGCGGCCCGCCTGGGCGTGTCGCCGCGGACGTACAGCCGAAGGGTGTGCGAGCTGATGGCGGCCCTGGGCACGACGAGCCGCTTCCGCGCGGGGGCGGAAGCGGCTCGGAGGGGGTGGATCTAGACGACCGGCAAGGACGTTTCTCACGGGGCCGGTTCTTACCGGCCCGATTCCTACGGGGTCAGGACACGATGTCCTTGCGGGCGAAGCCCCGGAAGGCGAGGGCGAAGAGGACCAGGGCGTAGGTCACGGAGACCGCCGCGCCCTTGGCCATGCCCGACCACTCCAGCTGCGGCTGGAGCGCGTCGATCCAGGAGAACTGCCAGTGCGCCGGGAGGAAGGAGCGCCAGTCGCCGAGGGCGGTGACCGCGTCGAGGACGTTGCCGATGATGGTGAGACCGACGGCGCCGCCGACCGCGCCCAGGGGCGCGTCGGTGCGGGTGGAGAGCCAGAAGGCGAGGCCCGCGGTGACGAGTTGGGACACGAAGACGAAGGCGACGGCGATGCCGATCCGCAGCAGCGAGTCGCCGGCCGGGAGCGCGCCGCCGGTGGGGAGCTTCAGCGGGCCCCAGCCGTAGGCGACGGTGCCGGCGACGAGCGCGACCAGCGGAAGGAGCAGCATCGCGGCGGCGCTGAAGCCGAGCGCCACGGCGAGCTTGGACCACAGCAGCCGGGCGCGCGGCACGGGCGCGGCGAGCAGATAGCGCAGCGAGGACCAGCCGGCCTCGGAGGCCACGGTGTCGCCGCAGAAGAGGGCGACCGGGATCACCAGGAGGAAGCCCGCGGAGACGAAGAGGCAGGTGGCGACGAAGTTGGCGCCGGAGGCCGTCGCCGTGTCCATCAGGTTGATCCGGCCGTTCCCGTTGCCGTTGTCGCCCGGCGAACCGCCGATGGCGAAGGCGACGATCAGGACGAACGGGAGGGCGGCCAGGATCAGGCCCATGACCAGGGTGCGGCGGCGCTTGAGCTGGCGCAGGGCCTCGACCCGCAGCGGCAGGGTCCGGCCCGGCGCATAGCCGGGCGCGGTCGCGCTCGCGGACGTGGACGTGGACCCCGTGGGCGTGGTGGCGGTGGTCATGCCGTCTCTCCTCCGATCAGGGTCAGGAAGGCGTCCTCGAGCCGCCGGTGCGGACCGACGCCGGTCACCGGCAGGTCGAGCCGGACGAGTTCGCCGATGAGTTCGGTGGCGGTCCGGCCGTCGAGCGGTACGAGCAGGCCCGCGTCGGTCCGTACGGCGGCGAGCTTCTCCACCACCGGGTCCGGCACGGGGCCGGCCAGGGTGACGAGCAGGGTGTCGCCGTTGCCGGTGATCTCGCCGACCGGGCCGGCCTGGACGAGGCCGCCGCGGTCCATCACCACGAGGTGGGTGCAGGACTGTTCGACCTCGGCGAGGAGGTGGCTGGAGACGATGACGGTCCGGCCCCCGGCCGCGTAACGGATCATCACCTCCCGCATCTCGCGGATCTGCGGCGGGTCGAGCCCGTTGGTCGGCTCGTCCAGGATCAGCAGGTCGGGCAGGCCCAGCATGGCCTGGGCGATGGCGAGCCGCTGCCGCATGCCCTGCGAGTAGGTGCGCACGGCGCGCTCCAGGGCGCCGCCCAGGTTGGCGATGCGCAGCGCCTCGTCGAGGTGGGCGTCCTCGGCGGGGCGGCCGGTGGAGGCCCAGTACAGCTCCAGGTTCTCCCGTCCGGACAGGTGCGGCAGGAAGCCCGCGCCCTCGACGAAGGCGCCGACCCGGGAGAGCACCGGGGCGCCGGGCCGGATCGCGTGCCCGAAGACCCGGATCTCGCCCTCGTCGGGGGTGATCAGGCCCATCAGCATGCGCAGGGTGGTGGTCTTGCCGGCGCCGTTGGGGCCGAGCAGACCGAGGACCTGGCCCTGTTCGACGCGGAAGGACAGCTCGCGGACGCTGTACCGGTCGCCGCCCGCGTACTTCTTGCTGAGTCCGGTGATCTGGAGGGGTACGCCGGCCAGTTCGGGATCCGGGGCGGGGGCCGTGGTGCGGCGCCGGGCGGTCAGCAGCAGCCCCGCGGCGGTGACCAGACCGAGCAGCGGCAGGCCCCACACCCACCACGGCAGTCCGGCGGCCTGGGTGGTGACGGCCGGGGCGGTGGGCACGGTCAGTGGCCCCTCGACGGCGGCGGTGTACGTGGCGGGCGCGGCCGGCGAGGCATAGCCGAGGTCGGTCGCGGCGAGCACCAGGCGCAGCCGGTGTCCGGCCGGGACCTCGTGGTCGACGGCCGGGAGGGTGAGGAAGGCGGTGCGGCCGTGGGCGGCGCCGTCGATCCGGACCGGGGCGACGAGCTGGGCGGGCAGCACCTGCTGCCGGCCGTCCGGCCCCACGTCGTACACCTTGGCGAAGACGACGGCCGAGCCGTCGGGAGCGGTCGAGGTGACCCGGACCCGGACGGTGGGGGTGCCGGTGACGCGCAGCGGCGTGGACTGCGGCCGGGCGTCGAAGGCGGCGAACTGGCCGGGGAAGTCGAGGGAGAGGCCCGCGCCGAGCGAGGACAGCTGGCTCAGTCCGCCGCCGAGGCCGGGCACGGCGGACAGCGCGGGCGGGTTGGCGCCGGCCGGGTTGGCGAAGGGGCGCGGGGCGGCGGGGCCACCGGCCGCGGCGGACAGGGCGACCTTCACCGGGCCGGCGGCGAGACCGGGATAGCGGTCGGCGGTGGCGCCGCGCAGGGTGGCCCGGCCGTCGGTGGAGTCGACGCCGCCGGTGCGGCTGACGCGAAAGGCCGGGCCGGTGTCGGCGCCGGTGTCCTGCTTCAGATAGCGGTCGAACCAGGCGCCGATCCGGCCCTCGATCCGGTCGGTCTCGCGGTCGCCGCCGTCGTGGCCGCCGGCGGTCCAGTCGACGGCGACGGGCGCGCCGTTGCCGGCGATGGTCCGGGCCATGGCGTCGGCCTGGTCGAGGGTGAAGAGCGAGTCGGCCTGCCCCTGGACGATCAACGCGGGCACCTTGATGCGCGCGCCGACGGCGGACGGGCTGCGCGCCTCCAGGAGGGCGCGGGCGGCGGGGTCGGGGCGCCCGGAGACGGCGACGCGCTGGTAGAGCGCGCAGACCTCGGGGCTGAAGCGCCCGCAGGCGCCGGGGGCGGGGGCGGGGGCCGTGCCGGGGGCGCCCGGTCGCTGTCCCGTACCGGCGGACGCACCGGACGAGAAGAAGATCCCCGACCACAGTTTCTTGAAGACGCCGTTCGGGAAGAGCGCGTCGGCGAGGTTCCAGTACGTGATCTGCGGGGCGACGGCGTCGACGCGCGGGTCGTGGCCGGCGGCGAGCAGCGCGACCGCGCCGCCGTACGACGCGCCGGTGACGCCGACGCGCGGGTCGCCGGGCCTGTCGAGCAGCACCTCGGGCCGGCCGGCGAGCCAGTCGACGAGGCCGCGCACGTCCTTGACCTCGCGCTCCGGGTCGTTGAGGCCGATCTGCCCGGTGGAGGCGCCGAAGCCGCGCGCGGACCAGGTGAGGACGGCGTAGCCGTCGCGGGCGAGCCGTTCGGCCTGGGCGCGGACGTCGTCCTTGGAGCCGCCGAAGCCGTGGCCGAGGAGCACGGCGGGGCGGCGGCCGGTGTCGCCCGCGGTGAAGTACGAGGTGTCGAGCCGTACTCCGTCGAGGTCGAGCATCCGGTCCGCGCGGTGCACGGGCGCGGGCCCGTCGGAGGCGACGGCGGTCCAGGTGCCGGCGCCGCCGAGGAGCACGGCGAGCGCGGCACCGGCCGCGGCCCACCGCCGCAGGCCCTTGCGGGGAAGTCGCAGCTGCATGGCATCGAGCCTAGGCGGGCCGGGGGCCGCGCCCCGGCTGCCCCGGTCGGAACTCGGCGGCCTCCTCCGGTCGTACGCGGTACCGTCCCCGTACACCAGACGCGGTACGAAGGGGTCCTGGATGGAGATCCGGCGGGCGACGACCGTGGCGGAGCTGCTCGCGGCGGCGCACCTGTACGACGCGCCGCCCCGCGAGGTGGGGGTCCCTCCCGACGAAGTCAGGGGGCGGGCGGCGGCCTTCCTCGCCGCCCCCGGCCATGTCCTCCTGATCGCCTACACGCCCGACGGCGTCCCGGCCGGTTTCGTCTCCGGCATCGAGATGCACCACCCGGACAAGGGCGTGGAGCTCTGTCTGTACGAGCTCTCGGTCGACGAGGCCCATCGCCGCCACGGCATCGGCCGCGCCCTCACCGAGGCCCTCGCGGCGGAGGCCCGGGTGCGCGGCTGCTACGGAATGTGGGTGGGTGTGGACATGGACAACGAGCCCGCCCTGCGCACCTACGCCTCGGCGGGCGCGGCGGACGAGGGCGTGTTCACGATGCGGGGCTGGTCCTTCCCCCGGTCCTGATCGGCATGACTCGGTCGAGGAGCCCGTCCGGCACGGCGTACGGGCGTTCCGCCGGCAGCAGCCGCTCGGCCTCGGCGAGCCGCCGCTCCCGTACGAGCGCGTGGATCTCCCGGGCGAGCGGCGTCACGTCCCGTATCCCGACCGTCCACTCGTCGGCGTACCGCCGCGACGCCTCCCCGGCAAGCCCCAGCTGCAACGACCGGTACTCGAGCGGCCTGAGGTGCAGATCCCGCTCGGGGTCCCACTGCACCCGCGCCGGAGCCCCGCGCAGCTCCCGCTGCCAGGCGGCCCGGTCGGCGTGGAAGCCCCGCACGTAGTGGGAGAGCGCGGCGTTCCGCAGGGCCCACTCGAAGCCCTCCCGGCTGATCTCGACGGCGAGCACGACCTCCTGCCCCTCCTTCAGCCCCCACCCGCAGCGGTACATCATCCACAGGAACGACGGCTTGATCCACGTCATCCGCTCCCGCTTCCACTCCCCCGGGAACCGCCCGTCCCGGGCGGCCGGCAGCCCGATCTCCGGGCGGTACGCCTGATACACGGTCACCGTCGTGTCGGTGTGCAGGGCGCGGATCTGATGCTTCGGCGGAACGGACATGCGCCCCAGGGTGCGCGCGACCGTACCCCGGGGGCCACCGGTTTACTTCTCGCGTCCGGCGTTCCCGCGGCAGCCGCCACCCGGTCGCGCCTCTCGACGTGCGGTGAGGTGTGGGGTGTTGAAGAGTCGTGGCGAGTACCCCGACTCCAAGGAGAGAAACATGCTTCGGCGCATCTCGATCGCTCTGGCCGGTCTGCTCGCTGTCGGCTTCATCGCCGCCTCCCCGGCCGCGGCCCACGACGGTGATGTGGACGGCTGCTGGTTCAGTGGCGTCCACGCCTCGGCGGGCAGTGTTCACGTGGCGGACTTCGAGCACACCTGCTGGCACGTGGGCTGACGCGCGGTGCGGCCGGGCGGGTGCCCCTTCGGGGGTGCCCGCCCGGCGGCGTGTGGGTGCGGGGTGGTCAGTGGTTGCGGGGGAAGCCCAGGTCGACGCCGGTCGGGGCCTCGGAGGGGTCCGGCCACCGGGTGGTGACGACCTTGCCGCGGGTGTAGAAGTGGACGCCGTCGTTGCCGTAGATGTGGTGGTCGCCGAAGAGGGAGTCCTTCCAGCCGCCGAAGGAGTGGTAGCCCACCGGGACCGGGATCGGGACGTTGACGCCGACCATGCCGGCCTCGATCTCCAGCTGGAAGCGGCGGGCGGCGCCGCCGTCGCGGGTGAAGATGGCGACGCCGTTGCCGAACGGGGAGGCGTTGATGAGGGCGACGCCCTCCTCGTAGGTGTCGGCGCGCAGGACGCAGAGGACCGGGCCGAAGATCTCGTCCTGGTAGGCCTTGGCCGTGGTGGGGACGTGGTCGAGGAGGGAGAGGCCGATCCAGTGGCCGTTCTCGTGGCCCTCGACCGTGTAGCCGGTGCCGTCGAGGACGACCTCGCAGCCCTCGGCCGCCGCGCCGTGCACGTAGGAGGCGACCTTGTCGCGGTGGACGGCGGTGATGAGCGGGCCCATCTCGGAGGTCGGGTCGTTGCCGGGGCCGATCTTGATCTTCTCGGCGCGCTCGCGGATCTTGTCGACCAGCTCGTCGCCGATGGAGCCGACCGCGACGACCGCGGAGATCGCCATGCAGCGCTCGCCGGCGGAGCCGTACGCCGCGGAGACGGCCGCGTCGGCGGCGGCGTCGAGGTCGGCGTCGGGCAGCACCAGCATGTGGTTCTTGGCGCCGCCGAGCGCCTGGACGCGCTTGCCGTGGGAGGAGGCGGTGGTGTGGATGTGGCGGGCGATCGGGGTGGAGCCGACGAAGGAGACCGCGGCGACGTCCGGGTGCTCCAGGAGGCGGTCGACGGCCACCTTGTCGCCGTGCACGACGTTGAAGACGCCGTCCGGCAGGCCGGCCTCGGCGAGCAGTTCGGCGATCTTGAGGGAGGCCGACGGGTCCTTCTCGCTGGGCTTGAGGACGAAGGTGTTGCCGCAGGCGATGGCCAGCGGGAACATCCACATCGGCACCATCGCCGGGAAGTTGAACGGGGTGATGCCGGCGACGACGCCGACCGGCTGGCGGATGGCGGCCACGTCGACCCGGCTGGAGACCTGGGTGGACAGCTCGCCCTTGAGCTGGGTGGTGATGCCGCAGGCCAGGTCGACGATCTCCAGGCCGCGGGCGACCTCGCCGAGCGCGTCCGAGTGCACCTTGCCGTGCTCGGCGACGATCAGCTCGGCGATGGCGTCGCGGTTGGCGTCGAGGAGCGCGCGGAAGCGGAACAGGATCGTGGTGCGCTGGGCCAGCGAGGAGGTGCCCCAGGTGGCGTACGCGGCCTTGGCGGCGGCGACCGCCGTGTCGACCTCGTCGGCGGAGGCGAGCGCGACCTGGGTGGTGACGGCGCCGGTGGCGGGGTCGGTGACCGGGCCCCAGTTGCCCGACGTGCCCTCGACGCTCTTGCCACCGATCCAGTGGTTGACGGTCTTCGTCATGACGGAATGCTCCTTCTGGCTGCTACAGGTGGCGGCGTCGGGCGGTGACGTGCCGGTCGTACTCCTCGCGGGCCTTGACCGCCGACGGGCGGGTCGAGGTCGCGGCCACGGGCACATCCCACCACGCCTGGGCGGGGGGCGGGCCCGACACACTGTCGTCCGTTTCGGTCTCCACGTAGACACATGTGGGAACCGTGGCCTCCCGGGCGTCTGCGAGGGCTTCCCGCAGGTCACGTACGGTGCGGGCGCGCAGCACCCGCATGCCGAGGGAGGCGGCGTTGGCGGCCAGGTCGACGGGCAGGGCCTCCCCGGTGAAGCTCCCGTCCTCCGCCCGGAAGCGGTAGTCGGTGCCGAAGCGCTCGGCTCCGACCGCCTCCGACAGGCCGCCGATCGAGGCGTAGCCGTGGTTGTCGAGGATCACCACCTTGATCGGCAGCCGTTGCTGCACGGCGGTGACGATTTCGGTGGGGTTCATCAGATACGTACCGTCGCCGACGAGCGCCCACACCGGCCGGCCGGGCGCGGCGAGGGAGACGCCGACGGCCGCCGGGATCTCGTATCCC
Source organism: Streptomyces sp. NPDC051909 (assembly GCF_040681095.1). Classification (NCBI taxonomy): domain Bacteria; kingdom Bacillati; phylum Actinomycetota; class Actinomycetes; order Kitasatosporales; family Streptomycetaceae; genus Streptomyces; species Streptomyces sp. NPDC051909. The sequence goes on along the minus strand of NZ_JBFAYA010000006.1, from coordinate 214,202 downwards.
ATGCAGGAGTAGCCGTATTCGACGTGGTACTGGTCGACGGAACGGGTCCGCCACAGCTTGTGGAGGTCGCCGGGGAGCGAGCCGGCCGCGTTGATCAGGATGTCGTCCCCGGTGACCAGGGTGTCGAGTGCGCCGAGGACCTGGGTCTGGGTGGGGCGGGCGCGCGGGTCGGGCGCGGCGTAGGCGGCGTCGGTGCGCTCCTGCCAGTCCTGCTTGGAGAAGGTCCACTGCGCCGCATCCTGCAGATGGCCTTGCCGAGGTCCGCCGAGTGCCTCGGTGAGGGCTTCGGTGAGGGCTTCGAGTCCGGCGCGGGCGTCGGCGACGAGCGGCAGCGCGGCCTGCTTGTGGGCGTCGAAGCCGGTGATGTTGAGGTTGACGATCCGCGTGTCGGGGCGGAAGAGGGTGCCCGATGCGGTGGTGAAGTCGGTGTGGCGGGTGCCGACGGCGAGGACCAGGTCGCTGGTGCGGGCCAGCGCGTTGGCGGTACCGGTGCCGGTGTGGCCGATGCCGCCGACGTCGCAGGGGTGGTCCCAGGGCAGCACGCCCTTGCCGGCCTGGGTGGTGGCGACGGGCAGGTCGGCCCGCCGGGCGAGGGTGCGCAGGGCGTCCTCGGCGGCGCTGTACTTCACCCCGCCGCCGGCGATGATCATGGGCCGTCGGGCGGTCCTGAGCGCCTGGACGGCGGCGTCGAGCTCGGCGGCGTCCGGGCGGGGCCGGCGCACCGTCCAGGTCCGCTCGGCGAGGAACTCCTCCGGCCAGTCGTACGCCTCCGCCTGCACGTCCTGCGGCAGCGCGAGGGTGACGGCGCCGGTCTCGGCCGGGTCCGTGAGCACCCGTACGGCGGCGAGCGCGGCCGGGATCAGCGCCTCGGGGCGGGTGATCCGGTCGAAGTACCTCGACACCGGGCGCAGACAGTCGTTGACGGAGACCTCGCCCGCGTACGGCACTTCGAGCTGCTGGAGCACGGGGTCCGCGGGGCGGGTGGCGAAGGTGTCGCCGGGGAGCAGGAGGACGGGGATCCGGTTGATCGTGGCGAGCGCGGCGCCGGTGACGAGGTTGGTGGCGCCGGGGCCGATGGAGGTGGTGACGGCGTGCGTCCGGAGCCGGCGGGACTGGCGGGCGTAGCCGACGGCCGCGTGCACCATGGCCTGTTCGTTGCGTCCCTGGTGGTACGGCATGAGGTCGGCGTGCTCGACGAGCGCCTGGCCGATCCCGGCGACGTTGCCGTGGCCGAAGATGCCCCAGGTGGCGGTGACGAGCCGCTGCCGCACGCCGTCGCGCTCGGTGTGCTGGGCGGCGAGGAAGCGCACCAGGGCCTGGGCGACGGTCAGGCGGGTCACTTGTATCCCTCCGTGTGGTCGGGGTGGAAGCTGATCCGCCATTCCCGCTCGGGGCCGGGTCCGGCCATGACGTTGAGGTAGTAGAGCGGGTGCCCGGGCTGGGCGATCGACGGGCCGTGCCAGCCGTCGGGGACGAGGACGGCGTCGCCGGTGCGCACCTCGGCGAGGAGTTCGGCACCGCCGGGGCGGGAGGGGGTGATCCGCTGGTAGGCGTAGCCGGGCGGGGCGCCGTGCGGGCTGCCGGGTGGCGCGGACACCTCGTAGTAGTAGATCTCCTCCAGGACGGACTCCGTGCCGGGGTGGTGCTCGTCGTGCTTGTGCGGCGGGTAGGAGGACCAGTTGCCGCCGGGGGTGATCACCTCGACAGCGATCAGCCGGTCGCAGGCGAAGGCGCCGGCCGCGGCGAAGTTGCGCACCTCGCGGGTGCGGTTGCCGCTGCCGCGGGTCTCGACGGGAACCTCCGGCGCGGGGCCGTAGCGTGCGGGGAGTCGTCGCTCGCACTTCGCTCCTGCCAAAGCGAAGCGGCCTCCCGCGCCGGAGGCGATCTGGGCATGGGCGTCCCTCGGTACGTAGGCGAAGTCCGAGACCCCGTCGAACGGGCTCTCCCGGCCCACGAGTTCGAGGATTTCCCCGTCGACGCGCACCGTACCGCCCCCGGACAGTGGAAGCACCACCCATTCGCTGTTCCCCGTCTCGAACTCGTGGGTCCCGCCGGGCGGCAGGTCGAGCACCCGCAACGAGCTGTGCGCCCAGCCGGCGCGCTCGGGGTCGATGTCGACGTCGTACGGGCCGCGGGCGGCCGAGCCGGCGGGGACGTGGAGGGAGAGCGTGGAGTCCATGGTCATGTGCCTACCCGCCGGGGCGCCCGGTCACCGGAAGTCGGGTCATCGGGGGTACGGGCGGCGGCTCGGGTACGGGCGTCGGGCGCCCGGTCATCAGGCGCGGGATCACCGGGGTCCGGGTCATCGGAGTCCCGGTCATCCGGGTCCGGGTCATCCGGGTCCGGGTCATCCGGGTCCGGGTCATCGGGGGCGCTCCGGGATCGAGGCGTCGCCGGTGTCGAGGGCCAGGTCGATCTCCTCGGCGTACGGCATGGCGGGCGAGCAGGCGAGCCGGCCGGCCACGATGGCGCCCGCCGCGTTGGCCCGGCGCAGCACCTGCTCCAGGTCGAGGCCGGCGAGCAGCCCGTGGGCGAGCGCGCCGCCGAAGGCGTCACCGGCGCCGAGGCCGTTGACCACCTCCACGGGCAGCGGCGGAACCTCGGCGGTGGTGCCGTCGGCGGCGAGCGCGAGGACGCCCTTGGGGCCCTGTTTGACGACGGCGAGCCGGACGCCGGCGGCGAGCAGCGCACGGGCGGCGGCGTACGGCTCGCGCTCGCCGGTGGCGACCTCGCACTCGTCGAGGTTGCCGACGGCGACCGTCGCGTGCCGCAGCGCCTCCGCGTACAGCGGTCCGGCCTCGTCGGGGGCGTCCCAGAGGGCCGGGCGCCAGTCGAGGTCGAGGACGGTGAGCGCGCCGGGTCCGGCCGCCCGCTCGCGCAGCGCGGCGAGGGTCGCGGAGCGGCTCGGCTCGGCGCTCAGGCCGGTCCCGGTGACCCACAGGGCGCGGGCCGCCCGGAGCGCCGGAAGGTCCAGCTCGTGGGGGTGGATCTCCAGGTCGGGGGCCTTGGGGCGGCGGTAGAAGTGGATCGGGAAGTGGTCGGGCGGGAAGATCTCGCAGAAGGTGACGGGGGTGGGGTACGCGGCGACCTCGGTGACCCACCGCTCGTCGACCCCGAAGGCCCGCAGCTCCCGGCGCAGGTACTCCCCGAACGGGTCGGCCCCGGTCCGGCTGATCAGCGCGGTGCGGCAGCCGAGCCGCGCGGCGGCGACGGCCACATTGGCCGGGGAGCCGCCCAGGAACTTCCCGAAGGTCTCCACCCGCGCCAGCTCCACCCCGCTCTGCAGCGGGTAGAGGTCCACACCGAGGCGGCCCATCGTGATCAGGTCGTAGACGATCGGGTCGTGCACATCCGGCTCGTGCGTGGTCGGGCCGTGCGCGATCGGTCCGTACGTGGTCGGGCCGTCGGGCCGGCCGTCCCGCCGGTGCTCCGGTTCCGCCGTCATCGGCACGTCACCTCTCGCCTCGGCCCTGGTGGGCCCACGCCCTCAGGTCTATCCACGGCCCTGGGGCGTGTCAACGACATGTCCTGATATCCGGACGTACTGTCGGACGCCGTCTTGACGCCCTCCGGAGTCCGCCCCAAGGTGGCATTCATGACGAATCCGTCACCTCGGCAGTCCTCGCCGTCCCCGTCAGCCTCCCCTCGGCCGTCCCGGATCCGGGTCGGCTCCGCCCCGGACTCGTGGGGGGTGTGGTTCCCCGACGATCCCCGGCAGGTGGCGTGGCAGCGGTTCCTGGACGAGGTGGCGGGCGCCGGTTACGAGTGGATCGAGCTCGGTCCGTACGGCTATCTGCCGACCGATCCGGGGCTGCTCGCCGAGGAGACGGGCAGCCGGGGGCTGCGGGTCTCGGCGGCGACCGTGTTCACCGGGCTCCACCACGGGCCGGCCGTGTGGGAGCGGACCTGGGCCCATGTCGCCGAGAACGCGGCGCTCGCCCAGGCCATGGGTGCGGAACATCTGGTGGTGATCCCCTCCTTCTGGCGCGACGACCGCACCGGCGAGGTCCTGGAGGACCGCGCTCTGACGGCCGAGCAGTGGCGGCAGCTGACCGGTCTGACCGAGCGCCTCGGCCACGAGGTGCGGGAGCGGTACGGGCTGCGGATCGTGGTCCATCCGCACGCCGACACCCACCTCGACAGCGAGGAGAACGTCACCCGCCTCCTCGACGCCACCGATCCGGATCTGGTGGCGCTGTGCCTGGACACCGGGCACTACGCCTACTGCGGCGGCGACAGCGTGAAGCTGATCGAGACCTACGGCGAACGCATCGGCTACCTCCATCTCAAGCAGGTCGACCCGGCGGTGCTCGCCCGGGTGGTGGCCGAGGAGCTGCCTTTCGGCCCGGCGGTGGCCCAGGGCGTGATGTGCGAGCCGCCGGCCGGGGTGCCGGCCCTGGAGCCCGTGCTCGACGCGGCGCGGGCCCTGGACGTGGACCTGTTCGCCATCGTCGAGCAGGACATGTACCCCTGCGAACCCGACACCCCCTACCCCATCGCGGAACGCACCCGGCGCTTCCTCCGCTCCTGTGGCGTCTGATGATCCTGCGTCACTTTCGTTACGTCCGTCGCTCCTTCGTCACGCATATCTCCATTACGCGGGTTTTCCGTCACAGGCGTTCGACAGGCGCTCTCCTCCCGTCGGAAGGGGCCGTTGACCGGGCACAGGCTCAGTGATCACGGGACACGAGTGATCACCAGTGACGTCCGGCAGCTCCCCCGACGGCGCCCCCGCCGCCCTGCCGGACACGCAGGAGAGGTGCCACGCCATGACGGACAGAAGACTCTGGTCGTACAAGGACATCGCCGCGCACATCAAGGTGCAGCCGGACACGGTCCGCTCCTATCGGAAGCACGGGCTGCTGCCCGTGCCCGACCACGTGGACTCGGGCAAGCCCTACTGGCACCCGGACACCATCCGCGCCTGGGTCGCGAACCGGCCCGGGAACCGGAGCCGCCGGGACTGAACCGGCGCCAGATCCCCCACCCGCCCCCGCGGGCCCCGAGGCGGCCCCATGTCCCAGGCCCCGCACCGCGCACCCGCGCGGTGCGGGGCCTCGGTCATCCGGCGACGGCCTCCTTCTCGGGCTCGCGCGCGGCGCCCGCCGCCGGGGCGGGCGCCCCGGGTATGCCGCCCTCGCTGATGCCGAAGCGGGCGTGGAGCCGGCGCAGCGGCGCGGGCGCCCACCAGGTGAAGCGGCCGGTCAGTTTCATCACGGACGGCACGAGCAGGCTGCGCACCACCATGGCGTCCATGAGGACGGCCAGGGCCACACCGAGGCCGAGCATCTTGGTGTTGGTGACCCGGCTGGTGCCGATGGCGACCATGACGACGGCCAGGATGACGGCCGCCGCGGTGATCAGCCCGCCGGTACGGCGCAGTCCGTGCCGGACGGCGCCCTCGTGGTCGCCGGTGGCGTCGTACTCCTCCTTGATCCGGGAGAGCAGGAACACCCCGTAGTCCATGGAGAGTCCGAAGGCCACGCAGAACATCAGGACGGGCAGGGTGGTCTCGATGTCGCCGGTGGAGGTGAAGCCGAGGAACCCGGAGAGGTGCCCCTCCTGGAAGACCCAGACGACCGCACCGAACATGGCGGTGAGGCTGAGGGCGTTGAGCACGACGGCCTGGACCGGGACGACGACGCTGCCGGTGAGCAGGAAGACCAGGACCAGGGTGACGATCGCGATGATGGCGGCGGCCCAGGGCAGGCGCTCGCCGATGGCGTCCTTGGAGTCGACCAAGACGGCCGCGGCGCCGGTGACGGAGGTGGCGAAGGGGGCCTTCTCGGCGCGCAGTTCGCCGACCACCCGCTGGGCTCCGGCGCCGACTCCCTCGCCCTCGGGGACGACGGTGTAGTAGGCGTGGGTCCGCGCACCGGCAGCGGCGGTGCCCGCGGTGACGGCGGTGACCGGCCCGTCGACCCGGGCGACACCGTCGAGGGCCTCGATCCGGGTGCGGTAGCCCTCGTACTGGGCGGCGGTGGCCGGGCCCTCGGCGAGCACGGTGAGCGCGCCGCCGGGGTTGCCGGGGAAGCTCTCGCGGAGCTGCTCCTGCACGACCCGGGACTCCGCGGCGGCGGGCAGCTGGCGGTCGTCGGCGGTGCCGAACTTCACGCCGAGGAAGGGCAGTCCGAGCAGCACGAGGCCGGTGGCGGTGGCGACGGCGAACCACGGCGCCCGCCGCATGACGAGGGCGGCCGCCCGCCCCCATCCGGCGCCCTCCGCGCGCCCGGCGTCGGCAGCGCCCCGCCGCCGGAAGACCCGGCGCAGGTCCAGGGCGTTGACCCGGTCGCCGAGCAGTAGCAGCGCGGCCGGCAGCAGGACCAGGGCGGCTGCGGCGGCGAGCAGGACGACGGCGATGCCCGCGTAGGCGAAGGAGCGCAGGAAGTACTGCGGGAAGACCAGCATCGCGGCCAGCGAGACGGCGACGGTGAGGGCGGAGAAGAGCACGGTCCGTCCGGCGGTGCGCAGGGTGGTGGCGACGGCGGTGCGGGTGTCGGCGCCGCCGGACAGTTCCTCACGGAAGCGCCGGACCACGAACAGGGCGTAGTCGATGGCGAGTCCGAGGCCGAGGGCGGTGGTGAGGTTCTGGGCGAAGACGGAGACGTCGGTGAACTCGGTGATGCCGCGCAGCACGGCGTTGGTGCCGAGGATGGCGACGATCCCGATGCCGAGCGGGAGCACGGCGGCGACGGCGCTGCCGAAGACCATGACGAGCAGGACGAGGGTGATGGGCAGGGCGATCATCTCCGCCCTGAGCAGGTCCTCCTGGATGATCGTCTGCATCTCGTGGCGGACGGCGAGCGGGCCGCCGACGGAGACCTCGACGGGTCCGTGCTGACCGCGGAACTCGGGGGCGAGGCGCTCCAGGATCTTCCCGGCGGCCTTCTCCTCGCCGTCGATGCGGGCGGCGATGACGCCCTGCCGGCCGTCCTCCGAGCGCAGTGCCGGGGAGCCGGTCTGCCAGTAGGAGCCGACGCCGTCGACGCCTTCCTGGGCGTCGAGCCGCTCGGCGAGCCGCTTGGCCTCGGCGACGACCGCGGGGGCGTCGACCCCGGCGGATCCCGCGTCGACCAGAAGCAGCACATTGGGCTGGGAGGCGGGGAACTCCCGCTCAAGGACCTGGATGGCCCGGGTGGACTCGGCGTCCGGGTCCTCCCAGCCGCCGCTGCCCATCCGGTCCGCGACCCCGCCGCCGGCCAGCACCGCGAGCGCGGTGAGCACGAGGGCGACGAGCAGTGACAGCCGGGGCCGGGCCGTCACCAGTCGTGTCCAGCGACCGGGCCCACCCCCTGTGGGCAGGGCTTTCTTGACTTCGGCCATGACGCGGTGTCCCCTTCACCGTGACCCGTGCGACGCGTGCAGGGGTCGACCCGTTGCCATAGGCTGGCAAACACGAGACATCGCTCGCGTTTTTCAAGAATGCGAGCGACCTCTCGTGTTTGTCAAACGTGTTGAGGGAGGCTGTGGACAGCCATGTCCGAGGAGACCCCCGGGGCCGCGCCCGAGGAACCGAAGCCGCGCCGCCGCCAGGCCCGCGGCGAGCGCCGGATCACCCAGCTGCTCCAGGCCGCCGCGAACGTCTTCTGCGCCAAGGGCTACACGGCCGCGAGCACCAACGCGATCGCGCGGGAGGCCAGCGTCTCGCCCGGCACGCTCTACCAGTACTTCCCGAACAAGGAGGCCATCGCCCTGGAGCTGGGCGACCGGCTGCTCGCCGAGATGCGGGCAGCCCATGGCCAGGCCTTCACTCCCGCGAACCTGGGACTACCGATCCCCCAGCTCGTGGACGCCGTCCTCGACCCGCTGATCGAGTTCAACTGCCAGCACCCGGTCTTCCTCGCACTCATGCACGGCTCCGAGGTCCCTGGCCGGATCGCCGAGGAGCACGACGCCCTGCACGCCTCACTCCTCGCCCGGGTCGGCGAACTGATCGCCCACTACCTGCCCGGCAGCGAGCCCGCCCAGCGGGCCCGGATGGCCGACATGATCTTCGCCATCGTGAAGGCGGGACTCGCCCTCGTCCTCGCCGCACCCGAGGGCCAGGAGCGGGAAGCGGTGATCACCGAGCTGAAGACGGTCCTGCTGCGCTACCTCGCCCCACTCCTCACGGACCAGCGGCTCACCGCGACCCCGACCCCCTGACCCGCGAGCCCCCGCCTGAATTCATACCCCCTAGGGGTACAGTGGGGGTGAGTACACCGCCCCTCGAAGAGGAGAACGCCATGACCGCCGAGACCCGGACCGAACTCCCCCAGGCGACCGCCTCCTGCTGCTCCTCCACGGGCGGCTGTCACGACGGCGCGGCGGACGCGGCCAAGGCCGAGGGCGTCACCACCGTCTACGAGGTCAAGGGCATGACCTGCGGCCACTGCGAGGGCGCGGTGTCGAGCGAGATCTCCGAGATCGCCGGCGTGGCCTCGGTCACCGCCGTCGCCGCCACCGGCAAGGTCACCGTCGTCTCCACCGCCCCGCTCGACGAGGAGGCCGTCCGCGCCGCCGTCGACGAGGCCGGCTACGAGCTCGTCGGCCTCGCCTGAGCCCACACCCGATCCACCAGATCCACCAGATCCACCAGATCCACCAGATCCAACTGATCCGCCCGGGCCGACCGGCCCTCCGCAGCACTTCCGCAGGGTCGTACGGTGACTTCGTACGGCCCTGCTCGCGTTGGGAACCACCCATGGAACCACTCACGACCTCCACCGTCACCGAGCTCACGATCGGCGGCATGACCTGCGCCTCCTGTGCCGCCCGGGTCGAGAAGAAGCTCAACCGGATGGAGGGCGTGACGGCGACCGTCAACTACGCCACCGAGAAGGCCCGCGTCGAACACCCGGCGGACGTCCCGGTCGCCGATCTGATCGCCACGGTCGTCAAGACCGGCTACACCGCCGAGGAGCCCCCGCCGCCGGAGCCCGAGCCGGAACCGGAGCCGGAGCCGGAGGGTCGAGCCGGGGCCGAGGCTTCCGGAATCCCCGATCAGGACCCGGAACTCGCCTCCCTGCGGCAGCGGCTCACCGTCTCCGCCGTGCTCTCCCTCCCCGTCGTCCTGCTCTCCATGGTCCCGGCCCTCCAGTTCGACGACTGGCAGTGGCTCTCGCTCACCCTCGCCGCCCCCGTGGTCGTCTGGGGCGGGCTGCCCTTCCACCGGGCCGCCTGGACCAATCTGCGGCACGGCGCCGCCACCATGGACACCCTGATCTCGCTCGGCACCCTCGCCGCCTTCGGCTGGTCGCTGTGGGCGCTCTTCCTCGGCGACGCCGGCATGCCCGGCATGCGCCACGACTTCGACCTCACCGTCTCCCGCGACCACGCCTCCGCCACGATCTATCTGGAGGTCGCCGCCGGCGTCATCACCTTCATCCTGCTCGGCCGCTGGCTGGAGGCCCGCGCCAAGCGGAAGGCGGGCGCGGCGCTGCACGCCCTGCTGCGGCTCGGCGCCAAGGACGTCGCCGTCCTGCGGGGCGGGGTCGAGGTACGGGTCCCGGTCGGCGCGCTCGCGGTCGGCGACCGCTTCGTCGTACGCCCCGGGGAGAAGATCGCCACCGACGGCACCGTGACCGACGGCGCCTCCGCCGTGGACGCCTCGATGCTCACCGGCGAGTCCGTCCCGGTCGACGTGCTGCCCGGCGACAGCGTCACCGGCGGCTGCGTGAACGTCGCCGGCCGCCTGGTCGTCGAGGCCACCCGGGTCGGCGCCGACACCCAGCTGGCCCGGATGGCCAGGCTCGTCGAGGACGCCCAGAACGGCAAGGCCGAGGTGCAGCGGCTCGCCGACCGGATCTCCGCCGTCTTCGTGCCCGTGGTGCTGCTCATCGCGCTCGGCACCCTGGTGGGCTGGCTGCTCACCACGAGCGACACGACCGCCGCCTTCACGGCCGCCGTCGCCGTGCTGATCATCGCCTGCCCGTGCGCGCTCGGCCTCGCGACCCCGACCGCGCTCATGGTCGGCACCGGGCGCGGCGCGCAGCTCGGCATCCTCATCAAGGGCCCGGAGGTCCTGGAGTCCACCCGCCGCGTCGACACCGTCGTGCTCGACAAGACCGGCACGGTCACCACCGGCCGGATGGAACTGACCGGGGTGCACGTGTACGGGGGCGCCTACGGCGCCGACCGCACCGACGAGGCCGAACTGCTTCGGCTCGCGGGCGCCCTGGAGCACTCCTCCGAGCACCCGGTCGCCCGCGCCGTCGCGGCCGGCGCCGCCGCGCGGGTCGGCGAGCTGCCCGTACCGAAGTCCTTCGAGAACGTGCCCGGCCTCGGCGTGCGCGGCTCGGTGGACGGGCACCTGGTCCTGGTCGGGCGGGCCGCGCTGCTCGCCGCCGAGGAGATCGAGGTCCCTGACCGGGCCGCCCCCGGCGTGGTCCACGTCGCCTGGGACGGGCGGGCCCGGGGCACCCTGACGGTCGCCGACGCGGTGAAGGAGACCAGCGCCGAGGCGGTGGCCTCGCTGCGCGGCCTCGGGCTGCGGCCGGTGCTGCTCACCGGCGACACGCGGACGGTCGCGGAGCGGGTGGCGGCGGAGGTCGGCATCGACGAGGTGATCGCCGAGGTGCTGCCGCAGGACAAGGTCGACGTCGTCAGGCGGCTTCAGGCCGAGGGGCGGACGGTGGCCATGGTGGGCGACGGCGTGAACGACGCGGCGGCCCTGGCCACCGCCGATCTGGGCCTGGCGATGGGCACCGGCACGGACGCCGCCATCGAGGCGAGCGACCTGACCCTGGTACGGGGCGACCTGCGGGTCGCGGCCGACGCCATCCGGCTCTCCCGGCGCACCCTGGCGACGATCAAGGGGAACCTGGGCTGGGCCTTCGGCTACAACGTGGCGGCGCTGCCGCTGGCGGCGGCCGGGCTGCTCAACCCCATGATCGCCGGGCTCGCGATGGCCTTCTCCTCGGTCTTCGTGGTGACCAACAGCCTGCGGCTGCGCCGCTTCCGCTGAGCCCGTCCGCGCCCGTACGGGGTGTGATCGCGTGAATTCACCTACACGTGACGCACAGGACCTTCACAAAGAGATCTAGATCACAGATATTGGGGGGTAACCATCTGGGCTGTTCGCGAGTCTAAGTGGGCGATGCCGAGAACGTCTTGGGGGACGTTCATGGAGATGTCTTGGGGGACGTCTCCAGGCAAGCGCGGCCGGGGCACGTGCACCGGGGAGCTTTGAGCGGCCCTCCCGTACGTACGTACCCCGGCAGACCGCGCGAGCAGACGCCCGGCCCGGATCCCGTGGGGGGAATCCGCACCGGGGATATGGGAAGCGCCCCGTCCGCCGACCCGTGGGGGGATCGGCGGCGGGGCGCTTCCGCTTCCTACAGCTTGTGGCCCGGGAGTCAGCGGGACTCGACCGGGACGAAGTCGCGGAGGACCTCGCCGGTGTAGATCTGGCGCGGGCGGCCGATGCGGGAACCCGGCTCCTTGATCATCTCGTGCCACTGGGCGATCCAGCCCGGGAGGCGGCCGAGGGCGAAGAGGACCGTGAACATCTCGGTCGGGAAGCCCATCGCGCGGTAGATGAGACCCGTGTAGAAGTCCACGTTCGGGTAGAGGTTGCGCGAAACGAAGTAGTCGTCGGAGAGCGCGTGCTCCTCCAGCTTGAGCGCGATGTCGAGCAGCTCGTCGGACTTGCCGAGGGCCGACAGGACGTCGTGCGCCGCCGCCTTGATGATCTTGGCGCGCGGGTCGAAGGACTTGTACACCCGGTGGCCGAAGCCCATCAGGCGGACGCCGTCCTCCTTGTTCTTCACCTTGCGGATGAAGGAGTCGACGTCGCCGCCGTTGGCCTGGATGCCTTCCAGCATCTCCAGGACGGACTGGTTGGCGCCGCCGTGCAGCGGGCCCCACAGGGCCGAGATGCCGGCGGAGATCGAGGCGAACATGTTCGCCTGCGAGGAGCCGACCAGGCGGACGGTGGACGTCGAGCAGTTCTGCTCGTGGTCCGCGTGCAGGATCAGCAGCTTGTCGAGCGCCGAGACCACGACCGGGTCCAGGTCGTACTCCTGGGCGGGGACCGAGAAGGTCATGCGCAGGAAGTTCTCGACGTAGCCGAGGTCGTTACGCGGGTAGACGAACGGGTGACCGATCGACTTCTTGTACGCGTAGGCCGCGATCGTCGGCAGCTTGGCGAGCAGCCGGATCGTCGACAGGTGGCGCTGCTTCTCGTCGAACGGGTTGTGGCTGTCCTGGTAGAAGGTGGACAGCGCGGAGACCACGGAGGACAGCATCGCCATCGGGTGGGCGTCGCGCGGGAAGCCCCGGAAGAAGTTCTTGACGTCCTCGTGGACCAGCGTGTGCTGGGTGATCTCGTTCTGGAACACGGAGAGCTCGTCCGCCTTCGGCAGCTCGCCGTTGATCAGCAGGTACGCCACCTCCAGGAAGGTGGACTGCTCGGCCAGCTGCTCGATGGGGTAGCCGCGGTACCGGAGGATGCCCTGCTCACCGTCGAGGTAGGTGATGGCGGATTTGTAGGCGGCGGTGTTGCCGTATCCGCTGTCCAGGGTGACCAGACCGGTCTGGGCTCGAAGCTTCCCGATGTCGAAGCCCTTGTCGCCGACGGTGCTCTCGACCACCGGGTAGGTGTATTCACCGTCCGCGTACCGCAGTACTACAGAGTTGTCGCTCACGTCATCCCTCACCGACGTAGTGCCTCTTCTTCGAGGTGCCCTGACTGTCTCTACCATCCCCCATTTGGCTGTGGAGAGTGCACTCGGGGTCGCTCATTGGGCCATTCGGCGGCACTCAGTGCCGCCCAACCTGCACATACTGCCCCCTTCGCCCCGGTTCCGGAAGTCCTCCGTGATCTTTCACACCAGCGTGCCCCCTGCGAGCCGATGCGCGAGCGCGGTGAAGCGGCGCCCGGCCGAAACCGTGCGCACCGCCTGGGCGATGGCCCTGCGCGAGCCGACCAGGACCACGAGCTTCCGGGCGCGGGTCACGGCCGTGTAGAGCAGATTGCGCTGGAGCATCATCCAGGCGCTGGTGGTGACCGGAATCACCACTGCCGGATACTCGCTGCCCTGCGAGCGGTGGATGGTCACAGCGTAGGCATGGGCCAGCTCGTCCAGCTCGTCGAAGTCGTACGGCACCTCCTCGTCCTCGTCGGTGCGCACGACGAGCCGCTGCTCGACGGGGTCGAGTGCGGTGACCACGCCCACGGTGCCGTTGAAGACGCCGTTGGCGCCCTTCTCGTAGTTGTTGCGGATCTGGGTGACCTTGTCGCCGACCCGGAAGACCCGGCCGCCGAAGCGCTTCTCCGGGAGGTCGGGGCGGGCCGGGGTGATCGCCTGCTGGAGCAGCCCGTTGAGCGAGCCGGCCCCGGCCGGGCCCCGGTGCATGGGCGCGAGGACCTGGACGTCCCGCCGGGGGTCCAGACCGAACCTGGCGGGAATCCGCCGGGCGGCGACCTCCACCGCGACCCGGGCGGCGTCCTCGGTCTCCTCCTCGGCGAAGAGGAAGAAGTCCGGCAGGCCGGTGGTGACGGGCGACTCTCCCGCGTTGATCCGGTGCGCGTTGGTGACCACTCCGGACTGCTGGGCCTGCCGGAAGATCCGGGTGAGCCGGACCGCCGGCACCGGGCTGCCCGGGGCGAGCAGATCGCCGAGCACCTCCCCCGCGCCGACCGAGGGAAGCTGGTCCACATCCCCGACCAGCAGCAGATGGGCACCCGGGGCCACCGCCTTGACCAGCTTGTTCGCGAGGAGCAGGTCCAGCATGGAGGCCTCGTCGACCACGACCAGGTCGGCGTCGAGCGGCTTGTCCCGGTCGTACGCGGCGTCCCCGCCGGGCTTCAGCTCCAGGAGCCGGTGCACGGTCGAGGCCTCGGCGCCGGTCAGCTCCGCGAGGCGTTTCGCGGCGCGGCCGGTGGGCGCGGCGAGCACCACCTTGGCCCGCTTGGCACGGGCCAGCTCCACGATCGAACGGACGGTGAAGGACTTGCCGCAGCCCGGTCCGCCGGTGAGGACCGCGACCTTACGGGTCAGGGCGAGGCGGACCGCCGCCTCCTGCTCCGGCGCGAGCGAGGCCCCGGTGCGGTCCGCCAGCCAGGCGAGCGCCCGGTCCCAGGCGACGTCCCGGAAGGCGGGCAGCCGGTCCTCCTCGGCGGCGAGCAGCCGGCGCAGCTGCCCGGCGAGGGACAGCTCGGCCCGGTGGAACGGCACCAGGAACACCCCGGTGACCGGCAGACCCTCGGGGCCGGGCACCTTCTCCCGTACGACCCCCTCCGGGTCCTCGGCGAGCTCGCCCAGGCACTCGATGACCAGGCCGGTGTCGACCTGGAGCAGCTTCACCGCGTCGGAGATCAGGCGCTCCTCGGGCAGGAAGCAGTGCCCCTGGTCGGTGGACTGCGACAGCGCGTACTGCAGGCCCGCCCGCACCCGGTCCGGGCTGTCGTGGGGTATGCCGACGGCCTGGGCGATCCGGTCGGCGGTGAGGAAGCCGATGCCCCAGACGTCGGCGGCCAGCCGGTACGGCTGGTTCTTCACGACGCCGATCGAGGAGTCCCCGTACTTCTTGTAGATCCGCACCGCGATGGAGGTGGACACCCCGACGCCCTGCAGGAAGACCATCACCTCCTTGATCGCCTTCTGCTCCTCCCAGGCCGCGCCGATCAGCTTGGTGCGCTTCGGCCCGAGCCCCGGCACCTCGATCAGACGCTTCGGCTCCGTCTCGATGACGTCGAGGGTGTCGGTGCCGAAGTGGTCCACGATGCGCTCGGCGATGCGCGGCCCGATGCCCTTGATGAGGCCCGAGCCGAGATAGCGCCGGATGCCCTGGACGGTGGCGGGCAGCACCGTCGTGTAGTTCTCGACGGTGAACTGCCGCCCGTACTGCGGGTGCGAGCCCCAGCGCCCCTCCATCCGCAGCGACTCCCCCGGCTGCGCGCCGAGCAGCGCCCCGACCACCGTGAGCAGGTCCCCGGACCCCCGCCCGGTGTCGACCCGCGCCACCGTGTACCCGGACTCCTCGTTCGCGTAGGTGATCCGCTCCAGGACCCCTTCGAGCACCGCGAGACTGCGCACTTCGCTGGACATGCCCCGAAGGTAGCGAAGCCCTCGGACAACGGGGGCGGCCTGTGGACAACGCGGATGCACGCCCTGTGGACAACGCCCGCCCGGGACTCACACCGCCAGGAACGCCTCCACCGTCTCCTCCAGGACTTCCACGCCGTCCCGCGCCCACAGGGCGTCGTTGAAGAGTTCGACCTCCACCGGGCCCGTGTAGCCCGCCTGCTCGACCAGGGCGGCCCAGGCGGGGAGGTCGATCGCGCCCGTGCCGAGCTGGCCGCGGCCGTTGAGGACGCCGGCGGGGAGGGGGGTGGTCCAGTCGGCGAGCTGGAAGGAGTGGATGCGGCCGGCCGCGCCCGCGCGGGCCACGGCGGCCGGGGCCCGGTCGTCCCACCACAGGTGGTAGGTGTCGACGGTGACGCCCACCTGGTCGGCCGGGAAGCGCTCGGCGATCTCCAGGGCCTGGTCCAGGGTGGAGACCGCGCACCGGTCGGAGGCGTACATCGGGTGGAGGGGCTCGATGGCGAGGCGGACGCCCCGCTCGCCCGCGTACGGGGCGAGCACGCCGATCGCCTCGGCGATCCGGGCCCGGGCGGCGGGCAGGTCCGGGCAGGCCGGGGTGAGGCCGCCGGACACCAGGACGAGCGTGTCCGTGCCGAGGACCACGGCCTCGTCGATCGCCGCGCGGTTCTCCGCCTCCCAGCCGTCGCCAGTGAAGAAGCCGCCCCGGCACAGGGTGGTGACGGCGAGCCCCGCGTCCCGCACCAGGTCGGCCGCGGCCTCGACCCCGTACTCCTGGACGGGTTCGCGCCACAGGCCCACGCCCGGGACGCCGAGCCGGACGCACTCCCGGACGAGGTCGGGGAGGGCGAGCTGCTTCACCGTCATCTGGTTGACGCCGAGGCGGTCGAGGTTCACCGGGCGACTCCGTACACGGTGAGGAGCGAGCGCATCCGGGACTCCGCGCGCGCCGGGTCGGGGAACAGGCCGAGGCCGTCGGCGAGTTCGTACGCCCGGGCGAGGTGCGGCAGGGAGCGGGCGGACTGGAGGCCGCCGGCCATCGTGAAGTGCTCCTGGTGGCCGGCCAGCCAGGCGAGGAACACGACACCCGTCTTGTAGAAGCGGGTCGGCGTCTGGAAGAGATGGCGGGAGAGCTCCACCGTCGGGTCGAGCAGGGCGCGGAACCCGGTCGTGTCGCCCGTGTCGAGCACCCGGACCGCCTCCGCCGCCAGCGGACCCAGCGGGTCGAAGATGCCGAGCAGCGCATGGCTGAAACCACGGCTGTCCCCCGCGATCAGTTCGGGGTAGTGGAAGTCGTCGCCCGTGTAGCAGCGGACCCCGTCCGGCAGCCGGCGGCGGAGCGCGATCTCGCGGCCCGCGTCGAGCAGCGAGACCTTGATGCCGTCGACCTTGTCCGGGTGCGCGGCGACGACCCGCACGAACACCTCCGTCGCCGCGTCCAGGTCCGCCGACCCCCAGTAGCCCTCCAGGGCCGGGTCGAACATCGGCCCCAGCCAGTGCAGGATCACCGGCTCGGCGGCCTGGCGGAGCAGATGCCCGTAGATCTCCAGGTAGTCCTCGGGTCCGGTCGCGGTGGCCGCGAGGGCACGGGAGGCCATCACGATCGCCTGGGCGCCCGACTCCTCGACGACGGCGAGCTGTTCCTCGTACGCCGCCCGGATCTCCGCGAGGGAGGCCGGGCCGGTGAGCTGGTCGGTGCCGACCCCGCACGCGATCCTCCCGCCCGTCGCCTTCGCCTCGGCGGCGCTGCGGCGGATCAGCTCGGCCGCGCCCGCCCAGTCCAGACCCATGCCGCGCTGCGCGGTGTCCATCGCCTCGGCGACGCCGAGCCCGTGCGACCACAGATGGCGGCGGAAGGCGAGCGTGGCGTCCCAGTCGAGGGCGGCGGGGCCGTCGGGGGTGGTGTCGGCGTACGGGTCGGCGACGACGTGCGCGGCGGAGAAGACCGTACGGGAGGCCAGTGGGCCGGCCCCGGCGAGCGCGAGGGGCTCGGTACGGGGGGTGTACGCGCGCGTGGCGCCGCCCGCCTGCGGCAGCAGGATCACAGCGCCACCTCCGGGACCTCGATCCGGCGGCCCTCCGCCGCCGAGCGCAGGCCGAGCTCGGCGAGCTGCACACCGCGCGCGCCCGCGAGCAGGTCCCAGTGGTACGGCTCGCCGAGCACGACGTGCCGCAGGAACAGCTCCCACTGCGCCTTGAAGCCGTTGTCGAACTCGGCGTTGTCCGGGACCTCCTGCCACTGGTCGCGGAAGGGCTCGGTCGCCGGGATGTCGGGGTTCCAGACCGGCTTGGGGGTGGCGGCGCGGTGCTGGATCCGGCAGCCGCGCAGCCCGGCGACGGCGGAGCCGTGCGTCCCGTCGACCTGGAACTCGACCAGCTCGTCGCGGTGCACCCGGACCGCCCAGGAGGAGTTGATCTGCGCGATCGTGCCGCCCTCCAGCTGGAAGATGCCGTACGCGGCGTCGTCGGCCGTCGCCTCGTACGGCTTGCCCCGCTCGTCCCAGCGGCGCGGCACATGGGTGGCGACGGCGGCGGTGACGGAGGTGACCCGGCCGAACAGCTCGTGGAGCACGTACTCCCAGTGCGGGAACATGTCGACGACGATGCCGCCGCCGTCCTCCGCGCGGTAGTTCCAGCTGGGGCGCTGCGCCTCCTGCCAGTCCCCTTCGAAGACCCAGTAGCCGAACTCGCCGCGCACGGACAGGATCTCGCCGAAGAAGCCGCCGTCGATCAGGCGCTTCAGCTTGCGCAGGCCCGGCAGGAACAGCTTGTCCTGGACGACGCCGTGCCGGATGCCCTTCTCCTGGGCCAGGCGGGCGAGTTCGAGGGCGCCGGCGAGGTCACCGGCGGTGGGCTTCTCGGTGTAGACGTGCTTGCCGGCGGCGATGGCCCGGGTCAGCGCCGCGACGCGGGCGGAGGTGACCTGCGCGTCGAAGTAGATGTCGATGCTCTCGTCGGCGAGGACGGCGTCGAGGTCGGTGGACCATTCGGTCAGCCCGTGCCGCTCGGCGAGCGCGCGCAGCGCGGGCTCGCGGCGGCCGACCAGGACCGGCTCCGGCCACAGGACCTGCCCGTCGCCGAGGTCGAGTCCGCCCTGCTCGCGCAGGGCGAGGATCGAGCGGACGAGGTGCTGGCGGTATCCCATGCGGCCGGTGACGCCGTTCATGGCGATGCGGACGGTTCGGCGTGTCACGAGTCTTTCTCCCGGAGGGGCGGAGGGGTGGAAACGGCTGACAGAAAGCGCTTTCTATCGGGCATGACGCTAGCCTGCCGACATCACTGCCGACAAGGGCCCTGGAGGTACGCACGCGATGACCGTCACCCTGGCGGACGTGGCAGCCCGCGCACAGGTCTCCCCCGCGACCGTCTCCCGCGTCCTGAACGGCAACTACCCGGTCGCCGCCGCCACCCGGGAGCGGGTGATGCGCGCGGTGGACGAGCTCGACTACGTCCCGAACGGCCCGGCCAGTTCGCTCGCCGCCGCCACCTCCGACCTGGTCGGCATCCTCGTCAACGACATCGCCGACCCCTTCTTCGGGATCATGGCCGGGGCGGCGCAGGGCGCCATCGGCGCGCCGGGCGCGGGGCGGGCCGGCGCCGCCGGCGGTGGCGGTGGCGGTGGCGGCGAGAAGCTGGCCGTCGTGTGCAACACCGGCGGCGACCCGGAGCGCGAACTCACCTATCTCACCCTGCTCCAGCGGCAGCGCGCCGCCGCCGTGATCCTCACCGGCGGCTCCCTGGAGGACCCGGAGCACCTGGCGGCGGTGGGCGCCAAACTGGCCCGGCTCACCGAGGCCGGCACACGGGTGGTGCTGTGCGGGCGGCCGCCGCTCGAAGGGGCGGCCGCCGCCACCCTCGCCTTCGACAACCGCACCGGGGCGCGGCGGCTCACCGAGTACCTGCTGTCGCTCGGGCACCGGCGGATCGGTTACGTCGCGGGCCCGGAGAACCGGACCACCACCCGGCACCGCCTGGAGGGCCACCGGGCGGCACTCGCGGCGGCCGGGGTCGCGGAGGGCCCGACCGTGCACGGCCGCTACGACCGCCCGTCCGGGTACGAGGTGACCGCCGAACTCCTCACCCGCGCACCGGACCTGACGGCGGTCGTCGCCGCCAACGACACGGTCGCGCTCGGCGTCTGCGCGGCGCTGCGCGACCGGGGCCTGAGCATCCCGGGCGACGTCTCGGTGGCGGGCTTCGACGACCTGCCCTTCTCGGTCGACGTGGTGCCCGCGCTCACGACCGTACGGCTCCCGCTCCACGAGGCGGGCGCGCGGGCCGGGCGGATCGCGCTCGGCGCGGAGCAGTTGCCGGCGGGCGAGCCCGCGACGATCCCGGCGGAGCTGGTGGTACGGGGGTCGACGGCGCCGCCCGGGGGGTGACCGGCGTCAGGGGGTGCGCAGGGCGGTGGTGTCCAGTCCGGTCGCGGCGAGGACGGCGTCGACGGTCTGCTCGACCGTCTGCTCCGCGTTGTCGATCCAGACGCCCTGGCCGGACAGTTCGGCGCGCATGGCCTCGTCGAGGAAGGCCCAGTTGGTCGTCAGGCGCTTGTGCCGGGCGTTGTTGCGCTCCCAGGCCTTGTCCGGGCCGGGGGCCAGGACGACGACGTGCAGGGGCGTCCTCGACTGGGCACGGTAGAAGTCGAGGTGGGAGCGGCGGACCACGACGTCGTCGAGGACGGGCAGGAAGCCGGCCGCGACGAAGCTGTCGGCGAGCAGGCAGGCGTGCCGGGCGCGCAGCAGGATCTGGCGGTCGGCCTCGGCGTCGCCGTCCGGGGTGGGCCAGTGGCCGCCGCTGACGATCAGCTCCTGGAGGTGGTCGACCTCGATGTGCGCGGCCCGCGCGAACCGGGCCGCGAGGGCCGCCGCGACGGTGCTCTTGCCGCTGCCCGGGATGCCGGCCAACAGGACGGTGCCGGGGGCGGGTTCGGGGCTGTCGACGGCGATGTTCTCGAAGGTCATGCACGCTCTTTCGTCGGACGGGTCACAGGGGCGTGCCACAGTAGCCGGGCTTCCCCGGCACATCCATCCGGCGCGGCCTTGCGGCGCTGTACGGAGGTCAGCGCCACGCCTCCGACGAGCAGCGCGGCGGCGCACCAGCGGAGCGGGCTGACGGACTCGCCGAGGAACAGAGCGGCGGAGGACATGCCGAAGACGGGGACGAGGAGGGAGAAGGGGGCCACCGAGGAGGCCGGGTGGCGGCGGAGCAGCCAGCCCCAGGCGCCGAAGCCGAAGACCGTGGTGATCCAGGCGACGTAGACGATCACGCCGGCGCCGGTCCAGTCGAGGCCGCGCAGCGCGGCCAGGTCGCGGTCGGGTCCTTCGAGGAGGAGGGAGAGGGCGAGCAGCGGCAGGACGGGGACGGTGCTGACCCAGACCATGAAGTTGAGCGGGTCGGGCGGGGCGGCCTTGCGGGTGAGGACGTTGGAGACGCCCCAGCAGACGGCGGCCGCGATCACCAGGACGAAGCCGGTGAGGGGTCCCGAGGTGCCCTCGTCGACGGCGGCGACGCCGATGCCGGCGAGCGCGACGCCCATCCCGGCGAGCTTGGTCCTGCCGGGGCGCTCGCCGAGCGCGAGGAAGGCGAAGAGGGCCGTGAAGACCGCCTGGACCTGGAGGATCAGGGAGGAGAGACCGGCCGGGGCGCCGAGGCTCATGCCGGTGAAGAGCAGTCCGAACTTGGCGACGCCGAGGGCGAGTCCGACACCCACGATCCACTTCCAGGCGACCTTCGGGCGGCCGACGAGGAAGACCGCCGGCAGGGCGGCGACGAGGAAGCGGAGGGCGGAGAAGAGCAGGGGCGGGAAGTGGTCGAGGCCGATCTCGATGACGACGAAGTTGACTCCCCAGACGGCGGCGACCAGGGCGGCGAAGGCGATGTGGGCGGGGCGCATGCCCCGAGGATCACCCGCCATGACCATGTAGCACCAGCACGGATTCCTTCATGGTTGGATGAAGCACTGCTACAGAATGAGCTGTTGCAGAACGAGCTGCTCCATAACGAGCCGCTCCAGAGCGCACCGCCACGGAAGGGGTCGGGAACGTGCTGGATCTGGGACGTCTGCGCGCGCTGCACGCCGTCGCCGTGCACGGCACGGTCGGCGCGGCGGCCACCGCGCTCGGCTACACCCCCTCGGCGGTCTCGCAACAGATCGCCAAGCTGGAGCGGGAGACCCGCACCACCCTGCTCGAACGCGCCGGCCGGGGCGTCCGGCTGACCGACGACGCCCGCCAACTGGCCGACACCGCCGAGCGGTTGCTCGCGCTCGTGGAGGAGGCGGAGGTACGCCTGGAGGAGCGGCGGGGGCTGCCCGCCGGGCGGCTGCGGATCGGCTGCTTCCCGAGCGCGGCTCGCGGTCTGATGCCCCGGGTCCTGGCCGATCTGGCCCGCCGCCATCCCGCGCTCGACGCGCGTCTGACGGAGGTGGACCCGCACCTCTCGGTGGACCTGGTGGGCCGGGGCGTGCTCGACCTGGCGGTGGCGCACGACTGGGACATCGCATCGCTGCCCGTGCCGCCGGGGGTGGAGCAGGAGGTCGTCGGCGACGACCCGTGCGACATCCTGGTGCCGCGCGAGCACCCGCTGGCGGGCCGGGACGGGGTGCGGCGTGAGGAGCTGAGCCAGGAGCGGTGGATCACCCAGCCGCCGGGCACGGTCTGTCACGACTGGCTGATCCGGACGCTGCGGGCGACCGGTTACGAGCCGCTGATCGCCCATCAGGCCGAGGAGAACCACACCCAGGTGGCGCTGGTCGCGGCCGGGCTCGGCATCGCGCTCGTACCGCGGCTCGGGCGCGGCGTACTGCCGCCGGAGGTGGTGGCCCTGCGGCTCGACCCGATCCCGATGCGGCGGCTGTGGGCGCTGTGGCGGACGGGGGCGGCCCGGCGGCCGGCGATCACGGAGACGGTGCGGACCCTGCAGGAGGTGTGGCCGGAGATCGCGGCGACCGGGTGACGGGCGGCGTTTTCTGCGCGGATCCTTGACCTGACAGTTATTTTCCGGCTATCGGTGGCACCTTGGAAGTTTCCTTCAAGGAAGGAGCACCAGTGCACCACCGCGCACCGTCCCCCTCCCGACGCACCGTCCTCACCGTCACCGCCGCCGCGGCGGCCGCCGCCGTCACCGGCGTGACCGCCCCGGTCGCCCACGCCGACGAGCAGCGGATCTCCGACGACAAGCTGCGCGCCCTGCTCTCCCGGATGTCCCTGGAGGAGAAGGTCGGCCAGCTGTTCGTCATGCGGGTCTACGGCCACTCCGCCACCGCCCCCGACCAGGCCGACATCGACGCGAATCTCAAGGAGATCGGCGTCCGCACGGCCGCCGAGCTGATCGAGCGCTATCACGTCGGCGGGATCATCTACTTCGCCTGGGCGCACAACACCCGCGACCCGCACCAGATCGCCGGCCTGTCCAACGGCATCCAGCGGGCCGGGCTCGCGCAGCCGACCCCGCTCCCCCTCCTCATCTCCACCGACCAGGAGCACGGCATCGTCTGCCGGGTCGGCGAGCCCGCCACCCTGATGCCCGGCGCGATGGCGCTGGGCGCGGGCGGTTCGCACTCCGACGCCCGCAAGGCCGCGCAGATCGCGGGTGCCGAGCTGGCCGCCGTCGGCATCCGGCAGAACTACGCGCCGGTCGCCGACGTCAACGTCAACCCGGCCAACCCGGTGATCGGCGTGCGCTCCTTCGGCGCCGACCCGGAGGCGGTGGCCGCGATGGTCGCCGCGCAGGTCAGGGGCTACCAGCAGGGCGGGGTCGCGGCGACCTCCAAGCACTTCCCGGGGCACGGCGACACGGCCACCGACAGCCACTACGGCCTGCCGACCATCACCCACACCCGCGCGCAGTGGGCGGAACTCGACGCGCCGCCGTTCCGCGCGGCGATCGCCGCCGGCATCGACTCGATCATGACCGCGCACATCGTGGTGCCCGCGCTCGACCCGAGCGAGGACCCGGCGACGCTGTCCCGCCCGATCCTCACCGGCATCCTGCGCGAACAGCTCGGCTACGACGGCGTGGTGGTCACCGACTCGCTCGGCATGGAGGGCGTGCGGACGAAGTACGGCGACGAGCGCGTGCCGGTGCTCGCGCTGAAGGCGGGCGTGGACCAGCTGCTCAACCCGCCGAGCCTGTCCGTCGCCTGGAACGCGGTGCTCGCCGCCGTGAAGAACGGCGAGCTGACCGAGGACCGGCTCGACGAATCGATCCTGCGGATCCTGCGGCTCAAGGCCGGGCTGGGCCTGTTCAAGGACCCGTACGTCAGCGACGCCGACGTCGACCGCACGGTCGGCACCCCGGCCCACCTGGCGCACGCCGACCGGATCGCCGAGCGGACCACGACGCTGCTCGTCAACGAGGGCGGCTTCCTGCCGGTCAGCCGGCTCAGCCACCCCAGGGTCCTGGTGGTGGGCGCCGACCCGGCCTCGCCGTCCGGCACCACCGGCCCGCCGACCACCATTCTGGCCGGCGCGCTGACCGAACTCGGCTTCACGGCCAAGGCGTTGTCGACCGGGACGGCCCCGACCTCCGCGAAGATCGAGGAGGCGGTGGCCGCCGCGGCCGGACAGGACCTGGTGGTGGTCGGCACGTACAACCTGACGGCGACCAGCACCCAGCGCACGCTGGTCGCCCGGCTCGTGGCGACCGGGGTGCCGGTGGTCACGATCGCCATCCGCAACCCGTACGACGTGGCGCGCACCACCGGCCAGCGGGCCACGCTCGCCGCCTACTCCTGGACGGACGTCGAACTGCGCGCCGCCGTACGGGTCCTGGCCGGCCGGGCCGAGCCGCAGGGCCGGCTTCCGGTCCCGGTGCAGAACGCGGCCGACCCGGCGAAGGTGCTGTACCCGGTGGGCTACGGACTCTCCTACCGCTGACGGCGACCGAGCCCGCACCCCGTGTCGTGAGGGGGTGCGGGCTCGGTCCGGCTACGCGCTCACCGGCTCACGGGCGCAGGCCGTGCTCCCGGGTGGCGTCCTCGTCGACCGGCCTGTCGATCCGGGCGTCGAAGCGGGCCAGCGGCCGCGCGGCCTGGACGGCGGGGGCGTCGACCCCGGCCCAGGCGAGGATCCGGGCGGTGGCGGCGGCCTTCTCGGCCTCGACCAGACCGGCCACGTTGGCGCCGTGGTTGGCGCCCGGCGCGACGTACACATAGCTGTCGCGGGCGCCCTTGCCGAGGCGGAACTGCTCCGAACCCCACGGGTCGTTGCCGCCGTAGACGAAGAGCATGTGGTTCGCGTTGTGCCGGACCCACGTGTCGACGTCCCGCATCACCCACGGCTTGAACTTCATGGGGATCTCGCTCGGCACGAAGTTGCGGGCCGGCTGGTAGCCGTAGCGGCTCAGCCCGGCCAGGTGGGGCTGGGTGATGGTGGGCGAACCGAGCTCGGTGGCCGCCTGGTAGTAGTACGGCGTGTAGCCCTCCAGGCTCTGGTCGGTGTACGCGGCCCAGCCGGAGTAGGCGTCGATCGTCTCGTAGACGGTGTCGTCGCTCGCGGTGGCGGCGTCCGGGATCTGGTCGCAGACGTCCTGGCCGTAGTACTGCCAGAAGCCCCACACGAAGTCCAGGACGACGGCCTCGTAGGCCTTGTCGAGGGTGCCGAGGGTGTGGAACGTGGAGCCGTCGGCCGCGGCCTGGGCGGCGAGCTTCTTCTCCAGCGGCTCGCGGCGCACCAGCGCCTCGCGCTGCATCGCGTTCAGCCGGTCGCGGCAGTCCTTGGTGCCGACGGTCTCGAAGAAGCGGTCGTAGGCCGAGTCCTCCTTCTCCACCACGTCGTTGGGCGCCACGTACGCCACGACGCCGTCCATGTCGCGCGGGTAGAAGCGCTCGTAGTAGGTGGCGGTCATGCCGCCCTTGGAGGCGCCGGTGGACAGCCAGTTCTTGCCGTAGATCCTCTTCAGCGCGGTGAAGATGCGGTGCTGGTCACTGGCGGCCTGCCAGATGTCGAGCTTGGACCAGTCGGCGGGCTGCGGCCGGGACGGCGTGAAGAAGCGGTACTCCATGGAGACCTGGTTGCCGTCCACGATCCGGGTCGGCTCGGCGCGGCTGGGCGTGGTGCTCAGTCCGTAGCCGCTGGTACGGAAGACGGTCGGGCGGTCCGTGTCCTTGTGCAGGACTGAGATCCGCTGCTGGAACGTGCCGGCCCACGGGCGCCGGTGGTCGATCGGCTGCTCGTAGTTCAGGACGAAGAAGCGGTAGCCGGCGTACGGCTTCTCCTCGATCAGGCTCATCCCGGGTATCGCCAGGATGCGGTCCTTGATGTCCGCGCTCTGCGCCTCGGCGACGGCCCTGCTGTCCGTGTCCGGTTCCGCGGCGGTGGCCACGCCGGTGGAGCCCACGGTGCCTATGAGCACCGAGAGCGACAACAGCCATCTGAGCGACTTGCGCATGCACCCTCCCCTTGGTTCACAACGGTGTCGCGAACCTAGCGGGGGCAACATGCGGACCGCCAGACCCAGTTGAGCCTTACCTATGCCTCAGCACAGGATCCACCCGGTGGTCGTGCCGCGGCCGTCGATGGTGGCGGACACCCGGACACAGCGGTTCAGGGCGTGCACCGTGACCGGCCCGGCCTGCCGCCCGAACCGGCCGGAGTCCACGGCCGCCCGCCCGCCGCGCGGCTGCACCGAGAGCGACATCGGCCGCAGCGGCCCGGGCCGCTTGGCGACGGCGACCGCGCAGGCGTACTGCCGGGTGCGGTAGAGCCGCAGCTCCCCGGTGGCGAACCCGATGGTGCGGGTGGGCCGCCCGGCGCAGACGGACGCCGCCTCGGCACTCCCGGCCGGCGGCCCGGCGAGCACCAGCAGGCCGACGGCCGTGACCAGGACGAGCAGATACGCCGAGAGGCCTCGCCCCGCCTTCCGTACCGCCCCCGCGCGCATGCCTGCCCCTCCCCTGGGTTCCCCCACCTCACTCGTACACGTTTACGACGCGGCCGGACCCGGTTCGGTTGCGAACCCGACGACGAGCCGTGGGCCCGGGCCTGTCCGACCCTGATCCGCCGGACAGGCCCTAACCCGAGAAGTAACCCACGACGAGGGCGAGGAAGACCGCCTCGGCGCCGAGCATGATCCAGAACGCGGCCGTGCGGCCGGAGTCGGGGGTGTGCGGGGTGTCCGGCGTGCCCAGGGCCCGGATCCAGGCGGTCACCACCACGGCGAGGGTGGCCAGGTACGCCCAGCCGGGGACCTCCCCGCAGGCGCCCTTCATCACGCAGCCCGTGCCGCTCTCCGAGGCCAGCGCGAGCACCACGACCAGGACGGTCGCGGGCGCCAGGAGCAGCCCGGCCCACAGGGCGCGGGTGCGCAGCCGACGCGCCGGGGTGGGGGCGGGCCGGGGGCCCGGGAGGGGCGGGAGGAGGTTGTCGCTCATGACGCCGATTCAACCCGAGCCCGCCCGGCTCCCGGTATGCGCTCCCGTACTCAGATCTCCCGCACTCAGATCGCCTCGGCCGGGGCCGGTTCCTGTTCGGTGTCCTCCCCGATGAAGGTGCGCCACAGGGCCGCGTACCGGCCGTCCAGCGCGAGCAGTTCGTCGTGGGTGCCGTCCTCGGCGACGCGGCCGTGGTCCATGACGACGACCCGGTCGGCGCGGGCCGCGGTGGTGAGACGGTGGGCGACGACCAGGGTCGTGCGGCGGCCGGCGAGGCGGTCGGTGGCCGCGTTGACCTGGGCCTCGGTGGCCAGGTCGAGGGCGGCGGTGGCCTCGTCGAGGAGCAGCACGTCCGGGTCGACGAGCTCGGCGCGGGCCAGGGCGATCAGCTGGCGCTGGCCCGCCGACAGGTTCCGGCCGCGCTCGGCGACCGCGTGGAGGTAGCCGCCGTCGAGGGTGGCGATCATGTCGTGGGCGCCGACCGCGCGGGCCGCGGCCTCCACCTCGGCGTCGCCGGCGTCCGGGCGTCCGTACGCGATGGCGTCGCGCACGGTGCCCTCGAAGAGGTACGCCTCCTGCGGGACGACGCCGAGGCGGTGCCGGTACGCGGTGAGGTCGAGCTCGCGCAGGTCGGTGCCGTCGGCGGTGACCCGGCCGGCCGTCGGGTCGTAGAACCGGGCGACCAGCTTGACCAGGGTGGACTTGCCGGCGCCGGTCTCGCCGACGAAGGCGACGGTCTGCCCGGCCGGGATGCGCAGGTCGATGCCGGTCAGGGCGTCTTCGCCGTCCCCCGCGGAGCCGTATCCGAAGGACACGTCCTCGAAGGCGATCTCGCCGCGCAGCGAGAGCACGTCGAGCGGGGCGTCCGCGGCGGCGGTGGAGGTGGGCTCCTGGAGGAGCTCCTGCATCCGCCCGAGGGAGACGGTGGCCTGCTGGTAGCCGTCGAAGACCTGGGAGAGCTGCTGGACGGGGGCGAAGAACAGGTCGATGTAGAGGAGGTAGGCGACCAGGGCGCCGGTGGTGAGGGTCTGGTCCTCGATGCGGTGGGCGCCGACGATCAGCACGGCCGCGGCGGCCACCGAGGACAGCAGGGTGACGAAGGGGAAGTAGACCGAGATCAGCCACTGGCCGTGGATACGGGCCGCGCGGTACTCACGGCTGCGGGCCGTGAACCGCTCGGCGCCGGACCGCTCGCGCCGGAAGGCCTGCACGATCCGCAGTCCGGCGACGGACTCCTGGAGGTCGGCGTTGACCACGCTGATCCGCTCGCGGGCCAGCTCGTAGGCCTTCACGCTGGCGCGGCGGAAGAAGAAGGTGGCGACGGCGAGGACCGGGAGGGTCGAGAAGACCACCAGGGCGAGCTGGAGGTCGAGCACCAGCAGGGCGCCCATGATGCCGAAGAACGTGACGACGGAGACGAAGGCGGTGACCAGGCCGGTCTGCAGGAAGGTCGACAGGGCGTCGACGTCCGTGGTCATCCGGGTCATGATCCGGCCGGTGAGCTCGCGCTCGTAGTAGTCCAGGCCGAGGCGCTGGAGCTGGGCGAAGATCTTCAGGCGGAGCGCGTAGAGGATCCGCTCGCCGGTGCGGCCGGTCATCCGGGTCTCGGCGGTCTGCGCGACCCACTGGACGAGCACGGTGAGCAGCGCGAGCGCGGACGCGGCCCAGACGGCGCCGATGGCGAGCCGGTTGACGCCCTCGTCGATGCCGTGCCGGATGAGGACCGGGAGCAGCAGTCCGGCGCCCGCGTCGACCGCGACCAGGCCGAGGCTGACGAGCAGCGGCAGGCCGAATCCGCGCAGCAGGCGGCGCAGGCCGTACGAGGCCTCGGGGGCGACCGCGCGGCCCTCGTCGACCTCCGGGGTGTCGGTGGCGGGCGGCAGCGCGTCGACGGCGGCGAGCAGCTCCGGGGTGGCCCCGGCGCCCCTCACCTCGCGCTCCTCGGCGCTCTCGTCCCGTACCCACAGGGTGGGGGTGATGCCGCGCTCGGCGTCGAACTCGGCGTCCAGCTCGGCCCGCAGGGTGCGGTCCTCGGGCGGCTCGGCCGGCAGGACGTGCCCCGGCGACACGGCCCCCAGCTCGTCGGGGTCGGTGAGCAGCCTGCGGTAGAGCGCGGAGTGCTCTTCGAGCTCCTCGTGGGTGCCGATGGCGGCGAGCCGGCCGCCGTCGAGGACGGCGATCCGGTCGGCGAGACCGAGGGTGGAGCGGCGGTGTGCGATGAGCAGGGTGGTGCGGCCCGCCATCACCGACTTCAGGGCCTCGTGGATCTCGTGCTCCACCTTGGCGTCGACGGCCGAGGTGGCGTCGTCGAGGACGAGCAGCCGGGGATCGGTGAGGATGGCGCGGGCCAGTGCGACGCGCTGCCGCTGGCCGCCGGACAGCGTCAGACCCTGCTCGCCGACCTTGGTGTCGTACCCGTCCGGGAGCTCGGCGATGAACCGGTCGGCCTGCGCGGCCCGGGCGGCGGCCTCGATCTGCTCCTGGGTGGCGTCGGGGACGCCGTACGCGATGTTGGCGCGGACCGTGTCGGAGAACAGGAAGCTGTCCTCGGGGACCATGCCGACGGCGGCGCGCAGCGAGTCGAGGGTCAGCTCGCGCACGTCGTGGCCGCCGACGAGGACGGCGCCGTGCGTCACGTCGTAGAAGCGGGGCAGGAGCAGCGACACGGTGGACTTGCCGGAGCCGGAGGCGCCGACGACGGCGACCGTCTCGCCGGGCCTGATCTCCAGCGAGAAGCCCTCCAGGACCGGGCTCGCCTTGCCGCCGGCGCTCTCGTACGCGAACGAGACGTCGTCGAACTCGACGGTCGCGGGCGCGTCCGCCGGCAGCTCCTTGGTGCCGTCCCGCATCGTCGGCTCGGTGTCGATCAGCTCCAGGACCCGCTCGACGCCGGCCCGGGCCTGCTGGCCGACGGTGAGGACCATGGCGAGCATGCGGACCGGGCCGACGAGGGAGGCGAGGTAGGAGGAGAAGGCGACGAAGGTGCCGAGGGTGATCTGCCCCTTGTACGCCAGCCAGCCGCCGAGCGCGAGCACGGCGACCTGGCCGAGCGCGGGCACGGCCTGCAGCGCCGGGGTGTACCTCGCGTTGAGCCGGATAGTGCGCAGCCGGCCCGCGAACAGCTTCCGGCCGGCCTCGCGGATCTTGCCGGTCTCCTGCTCCTCCTGCCCGAAGCCCTTCACGACGCGGACGCCGGTCACGGCGCCGTCGACCACGCCGGCGACGGCGGCGGCCTGCTGCTGCGCGTACCAGGTGGCGGGGTGCAGCCGGGTGCGGCTGCGGCGGGCGATCCACCACAGGGCGGGGGCGACGGCGAGGGCGACGGCGGTGAGCGGGAGGGACAGGGCGGCCATCACGCCGAGCGAGATGAGGAACAGGAGCACGTTCCCGATGGTCATCGGGAGCATGAAGAGCAGGCCCTGGATCAACTGGAGGTCGCTGGTGGCACGCCCGACGACCTGTCCGGTGGACAGCTCGTCCTGCCGCTTCCCGTCGAGCCGGGTGATCGTCCCGTACATCTCGGTGCGCAGGTCGTGCTGGACGTCGAGGGCGAGCCGGCCGCCGTAATAGCGGCGGATGTAGGTGAGGACGTAGACGAGGACGGCGGAGGCGAGCAGCAGCCCGGTCCACAGGCCGAGGGACCCGGTCTTGTCCCCGATGACGTCGTCGATGATCACCTTGGTGATCAGCGGGACGAGCGCGAGCACGGCCATGCCGGCGAGCGAGGAGCCCAGCGCGAGCACCACGTCCGCCTTGTACCGCCAGGCGTATCCCCAGAGCCTGCGGGCCCAGCCCGGGCCCCGCTCCCCCGTCTGCTTCTGCCCCACCGCCGCCACGTGGCGCCTCCCGTCCGTCCTGCTCTACCGGAAGGGCCAACGCGGCTGAGGTGGGATTTCATCCCGCGGCAACAATCCCGGGCCCAAGGGCGGACGCGGACCGGTCCGGGGTCGTAGGACCTCGGACCGGGGAGGGGATGGGGGACTAGAAGGTGCCGGGCAGCGTCACGGTGAGGTCGTTGGTGGTGTCGGTGATCGTGACGTTGCTCCACACCAGCTTCATGGACTTGGTGCAGTCGGGCTGGAGGTCGGCGGTCAGTACGACGGTGAAGTTGGCCTTCCCGTTCTGGACCGGCACGTCCACGTCGGAGCCGAAGGAGTCCTTGTTGTCGGCCGACGGCTCGTTGCCGCCCTTGTTGACGCACTGGGCGTCGGCGGTGACCAGGACGTTGATCTGCGTCAGGTTGCCGAGGCCGGCCTCTTTGCCCTTCACGGTCAGGGTGTCACCGGACGCGCTGGCCGTCGGCGTGCCGACGAAGTGCGCGCTACCGGCCTCGGCGGACGGGGCGAGGAAGCCCACGATGGCGATCGCCACCCCGGCGGGCAGCAGGAAGGAGGAACGACGAAGCATGAGGCCTCACCTCATCGGGGAGAACGAGCGTCATTGCTCCCACGGAGTGCGCCGCTATCCGCAGTGCCTTCAGAATATGCCTCCTGGGCGCGCCCGGCGGCGTCAGAGATGCGTCGGCTCGAACATCCGCAGCAGCGCCGGAAGGACCACCACCGACGGACCCGGGGTCTTCAGCGCCGCGGCGAGGTCCGCCGCGAGGGTGTCCGGGGACGTCAGGGCGGCCGGGACGCCGAAGGACTCGGCGAGCGCGACGAAGTCGGGGCGGGTGAGTTCGGTCGCGGTGGCCGCGCCGAAGGCGTCCGTCATGTACTCGCGCAGGATGCCGTAGCCGCCGTCGTCGACGATCAGCCAGGTGACGTCCAGGCCGTACTGCTTCGCCGTCGCCAGCTCGGCGATCGAGTACATCGCGCCGCCGTCGCCGGAGACGGCGAGCACCGGGCGGGTGGGGTCGGCCACGGCGGCGCCGAGCGCGGCGGGGAAGGCGTAGCCGAGGCCGCCGGCGCCCTGGGCGGAGTGCATGGTGTTCGGGTGGCGCGCGTCGAAGGCGGACCACGCCCAGTACGCCAGGATCGTCATGTCCCAGAAGCTCGGCGCCCGGGAGGGGAGGGCCTCGCGGACCGCCGCCACGACCCGCCGCTCCAGGTCCAGGTCCTGCGCGGCGAGCCGGTCGCGGACCTTCGCGAGGACGGCGGCGACCCGCTCCGGGGCCGCTGAGTCCTCCCGTACCGCCACCGTCTCCAGGATCGCCTGCAGCGCGAGGCGCGCGTCCGCGTGGATGCCGAGCGCCGGGTGGTTGGACTCCAGTTTGCCCGCGTCGGCCTCGATCTGGATCACCCGGCCGCGCGGAGCGAAGGTGTGGTAGTTCGAGGACAGCTCGCCGAGGCCGGAGCCGACCACGAGGAGCACGTCCGCGTCCTCCAGGAAGTCCGTGGTGTGCCGGTCCTCCAGCCAGGACTGCAGAGACAGCGGGTGCTCCCACGGGAACGCGCCCTTGCCGCCGAAGGTCGTCACGACCGGCGCCGCGATCCGCTCGGCGAGCGCCCGCAGCTTGCCGGAGGCGTCCGAGCGGACCACCCCGCCGCCCGCGACGATCACCGGGCGCTCGGCGTTCGCGAGCAGGTGCGCGGCGACGGCCGTCAGCTCGGGCCGCGGCGCGAGCTCGTCGGGCGTCGCGTCCATGGCCGTGACCACCGGCAGCGTCGTCTCCGCGAGCAGCACGTCCTGCGGGATCTCCACCCACACCGGCCCGTGCGGGGCGGTGAGCGCGGACTGCCAGGCGGCGGCGATCGCGGACGGGATCTGCGACTGGGTCCGCACGGTGTGCACGGACTTCACGACGTCCCGGAAGGAGGCCTGCTGGTCGCGCAGCTCGTGGAGGTAGCCGTGCCGCCCGCCGCCGAGCCCCGCGACCGGGATCTGGCTGCCGATCGCGAGCACGGGCGCGGAGGCGGCCGCCGCCTCCTGGAGCGCGGCGAGCGACATCAGCGCGCCGGGGCCGGTGGAGAGCAGCAGCGGCGCCGCCTCGCCGGTGATCCGGCCGTACGCGTCGGCGGCGAAGCCCGCGTTGTTCTCGACCCGGAGTCCGACGTACCGCAGGTCGGAGCGGCGCAGCGCGTCGAACATGCCGAGCGCGTGCTGGCCGGGAAGCCCGAAGACCGTCGTGGCGCCGAGGCCGCTGAGGCTCTCGACGACCAGGTCCCCGCCGATCCGCCCGGCGGGCGGGTTGAGGGCGGCGGCCGTCTGCGCGGGCGTCGGGCGCAGGACCAGGTCGTGGTCGTGGGTCATGGGTTCCCCCTGGCGGTGTGGCGTACGGGTCGTTCGCGGCCCGGTACGCGAGTCTGCCCCCGGCGGGTTGGCCCGCGCGACCGGGGGCCGAGCGTCGTGGGTGGGTGCGCGGGGGCCGTTCCGGTGGCCGCGTCCGGGACTGCATGATTTACGGCGCGGTCGGGTGACAAGAGAGCCGGACGCCCTGTCTCCGCGCCACAAATCACGCTCTACGTCCCGGACACGACCCCCTGCACGTCCCCCGCTCCCGTCCCAGGGCGGGTGTCGGCCGAAGGCCGGACCGCTACTGCGCCGTGCGGCTCGCCGCGATCTGGCGCGACATGATCGTCGTCAGCTCGTACGCCGTGTGCGAGGCGGCCACCGCCGTGATCTCGGCGTGGTCGTAGGCCGGGGCGACCTCCACCACGTCGGCCGAGACCAGGTTGCAGGAGGACAGGCCGCGCAGGATCTCCAGGAGCTCGCGGGACGTCATGCCGCCGGCCTCGGGGGTGCCGGTGCCGGGGGCGTGGGCCGGGTCGAGGCAGTCGATGTCGATGGAGATGTAGAGCGGGCGGTCGCCGATGCGCTGGCGCAGCTGGTCGGCGACCTCGTCGGCGCCGCGGCGGTAGATGTCCGCGGAGGTGACGATGCCGAAGCCCATCTTCTCGTCGTCGGTGAGGTCCTGCTTGCCGTAGAGCGGGCCGCGGGTGCCGACGTGCGAGAGGGCGGAGGTGTCGAGGATGCCCTCCTCGACGGCACGGCGGAACGGCGTGCCGTGGGTGTACTCGGCACCGAAGTACGTGTCCCAGGTGTCGAGGTGCGCGTCGAAGTGGAGCAGGGCGACCGGGCCGTGCTTCTTGGCGACGGAACGCAGCAGCGGCAGGGCCACGGTGTGGTCGCCGCCCAGGGTCATCATGCGGGCGCCGGTGGCGAGCAGGTCGTCGGCGGCGGCCTCGATGGTCTCGACGGCCTCGTTGATGTTGAACGGGTTGGCCGCGATGTCACCGGCGTCGGCGACCTGGGCGAGGGCGAACGGGGAGGCGTCCTGCGCCGGGTTGTACGGGCGGAGCAGGCGGGAGGCCTCGCGGATGGCGTTGCCGCCGAAACGGGCGCCGGGGCGGTAGGAGACGCCGCTGTCGAAGGGGATGCCGACCACGGCGACGTCGGCGGTGCCGACCTCGTCCAGCCGCGGCAGCCGGGCGAACGTCGCGGGACCGGCGTACCGCGGGATGCGGGACGAGTCGATCGGGCCGCGCGGGGTGTTCTGGTCGCTGCTGCTCATGGGCGGGTCCTCCTGGGATGTATCGGTCCGGCGACTCGACAGTAGGTGTCCGGACAGCGGCGGAGAAGTGTGCGTTTCCTCCACAGTACGGCCGCGTGGTGTACGAAGGATCCATGACCACGCCCGCCGCGCCGGAGCCCGCGCCCCCCACCTCCCCCGTCCCGCTCGCCGCGCTGCTCGCCCGGCGGGACCTCGGGCTCCGGCTGCTCGCCGGACCCGGGGACGTACCGCTGCACTGGGTGCACGCCTCGGAGATGGCCGACCCCTACCCGTATCTGCTCGGCGGCGAGCTGCTGCTCACGGCGGGCGTGCAGCTCACCGACCCGGCGCGGTTCGTGGAGCGGGTGGTCGAGGCGGGCGCGGCGGCGCTCGGGTTCGGCGTCACGCCGGTGTACGACACGGTGCCGGCCGCGCTCGTCGACGCCTGCGAACGCCTCGGTCTTCCGCTGATCGAGGTGCCGCCCGAGACGCCGTTCACGGCGGTGGCCCGGGCGCTGTGGCGGCTGATGGCGGAGGCCCGGCTGCACGAGCTGCGCCGGGTGAGCGAGGCCCAGCAGTCCCTGGCGACCGCCGCCGCCCGCCCGGCCCCGGTGCCGGCCGTCCTCGGCGCGCTCGCCTCCCGGCTCGGCGGGCGCGCCGTGCTGTTCGGCCCAGGACCGGACGGCGGTACGGAGTCGGCGGCGGCCGGCCGCGAGATCCCGCCGGAGGCGGCGCGGGCCCTCGCCGACCTCGCGGGCGTGGTCGGTCCCCGCCCGGGCGGCCCGGCGTCGGCGAGCGGGGACGGCGGCGGTCTGCGGCTCGCCGCGTACGCGCTCGGCGGCGGCGACGGCATGACCCTCGGGATCGCGACCGAAGGGCGCGCGCCCGGCGACCACACCGTCGCCGGGGTCGCCGTCGTCCTGCTCTCGCTGCTGACCGCACCGCACCGGACCGCCGACGTGACCGCCCGGGACACGGCGCTGGTACGGCTGCTGCTCGGCGCGCCGGTGGCGGAGGCGGCGGCGTCCCTCTCCCCCGGCCCGTGGACGGTGGTGCACGCGCGCGGCGGCGACGGCACGCCGTTCGCGGCGGCGGCGCTCGCGACGGCGCTCGGCACGGACCTGGTGGACCCGGGCGCGACGGTACGCCTGCTGCTCCCCGGCTCCGGCGCCGTCACCGTCCAGCCCGGCTGGACCCTCGGCGTCAGCGCCCCCGCCGAACCGGCCGCCCTCGCCGCCGCCGACGCCCAGGCGGCCCGCGCCCTGCGCCGCGCCGAGGCGACCCGTACGCCCCTGGTCCGGCACCGCACGAACGGCCTGGCCGGGCTCGTGGACCCGGCCGAGGCCGCCACGTACGCGCGCGTGCTGCTCGCCCCGCTCACCGGGCCGCAGGCCGAGACCCTGCGCACCTGGCTCTCCCTGCACGGCAGTTGGGACCGTACGGCGGTGGCCATGGACATCCACCGCAACACCGTCCGCCAGCGGATCGCCCGGATCGCGGCCCTGCTCGACCGCGACCTGGACGACCCGGACGTACGGATGGAGCTGTGGTTCGCGCTCGGCAGCGCTCAGGCCGAGGCCCAGGGTCAAGGTCAGGGTCAGGGTCGGTAGAGCTTGTCGACGGCGGTCTTCGTCGTCGTACGGAAGGCGGGCGGCCGTTCCGCACCAATGGAGCCGGGCCGGGACCGGGAAGGAGGCGCGGGAGACCCACGCGTACGACTCCACCGGTCGGCGCTGGATCACAGTCCAGAACTCTGGACACTTTCAATAACCCACGGGTAACTTGGACTGAGCAAGCGCTTAGACAAGCGCTGCGTGCCGGACAGACGCCGGACAGACCAGGACAGGACCCGAAGGAGGCGGCTCGTGCGCCGTACCGTATTCAACGAGGACCACGAGGCGTTCCGGGAGACCATCCGGGCCTTCATCGAGGCCGAGGTCGTCCCCGTCTACGACGAGTGGTTCGCCGCCGGCCAGGCGCCGCGCGACTTCTACCACAAGCTCGGCGAGCTGGGCATCTTCGGCATCAACGTGCCCGAGGAGTTCGGCGGCGCCGGCCTGGACACCCACAAGTTCGAGGCCGTCCTCTACGAGGAGACCGCCCGCGCCGGCGTGCAGTTCGGCGGCTCCGGCGTGCACGTGCTGCTCGCCCTGCCGTACATCAAGATGCTCGCCTCCGACGAGCAGAAGAAGCGCTACCTGCCGAAGTTCGTCTCCGGCGAGGAGATGTGGGCCCTCGCGATGACCGAGCCGGGCACCGGCTCCGACGTCGCGGGCATGAAGACCACCGCCAAGCTCTCCGAGGACGGCACCCACTACGTCCTCAACGGCGCCAAGACCTTCATCACGGGTGGCGTCCACGCCGACCGCGTGATCGTCTGCGCCCGCACCTCCGCCCCGTCGGCCGAGGACCGCCGCTTCGGCATCTCCCTCTTCGCCGTGGACACCAAGTCCGAGGGCTACTCCATCGGCCGCAAGCTGGACAAGCTGGGCCTGCGCACCTCCGACACCGCCGAGCTCGCGTTCGTCGACGTCAAGGTGCCGGTCGAGGACCTGCTCGGCGAGGAGGGCAAGGGCTTCTACTACCTCGGCCACAACCTCGCCTCCGAGCGCTGGGGCATCGCCTTCGGTGCGTACGCGCAGGCCAAGGCCGCCGTCCGCTTCGCGCAGCAGTACGTCACCGACCGTACGGTCTTCGGCAAGCCGGTCGCGCACTTCCAGAACACCAAGTTCGAACTGGCCGCCTGCCAGGCCGAGGTGGACGCGGCCGAGGCCGTCGCCGACCGCGCCCTGGAGGCCCTGGACGCGGGCGAGCTGACCCCGGCCGAAGCCGCCTCCGCCAAGCTCTTCTGCACCGAGGTCGCGCACCGCGTGATCGACCGCTGCCTCCAGCTGCACGGCGGCTACGGCTACATGAACGAGTACCCGATCGCCCGCCTGTACGCCGACAACCGCGTCAACCGCATCTACGGCGGCACCAGCGAGATCATGAAGTCGATCATCGCCAAGTCGATGGGTCTGTAAGTGCCCGAGGCAACACCCACGGCACTGGATGCCCTGCTCGATCTGCTCGACCTGGAGCGGATCGAGCGGGACATCTTCCGCGGCGAGTCCCGGTCCGCGCTCGTCCCCCGCGTCTTCGGCGGCCAGGTGGCCGCCCAGGCGCTGGTGGCGGCGGGCCGGACGGTCCCGGAGGACCGCCTCGCGCACTCGCTCCACGCGTACTTCCTGCGCCCCGGCGACCCGGGCGCGCCGATCGTCTACAGCGTCGACCGGATCCGTGACGGGCGTTCCTTCACCACCCGGCGGGTGGTGGCCGTCCAGCACGGGCAGCCGATCTTCCACCTCTCGGCGTCCTTCCAGACGTACGAGGAGGGCCTGGACCACCAGTACGACATGCCGGCCGCACCGGACCCGGAGTCGCTGCCGACCCCGGCCGAGATGCTGCCCCGCCACCTCCCCCGCGAGGTCGCGGACCGGCTGATCGAGGCCCGCGCCGCGGTCGACCTGCGCTATGCCGACGTGCCCCCGTGGGGTTCGGTCGGGCAGCCGCGCGAGCCGCGCTCGCAGGTGTGGTTCCGCACCAACGGCAAGCTGGCCGACGACCCGCTGCTGCACGTCGTGCTCGCCACGTACGTCTCCGACATGACGCTGCTCGACTCGATCCTGCTCGCGCACGGGCGCGGCGGCTGGGCGGTCGGCGACGTCGTGGGCGCCTCGCTCGACCACGCGATGTGGTTCCACCGGCCCTTCCGGGCCGACGAGTGGCTGCTCTACGACCAGGAGTCGCCGACGGCGTCCGGCGGGCGCGGTCTGGGCCAGGCCCGGATCTACACGCAGGACGGGCGGCTCGCGATCTCCGTCATCCAGGAGGGTGTCGTTCGCGTTCCGCGCTGACGACCGGACATACCGTCCGACTCATGTCGGAAAACGGTGAAAATGCCGGGGAAAGCACCTCGACAGTGATCGTGGCGGCGGTGGCGAACCTCGGGATCGCCGCCGCCAAGGCCGTCGCGGGGGTCATCAGCGGTTCGAGCGCGATGCTCTCCGAGGCGGCCCACTCGGTGGCCGACACCGTGACCGAGGGCATGCTGCTCACCGCGCTCCGGCGGGGCAGCCGGCCGGCCGACGAGGACCATCCGCTCGGACACGCGGGCGAGCGCTATGTATGGGCGCTGCTCGCGGCGGTCGCGACCTTCGTGGGCGGCGCCGTCTTCTCCTTCTACGACGGCATCCACACGCTCGTGCAGGGCGAGGAGCCGGGCGACCCGCTCGTCTCGTACATCGTGCTCGGCATCGCCGCCGTCCTGGAGGGCTTCTCGCTGCGGACCGCGATCCGGCAGGTCAGCGCGGAGGCCGAGCGCGCGGCGGCGCCCTTCTCCCGCTATCTGCGGCTCACCCCTGACACGACCGTCAAGGCCGTGGTCATGGAGGACTCCGCCGCCCTCGCGGGCCTGATGCTCGCGGCCGGCGGCCTGCTCGGCGGACAGATCACCGGCTCCGGCGTCTGGGACGGCGTCGCGTCGATCCTCATCGGCTGTCTGCTCGTGTACGTGGCCTGGGTCCTGGGCCGCTCCAACGCCGAGCTGCTCGTGGGCCGGGCGCTGCCGCCGCGGATGCGGGACGCGGTGCGCGAGGAGCTGCTCGCGGTGGACCACGTGGTCTCCGTCCTGGACCTGACGACGCTGATCCAGGGCCCGGAGGAGGTCCTGGTCGCCGCGAAGGTCGACTTCCGCGACGTGGCCTCGGCCGAGCAGGTCGAGCTGGCCTGCGAGGACGCCGAGCGGCGGCTGCGGGCCCGCTACCCGTCGATCCGCCGGGTGTATCTGGACCCGACGCCGGGCCGCGGTTGAGCGCGGCGGGAAGGGGGCCGCACCACGGCCCGGCCCCGCGGCCGCATGACGGGCCGCACCGCCGGCCGGACCACCGGCCGCATGACGGGCCGGACCACCGGCCGCACCACGGACCTCACCACGGCGCGGCGCCCCTCCCGGCGTCCCGGCCGTCAGGCCGTCGTCAGGCCCGCCGTGTCGAGCACGTACGCCGTCATCGGCTCGTAGAAGCGCGGGTCCGCGACGTGGTCGTCGAGCGGGATGGTGACCTGCATGGTCCCCTCGGCCTCGGCGAGGAAGAGCGCCGGGTCGTTGCAGTCGGCGTAGCCCATGGACTCCAGTCCGCGCTGGGCCGCGCGGCCCGCCCAGCCGTGGTCCGCGACGACCAGGTCGGGCGCGGGCTCGCCGAGCGCCTCCAGGCCGTCCAGGATCGCGTTCATGGGCTCCGGGGAGTGGGTGTGCCACAGGCTGGCGCCCCGCTCGAAGACGGCGACGTCGGCGAACTGCACCACGTACCCCTCGTCGGCGGTCAGCCCGCCGGGGATCCGCACGATGTCGCAGCCACGGGCCCGCAGGGCGGCGGCGATCCGGCTGTGCGCGTCGATCAGCGAGCCGGGGTGACCGGTCGCGAAGAGCACCCGCTCCTTCGCGGCGGCGGCCTTGGCGAGCCGCGCCGCCATCCGGTCGAGCGCCGCCACGGTCAGCTCGGGGTCGATGGTGTCCTGCCCGGCGCGGTGCGCCGGGTCGTCGACGACGCCGCACCGCTCGGCCATCACGGCGAGCACGTCCTGCTCGTCCGTCCACCGGTCGCCGAACTCCAGACCGAACCAGTAGTGGCGGTCGCCGTTGGCGAGCTTCCGGTAGTGGCTGAGGTTGTTGTCGCGCGGGGTGGCGACGTCCCCGGCGATACGGGTCCGGACGAGGTGCTCGACGAGGGCGGCGCGGCTGAGTATCGGCATGGCCCCCATTCTGCCGGTCGCACCACCCCGCCGGGGCGTCGCCCACGCCCTGTTCGGGGACCGTGGCGGGACCCACGGGCCGGAGGCCCGGGTTCCGCCGCGCCCAGCCGCGCCCAGCCGCGCTCAGCCGCGGCCAAGCGCCCCGAACGCCCCGTGCGCCAGTTCCCGCAGCAGGCGTTCCATCGCCTCTCGGCCCAGGGGAGCGCCCAGGTGGGGGGTGGAGTTGAGGAGGCCGAAGACGGCGTGGACGGCGGCGCGGACCTCGTACTCGCCCGCCCCCGGGTACAGGTCGCGGACGACGGCGACCCACAGCTCCACGTACTGGCGCTGGAGCTGGCGGACCCGCTTGCGGTCCTCGTCCTTGAGGCGGTCGAGCTCGCGGTCGTGGAGGGTGATCAGCGGGCGGTCGTCGAGGGCGAAGTCGATGTGGCCGTCGATGAGGGAGCGGAGGACGGCGCGCGGGTCGCCGTCGGACTCGGCGACCCGCAGCCGGCCGCCGTCGAGCAGCCGCTCGCTGATGCCGACGAGCAGCTCGGCGAGCATCGCGTCCTTGCCGGGGAAGTGACGGTAGAGCCCGGGACCGCTGATGCCGACCGCGGCTCCTATCTCGTCCACGCCCACCCCGTGGAAGCCGCGCTCGGCGAAGAGGCGGGCGGCCTCCTTGAGGATCTGCTCGCGTCGCGTCGGGGCGTCGGTCCGGCCGGTCGGGGTCGGGGTGGTGGTCATGGATTCGATTCTAGACAGCAGGGTTAGCGGTCGTTAACCTTGGCGACATACGTTAACGCTCATTAACCGAGTGGACCGACCGAGCAAGGGAGCTCGACGGATGCAGCAGGCACCTGTGCTGACGAGTGCGGCGGATCCCGCCTCGCCGGCCTGGCAGGCCAACGAGGCGGCCCATCACGAGCTGGCCGCGACCCTGCGCGGCAAGCTCGCCGAGGCGGCGCTCGGCGGCGGCGAGAAGGCCCGCGCCCGGCACACCGCGCGCGGCAAGCTGCTGCCGCGCGACCGTGTGGACACCCTCCTGGACCCGGGCTCGCCCTTCCTGGAGCTGGCCCCGCTCGCGGCCAACGGGATGTACGGCGACCAGGCCCCCGCCGCCGGCGTCATCGCCGGCATCGGCCGGGTCTCGGGCCGCGAGTGCGTGATCGTCGCCAACGACGCGACCGTCAAGGGCGGCACGTACTACCCGATGACGGTCAAGAAGCACCTCCGCGCCCAGGAGGTGGCGCTGGAGAATCGTCTCCCCTGTCTCTACCTGGTGGACTCCGGCGG
Source organism: Streptomyces sp. NPDC051909 (assembly GCF_040681095.1). Taxonomy (NCBI): domain Bacteria; kingdom Bacillati; phylum Actinomycetota; class Actinomycetes; order Kitasatosporales; family Streptomycetaceae; genus Streptomyces; species Streptomyces sp. NPDC051909. The sequence goes on along the minus strand of NZ_JBFAYA010000006.1, from coordinate 173,308 downwards.
CGCCTTCCTGCCGATGCAGGACGAGGTCTTCCCGGACCGTGAGCACTTCGGCCGGATCTTCTTCAACCAGGCCCGGATGTCCGGCGCCGGCATCCCGCAGATCGCGGCGGTCATGGGCTCCTGCACGGCCGGCGGCGCGTACGTCCCGGCGATGAGCGACGAGGCCGTGATCGTGCGCGACCAGGGCACGATCTTCCTCGGCGGCCCGCCGCTGGTGAAGGCCGCGACCGGCGAGGTCGTCACGGCCGAGGAGCTGGGCGGCGGCGAGGTCCACTCGCGGATCTCCGGCGTCACCGACCACCTCGCCGAGGACGACGCCCACGCGCTGCGCATCGTCCGCAACATCGTCGCCACCCTCCCCGAGCGCGGCCCGCTCCCCTGGAAGGTCGAGCCGGCCGAGGAGCCGAAGGTCGACCCCATGGGGCTCTACGGGGCGGTGCCGGTGGACTCCCGCACCCCGTACGACGTGCGCGAGGTCATCGCGCGGATCGTGGACGCCTCCCGCTTCCAGGAGTTCAAGTCCGAGTACGGGCAGACGCTGGTCACCGGCTTCGCCCGGATCCACGGGCACCCGGTCGGCATCGTCGCCAACAACGGCATCCTGTTCGCCGAGTCCGCCCAGAAGGGCGCGCACTTCATCGAGCTGTGCGACCAGCGCGGCATCCCGCTGCTGTTCCTGCAGAACATCACCGGCTTCATGGTCGGCAAGGCCTACGAGCACGGCGGCATCGCCAAGCACGGCGCCAAGATGGTGACCGCCGTGGCCACCACGCGGGTGCCGAAGCTGACGGTCGTCGTCGGCGGTTCGTACGGCGCGGGCAACTACTCGATGTGCGGCCGGGCCTACTCCCCCCGCTTCCTGTGGATGTGGCCCAACGCCAAGATCTCGGTCATGGGCGGCGAGCAGGCCGCGTCCGTGCTCGCCACGGTCAAGCGCGACCAGCTCGGCGACGCGTGGAGCGCCGAGGAGGAGACGGCCTTCAAGGAGCCGATCCGCGCCCAGTACGAGACCCAGGGCAACGCCTACTACGCCACCGCCCGCCTCTGGGACGACGGCGTCATCGACCCGCTGGAGACCCGGCAGGTGCTCGGTCTCGCCCTGACCGCCTGTGCCAACGCGCCCCTGGGTGACCCCCAGTTCGGCGTCTTCCGGATGTAAGGGGACTTCGGCAACATGCTGTTCGACACAGTGCTCGTCGCCAACCGGGGCGAGATCGCCGTGCGCGTCATCCGCACCCTGCGGGAGCTCGGCGTGCGGTCGGTCGCCGTCTACAGCGACGCGGACGCCGACGCCCGGCACGTACGGGAGGCGGACACGGCGGTACGGATCGGGCCCGCGCCGGCCTCGGAGTCGTACCTCTCGGTCCCCGCCCTGCTCGACGCGGCCGCCCGCACCGGCGCGCAGGCCGTCCACCCCGGCTACGGCTTCCTCGCGGAGAACGCGGCCTTCGCCCGCGCCTGCGCGGAGGCGGGGCTCGCCTTCATCGGTCCCCCGGCCGAGGCGATCTCGCTGATGGGTGACAAGATCCGCGCCAAGGACACCGTGAAGGCGGCCGGCGTCCCGGTCGTCCCCGGCGCCGCCGACCCCGAGATCGAGGCCGCGGCGCACGAACTGGGCGCGCCGGTGCTGCTCAAGCCGAGCGCGGGCGGTGGCGGCAAGGGCATGCGGCTCGTCCGCGACCTGGCCGTCCTCACCGACGAGATCGCGGCGGCGCGGCGCGAGGCCCGGTCCTCGTTCGGCGACGACACGCTGCTCGTGGAGCGGTGGATCGACCGCCCCCGGCACATCGAGATCCAGGTCCTCGCGGACGCCCACGGGAACGTGGTGCACCTGGGCGAGCGCGAGTGCTCGCTCCAGCGCCGCCACCAGAAGATCATCGAGGAGGCGCCCTCGGTCCTCCTCACCCCGGAGATCCGGGCGTCGATGGGCGCGGCGGCGGTGGAGGCGGCCCGGTCCTGCGGCTATGTCGGCGCGGGCACGGTCGAGTTCATCGTGCCGGGCGGCGACCCTTCCGCGTACTACTTCATGGAGATGAACACCCGGCTCCAGGTCGAGCACCCGGTGACCGAGCTCATCACGGGCCTGGACCTGGTGGAGTGGCAGCTCCGGGTCGCGGCGGGCGAGCCGCTGGACTTCGGGCAGGACGACGTCCGGCTCGACGGCTGGGCCATCGAGGCCCGTATCTGCGCCGAGGACCCCGCGCGCGGCTTCCTGCCGTCCGGCGGCACCGTCCTCGCCCTGAACGAGCCGCGGGGTGCCGGCGTCCGCACGGACTCGGGCCTGAGCGAGGGCACCGAGGTGTCCTCCCTCTACGACCCGATGCTGTCGAAGGTCATCGTCCACGCCAAGGACCGCCCGAGCGCCCTGCGCAAGCTCCGCGCGGCCCTCGCCGACACGGTCACCCTGGGCGTCCCGACGAACGCGGGCTTCCTGCGGAGCCTCCTCGCCCACCCGGACGTCGTCAGCGGCGACCTGGACACGGGCCTGGTGGAGCGGGACGCGGAGTCGCTGGTGGCGTCCGAGGTTCCGGAGGAGGTGTACGCGGCGGCCGCGGCGGTACGGCTCGCGGAGCTCGCCCCGGCACCCCGGGACGGCTGGACCGACCCCTTCTCCGTACCGAACGGCTTCCGCCTCGGCGGTACCCCGAAGGCCCTGGACTTCCCGTTCCGCGTGCCGGGACTCGAACCCGTCGTCGTCGAAGCGCCGACCGGCGGCGCCCGGGTGACGGACCGTTCGGTGAGCGTGACGGTCGACGGGGTGACCCACCACTTCCGGCGGGCCGGGGACTGGCTCGGCCGCGACGGGCACTCCTGGCACGTCATGGACCACGACCCCGTCGCCGCCGCCCTCTCCGGCGCCCGGCACGGCGGGGCCGACACGCTCGCCGCGCCCATGCCCGGCACCGTCACCGTCGTGAAGGTGGCGGTCGGGGACGAGGTCGAGGCGGGGCAGAGCCTGCTGGTGGTGGAGGCGATGAAGATGGAGCACGTCATCTCCGCGCCGCACGCCGGCACCGTCACCGAGCTGGACGTCACGCCCGGCACGACCGTCGCCATGGACCAGGTCCTGGCCGTGGTGACGCCCCGCGACGAGGAGGACGCATGACCACCGGACTGCCCATGAGCGTGCCGGCGGCGGGTCTGCCGGCCCGGGTGCGGATCCACGAGGTGGGTCCGCGGGACGGCCTGCAGAACGAGAAGACGGCCGTCCCGACCGAGGTGAAGGCGGAGTTCATCCGCCGCCTCGCCGCCGCGGGCCTGACGACCGTCGAGGCGACGAGCTTCGTGCACCCCAGGTGGGTGCCCCAGCTCGCCGACGCCGAGGAGCTGTTCCCGCAGGTCAAGGACCTGCCCGTACGGCTCCCGGTGCTCGTGCCGAACGAGCGCGGCCTGGACCGGGCGCTCACGCTCGGCGCCCGCGAGGTCGCCGTGTTCGCCTCGGCGACCGAGTCCTTCGCCAAGGCCAACCTCAACCGCACGGTCGACGAGGCGCTCGCCATGTTCGCGCCGGTCGTCACCCGGGCCGCCGAGGCCGGCCTGAAGGTCCGCGGTTACCTCTCGATGTGCTTCGGCGACCCGTGGGAGGGCCCGGTCCCGATCGAGCAGGTCGTCCGGGTCACCAAGGCGCTCGCCGACATGGGCTGCGACGAGCTGAGCCTCGGCGACACCATCGGCGTCGCCACCCCGGGCCACGTCAGGGCGCTGCTCACGGCCCTGAACGAGGCCGGGGTGCCCACCTCCCGTATCGCCGTGCACTTCCACGACACCTACGGGCAGGCCCTCGCCAACGCCTACGCGGCGCTCGAACACGGGGTCACCGTCTTCGACGCGTCCGCCGGCGGCCTCGGCGGCTGCCCGTACGCCAAGTCCGCCACCGGGAACCTCGCCACCGAGGACCTGGTGTGGATGCTCCGCGGCCTCGGCATCGAGACCGGGGTCGACCTGGCCGCCCTCACCGCCACGAGCGGGTGGATGGCCGACCACCTGGGCCGCCCGAGCCCGTCCCGTACCGTCCGAGCGCTCTCCCACAAGGAGTCCTGAGCATGTCCCTCGACCACCGGCTCTCCGAAGAGCACGAGGAACTCCGCCGCACCGTCGAGGCGTTCGCCCACGACGTCGTCGCCCCGAAGATCGGCGACTACTACGAGCGCCACGAGTTCCCGTACGAGATCGTCGCCGAGATGGGCCGCATGGGCCTGTTCGGCCTGCCGTTCCCCGAGGAGTACGGCGGCATGGGCGGCGACTACCTCGCCCTCGGCATCGCCCTGGAGGAGCTGGCCCGCGTCGACTCCTCGGTCGCCATCACCCTGGAGGCGGGCGTCTCGCTCGGCGCCATGCCGCTCCACCTCTTCGGTACGGAGGAGCAGAAGCGCCAGTGGCTGCCGAAGCTGTGCTCCGGCGAGATGCTGGGCGCGTTCGGCCTGACCGAGCCGGGCGCGGGCTCGGACGCGGGCGGCACCCGCACCACCGCCGTCCGGGACGGCGACCACTGGGTCATCAACGGCTCGAAGTGCTTCATCACCAACTCCGGTACGGACATCACCGGTCTGGTCACGGTCACCGCGGTCACCGGCCGCAAGCCGGACGGCCGCCCGCTGATCTCCTCGATCATCGTCCCCTCGGGCACGCCCGGCTTCACGGTCGCCGCGCCGTACTCGAAGGTCGGCTGGAACGCCTCCGACACCCGTGAACTCGCCTTCGACGACGTGCGCGTGCCGGTGGAGAACCTGCTCGGCGAGGAGGGCCGCGGCTACGCGCAGTTCCTCCGCATCCTCGACGAGGGCCGGATCGCGATCTCGGCGCTCGCCACGGGCCTCGCCCAGGGCTGTGTCGACGAGTCCGTGAAGTACGCGAAGGAACGTCACGCCTTCGGCCGCCCGATCGGCGACAACCAGGCCATCCAGTTCAAGATCGCCGACATGGAGATGCGCGCCCACATGGCCCGCATCGGCTGGCGCGACGCGGCCTCCCGCCTCGTGCTCGGCGAGCCCTTCAAGAAGGAGGCGGCGCTGGCGAAGCTGTACTCCTCGACGGTGGCCGTGGACAACGCCCGCGAGGCCACCCAGATCCACGGCGGCTACGGCTTCATGAACGAGTACCCGGTGGCCCGCATGTGGCGCGACTCCAAGATCCTGGAGATCGGCGAGGGCACGAGCGAGGTCCAGCGCATGCTGATCGCCCGCGAACTGGGCCTGACCGGCTGACGCCTGGTCGACGGTTGATGCGGATGCGGCCCGCCGAGCACGACTCGGCGGGCCGTTCACATCCCGTAACGCATCAGGCAGTACGTCGCCTTGCCCAGCAACCTCAGCGTCGCCGCCGGGTCGCCGTCCTGGTCCCGCAGCAACGCGCGGGCGTGCACAGCCGTCTGCTCGACGATGACCCGGGCACGCGCGTCCAGGAGCGTCTTCGCGTACGCCTCGGCCGGACCGACGAGTTGCCCGATGTACGAGCGCAGCCGCCTGCGGACCTCGTCGGCGGCCGGCCCTGTCGCCCGCACCTCGGCGAGCGCGAGTGCCAGATCGACATCGCGGCCCATGTCGACCCAAGAGAGGGCAGGGGCGCTCACCGCCTGCTCTCCTCGCCCTCGCCCTCGCCGGGCAGCGGTCCCGTACGGGCGAGGAATGCGTCCCAGCCGCGCTGGGCCCGCGCGAGGAGCCCGTCGGAGAGGCCGCACCCGCAGTGCGATCCGAATAGTGTCGGGGCGGGAAGCCGTTCCGGCTCCTGGCTGTTGGTCATCGGTCGGCCCTCCGAGTGCTTTCGCTGACTGGCTGCCACCTTGAGTCAACGCCCCGCGAGGGCCGCGAAAGCGCACAAGATGCGCACAAGCGCCAGGGCGCGGGCATTCGAGCCTTGAGAGCATGGGACCAACGCAACGTCGATCGTCGGGAAGCGCCGCTATGAGTGCGATCATCGAAGTGCCCGGGCCCGGAGCCAACGTCGCCGTCCTGCGGAAGGCGCGGGGATGGGGCCAGGACCGGCTGGCCGCATCTGCCGGAATCTCGAAGAGCCTGCTCGGCAAGATCGAGCGCGGCGAGCGCGCCTTGTCCCAGGGTGTGGGAGCCTCACTCGCCCACGCTCTCGGCACCACCCTCGACGAGGTGCTGGGCAGAGCGCCGGTGCACGGGGACGACGAGAGCAAGCTGCGTGAACTCACGAGGGCGATCCGCCGCTTCGATCTCCCGCGCGAGCCCGAGACGACAGAGACCGAGGTGGCCACGCGCCTTCGCGAGATGGTGACCCTGCGCGAACGGGCCGACCTTCGCGGCGTCATGACGAACCTTCCGCTGCTCGTGTCAGCCGCCACGAATCACGCGCACGCGACCGACACACCCGCCGCCTGGGCCAGGGTCGCCGAGGCGTATTCGACCGTCTACTGGCTTGCGGCCCGCCACCGTTGGATGACACTGGCCGACCTGGCCACCACGAAGCAGAAGCTGGCCGCTCAGCAGGCGGACCCGGTCACGGCCGCCATCGCCGCCCGCGACGAAGCGGGCCTGTACCTGAACCACGGGGACTTCGAGGACGGCCTCGCCGTGGTCGACAACGGCCTGGTGCGCGTGGAGCGCGACGCCCCCGCGGGGCCTGGCCGTCTGTACGCCCTTGGGGTCCTGCACCTTCGCGGGCTCACGCTGGCCGGACGTCTCGGGGACCGTCGCACAGCCGACCTGCACATCGAGAAGGCGTGGGATCTCTCGGAGGAGTTGGGCCAGGACGCCAGCCGTCTCGGCGTCCACTTCGGCCCCCAGGACACGGCCGTTCACATCGTCGCAACCTCGGCGGACCTCGGCCGGCACGAGAACGCCATCGCCACGATGGACGATCTCCACGCACTGGAGAGGGCGGGAAGGCTGACGCTTCCCGCGACTCGGACCAGCCCGCTGCACATGAACGTCGCACGCTCGAAGCTGGCCCTCGGCGACCGGGACGGAGCGTTGGAGGAGTTGGAAGAAGCATGGGCCCTGGCCCCCCAGATGGCGCGGGTCCACCCCACGGCTCAGGAGTTGTTGCGCGTCCTGACATCGCTCCACAAGCGGAGCAATCCAAGGCTCACGACGCTGGCCAGGCGGGCGAAGATCCAGTTCTGAGCCCGTCACCCACAAGTGGCATATTCACACAACGCATCCATGTGAGCACTCTACGTGCGGTACGGTTCATATGAATCGGCCCCCGTGATGGCTGGAACCATCAGCGAGGGCCTCACCACCAGTGGAATGAGCCTCCACCGTGATGTACCGGCACTTTATCGCGCCCTCGCGCGGCTTCACCCAGTTCTCCCACGACCTCATCCGGCATCCGAGCCTCGGTTCCGACGCCGTACGGCTTCTGACCTGGCAGCTTTCCCTTCCCGCCGGGGCCCGCGAGTCACTCTCCCGAACGGCCGAAAAGGCCCGGATCGGAGCATGCGCGTTCACCCGCGCCAAGCGACAGCTGAAGGCGGCGGGATTCGTCCACGAACGGCGGGTCCAAGGACCCGGCGGACGGTGGGTGACACAACAGCTCGTGTCCAACCGGCCGTTGAGCGAAGGCGCGGCCGCCAAGCTGCTCGGGCGGACGCCCGCCCCCATCGCCGCGTCACCGAGTCCCGTGAATCCGGCCGTCGGTGAGCCGACACCCCCGCCCACCGACGGTCATCCAAAAGATGAAGACCTGGGGGAGAACAACTCCATCCTTCCCCCCGAGCCGGAGCCGGAGCTCGAACCGGACAACGTCCCCGAAGAGGCCCGCGCCCTCGTCGGCACGCTCCATCTCCTCTCCCCCCACCTCCGGCACATCCCGCCCGGCATGCGCGACGAACTCGCCCGCCTCGCCGCCGCCTGGCTCGCCGCCGGACACACCCCCGCCGACGTCCAGGCCCACCTCCTGCGCGGCCTGCCCAAGGACAGCACGCCCGTACACCGGCCCGGCGGGCTCGTACGGTACCTACTCCGCGCGATCCCACCCGTCGCACCGATGACGCCCCCGCAGCCCCCACCGCCCACCGGCCCGCGGCTCTCGGCCCGGATCGCCGCGATGCGGGAATGCGAAGGCAGCGGGCACGACCACACCAGACTCTTCAGGCCCGTCGGGGACGAGACAGTGTGCGACCTGTGCGTGCCTGACCTGATCGGCCAAGGCGGATCCTAGGCTGTCCCTAGACCGTGTACGTCGTGGGCTTGACCGCGACCATGTCCGGCGTGGTGCCTTCGACGGTCAGGTTCCCGGTCCACAGTTCGTACCGGTTGCAGTACGAGCCCTCGAACTCGATGCGGCGCCCTCCAGGCTCCAGCTTCCAGCCGGCCTCGTCCCAGCGGGCGAGGAGGTCGCCGCAGACGAAGGCTCGGTGAGCCTGCAGCATGATCCACCTCCCCCGCCGAACTTCGCCCACCAGTCCGTGAACGGCTCAGCGTGAGCGAGGGCCATTTCCCGGTACCCGACGAATCTCTCCGCCTCAGCCGTGGGCAGCACGTTCACGCCTCTGAAGGCGCCGTGCTCGTCGTACTCCATCACTGCCGTGTCAGCCGAGTCGAAGAGCCAGAAATCAGGCACACCGGCCAGCGGGTTCGGCGCGTCTGTCACGTCGAGAATGAAGAATTCCTCCCCTCCGGTCATGTTCTTCCGGTAGCCCCAGCCCAGCTCGAAGCGCAGATACTCCGTGAGCGGTCGAGTCAGGACATGAACGCGAAAGACACGCTTGCCCCGGCCGGTGTGAGACCGGAGCTCCGCCACCCAGTCGGCGTTGTAGCCGTCCGGTTGCGACTCCCCCGCCCGAAACAACTCGTAGGCGTCCGTGTTCCCGGACCGGCTGTAGTCGTCCAAGGTCTCCAGGCGGAACGCCTCCCGCTCGAACGAGTCGAAGAGGTCACCGAGCGTCCTAGACGAGCCCATCGGCAATGGCCTTCTTGAGCAGCTCCGCGGGGATCTCGACCAGGGTCTCGTGAGCGGGAATTCTGAGTCCGTGGTCGGTCGGGGTCTCCCCCTGCACGAGAAACGTCCCTCGGTCGGTCGCGTAGATCGTCGGACAGTCCTTGAGGTCGCACGTGCTGACCAGCTTGGTCACCTGCATGGTGCTCGTTTCCCCTCTCCGCCTGGTTGATGCCAGCGGCTTCGTGTCGCGTTCGATGCTCCCGAGGACACGGCACAAGGGTCAAGGGATCACGGTTGAGAGAACGGGAAACCGCCTCCGTCACTCCGTCAGAACGCTCGGCCGCTCCTGCATTCGACGGCCAGAGCCGGACCCGTCTCGTGGAGGTCCCGCACCGGGGTGGCGGGCCTCCGTCGCTTTCGGTCCGGCCCCGGGGCTGTTGATCCAAGTGAGGTTAGGCTAACCTGCTCGCCATGAGGTAAGGCTAACCTTCCTCGGCCTGCTCGCGTTCCGTCCCCGACCCGCCCCCGACCGCCCGGACGCCACCCCCGGCACCCCCGGCACGTACCGAAAGCGACTTCGCCATGCCCAGCACCGCCCGAGCCACCTCCCTCACCCGTCGCGGCCTGCTCGCCGCGGGCGGCGCACTCGGGATCGGCGCCGCGCTCGCCGCGTGCGGCGGGAAAGACGCGAAGGACGGGGGCTCCGCCGAGTCCTCGGCCTCCGGCAAGTCCGGCGCCTGGGAGTTCAAGGACGACCGCGGCCAGACGGTGAGGACGGCGGCGACGCCGAAGAACATCGTCGCCTTCACCGGCACGGCCGCCGCCCTGAAGGACTTCGGCATCGAGGTGAAGGGCGTCTTCGGCCCGACCTACGTCGAGGACCCCAAGACCAAGACGAAGAAGGCCGACGTGCAGGCCGGCGACCTCGACATCAGCAAGGTCACCGTCCTCGGCAACGTCTGGGGCGAGTTCAAGATCGAGGAGTACCTCAAGCTCCAGCCCGAGGTCCTCATCACGGACATGTGGGAGAAGGACGCCCTCTGGTACGTCCCGGAGGAGCAGAAGGGCAAGATCCTCAAGATCGCCCCGAGCGTCGCCCTGTGGGCCGCCGGGAAGTCGATGCCCGCCGTGCTCCAGCGCCACGTCGACCTCGCCGCCTCGCTCGGCGCCGACGTGAAGACGAAGAAGATCCAGGACGACAAGGCCCGCTTCGAGGCCGCCGCCGAGCGCGTCCGCAAGGCCGCCAAGGCGAAGAAGGGCGTCAAGGTCCTCATCGGCTCCGGCGCCCCCGACACCTTCTACGTCTCCGCCCCGGCCCGCCCGACCGACACCCTCTTCTTCCAGGAGCTGGGCGTCGACCTGATCGTCCCGGACGCTCTGGACCCGACCGGCTGGTTCGAGCTGCTCAGCTGGGAGATCGTCGACAAGTACAAGGCCGACGTCATCCTGCTCGACAACCGCACCTCCGCCCTGCAGCCCGAGGCCCTGAAGGCCAAGCCCACCTGGGCCGCGCTGCCCGCCGTCAAGGCCGGCCAGGTGTTCCCGCGCGTCACCGAGCCCATCTACTCGTACGCCAAGTGCGCCCCGCTCCTGGAGGACCTCGCCAAGGCCCTCGAGAACGCCAAGAAGGTGGCCTGACCCCATGACGAACGCCGAGACCGCCCCGTTCCAGTTCTTCTCCCTCCAGGTCGACCGGACGCGGCGGCTCGGCCCGTCCATGGTCCGGGTCACCTTCACCGGCGACGACCTCGTCGGCGAGGACCTGAAGGGCTTCGCCGCAGGGGGCCGCGACCAGTCGCTCTCCCTCTTCCTGCCGCACCCCGGGCAGGACGCGCCCGTGCTGCCGCCGCTCGACGACCCGGACATGTACGCGATCCTGGGCGCCTACCGGGCGATGCCGCACGACGTGCGGGCCGTGATGCGCTCGTACACCGTGCGCGAGCAGCGCATCGCGCCCGACGACCGCACCGAGGTCGACATCGACTTCGCCGTGCACGACGACGGCGGTCCCGCCTGCCGCTGGGCGCAGCGCGCCGAGGCCGGTGACCGGGTGGTCGTGCTCGGCCCGGCGGTGTCCGACAACACCGGCGTGCGCTTCCGACTCCCCGAGGACGCCGACTCGGTGATCATCTGGGGCGACGAGACGGCCCTGCCGGCCGCCTCCGCGATCCTGGAGTGGCTGCCGGCCGAGACCCGCGCCCACGTCTATCTCGAAGTCCCCTTCTCCGGCGACCGCACGGAGTTCGCGACCGTGGCGGACGCGACGATCACCTGGCTGGTACGGGAGGAGGGCGCGCCGTCCGCCGTGGAGGCCGTCGCGGGCGCCGAACTGCCGGGCGAGAACCCGTACGTGTGGATCGCGGGCGAGTCCGGCGCGGTGAAGGCGCTGCGCCGTCACTTCGTACGCGAACGCGGCCTGGACCGGCGGAAGGTGACCTTCGTCGGCTACTGGCGCAAGGGCCTGTCCGAGGACGCCCTGCGCGAGGTCCCGGACGAGACGGAGGCGGACGCCCAGACGGACGCCACCGCCCACGCGTAGCGAACCGGCCTTTCGCCGACAGCCCCTCGACTCATCGGAGTCGGGGGGCTTTTCCGTACTCGAAATTAGGTTAGGCTAACCTTACTGACGCCGACCGAGTCCGCTCCCGGAAGGGCCCCACATGCGCTCCCACCTGCTCAACGACACCACGGCGGACGTCTACCGACGCTCCGTCACCGAAGGAGTCGAGCGGGTGGCGAGAAAACTCGCCACGGCGCGCGGCCCGTTCACGGGCGTCACGCCCGCCGAACTCGCCCCGGTCGTCGACGCCGTCGACCTCGACAAGCCGCTCGGTGACGCCTCCGCCGCCCTCGACGAGCTGGAGGAGGTGTACCTGCGGGACGCGGTCTACTTCCACCACCCCCGCTACCTCGCCCACCTCAACTGCCCGGTGGTCATCCCCGCCGTCCTCGGCGAGGCCGTGCTCTCCGCCGTCAACTCCTCGCTCGACACCTGGGACCAGAGCGCCGGCGGCACCCTCATCGAGCGGAGGCTGATCGACTGGACCGCCGCCCGGATCGGTCTCGGCCCGCTCGCCGACGGCGTGTTCACCAGCGGCGGCACCCAGTCCAACCTCCAGGCGCTGCTGCTCGCCCGCGAGGAGGCCGGCACCACCGACCTCTCCAAGCTGCGTCTCTTCTCCTCCGAGTGCAGCCACTTCAGCGTCCAGAAGTCCGCCCAGCTGCTCGGCCTCGGCCGCGACGCCGTCGTCCCGATCCCGGTCGACCGCACCAAGCGCATGCAGTCGGTGGTCCTCGCCGCCGAGCTGGAGGCCTGCCGCGCCGAGGGCCTGATCCCGATGGCGATCGTCGCCACCGCCGGCACCACCGACTTCGGCTCCATCGACCCGCTGCCGGAGATCGCCGCCCTGGCCGCCGAGTACGGCGCCTGGATGCACGTCGACGCCGCCTATGGCTGCGGACTGCTCGCCTCGCCGACCCGCCGCCACCTCCTCGACGGCATCGAGCACGCCGACTCGGTCACCGTCGACTACCACAAGTCCTTCTTCCAGCCGGTGAGTTCGTCCGCCGTGCTGGTCCGCGACGGCGCCACGCTGCGGCACGCCACCTACCACGCCGAATACCTCAACCCGCGCCGCACGCTCGCCGAGCGGATCCCCAACCAGGTCGACAAGTCCCTCCAGACCACCCGCCGCTTCGACGCCCTCAAACTGTGGCTGACCCTGCGGGTCATGGGTGCCGACGGCGTCGGCGGGCTCTTCGACGAGGTCTGCGACCTGGCCCGGCAGGGCTTCGACCTGCTCGCCGCCGACCCGCGCTTCGACGTGGTCGTCGAGCCGCAGCTGTCCACCCTCGTCTGGCGCTACGTCCCCGAGAACGCCGCCTCGCCCGAGGACGTCGACCGGGCCAACCTGCACGCCCGCAAGGCCCTGTTCGCCTCCGGGGAGGCCGCGGTCGCCGGCACGAAGGTCGACGGCCGCCAGTACCTCAAGTTCACCTTGCTCAACCCCGAGACGACCGTGGCCGACATCGCCGCCGTCCTCGATCTGATAGCCGGCCACGCCGAGCAGTACCTGGGAGAGAACCTTGTCCACGCCTGACTCGACCGAGACGTACGACTTCATCGGCATCGGTCTCGGTCCGTTCAACCTCGGCCTCGCCTGCCTCACCGAGCCCGTCGCCGAGCTGAACGGCCTCTTCCTGGAGTCCAAGCCGGACTTCGAGTGGCACTCCGGGATGTTCCTGGAGGGCGCCCACCTCCAGACCCCGTTCATGTCGGACCTGGTCACCCTCGCCGACCCGACCTCGCCGTACTCCTTCCTCAACTACCTGAAGGAGAAGGGCCGGCTGTACTCGTTCTACATCCGCGAGAACTTCTATCCGCTGCGGGCCGAGTACAACGACTACTGCCGCTGGGCCGCCGGAAAGCTCGACTCGATCCGCTTCTCCACCACCGTCTCCCTCGTCTCGTACGAGGAGACCGAGGAGCTGTACGTGGTGACCGCCGCGTCCGGCGAGACGTTCCGGGCCCGCCGCATCGTCCTCGGCACCGGCACCCAGCCGTACGTCCCCGAGCCCTGCCGGGACCTCGGCGGCGACCCCGTCCACACCTCGCGCTACCTCCCCAACAAGGACGAGCTCCGGAAGAAGAAGTCGATCACCCTGGTCGGCAGCGGCCAGAGCGCGGCCGAGATCTACTACGAACTCCTCTCCGAGATCGACGTCCACGGCTACCGGCTCGACTGGGTGACCCGCTCCCCGCGCTTCTTCCCGCTGGAGTACACCAAGCTCACCCTGGAGATGACCTCCCCGGACTACATCGACTACTTCCGTGCTCTGCCCGAGCGGACCCGATACCGCCTGGAGACCGAGCAGAAGGGCCTGTTCAAGGGCATCAACGGCGATCTGGTCAACGACATCTTCGACCTGCTCTACCAGAAGAACCTCGGCGGCCCGGTCCCCACCCGCCTGCTCACCAACTCCGCGCTGCACTCCGCCGCGTACGACGAGGCCACGGGCACGTACACGCTCGGCTTCCGCCAGGAGGAGCAGGAGAAGGACTTCACGGTCGAGACGGAGGGCCTGGTCCTCGCCACCGGCTACAAGTACAACGTCCCGGCCTTCCTGGAGCCGGTCCGCGACCGCCTCGTGTGGGACGGCCAGGGCCGCTTCGACGTGGCCCGCAACTACTCGATCGACACCACGGGCCGCGAGGTCTTCCTCCAGAACGGCGCCGTGCACGCCCACTCCGTCACCTCGCCCGACCTGGGCATGGGCCCGTACCGGAACGCCTACATCATCGCCGAGATGCTCGGCGCCGAGTACTACCCCGTCGAGAAGACCATCGCGTTCCAGGAGTTCGCCGTATGACCCGCCATGTCCGCATCCGCCCCCTCGACCCGCTCCAGGACGCCGAGCTGATCCACCCCTGGGTCACCCACCCCAAGGCCGCCTTCTGGATGATGCGGGACCACCGGCTCCAGGACGTCGAGCGCGAGTACATGGCGATCGCCGCGAACCCGCACCACGACGCCTTCATCGGCAGCGTGGACGGCGTGCCCGCCTTCCTCATGGAGCGCTACGACCCCGCGAAGGCCGAACTGGTCGGCCTGTACGAGCCGGAGCCCGGCGACGTCGGCATGCACTTCCTGGTCGCGCCCGTCGCGCCCGGCGACACCCCCGTGCACGGCTTCACCCGCACCGTGATCACCGCCGTGATGCGCGAGCTGTTCGCCGACCCGGCCACCGCCCGCGTGGTCGTCGAGCCCGACGTGCGCAACACCGCCGTGCACGCCCTCAACGCGGCCGTCGGCTTCGTGCCCGAGCGGGAGATCGAAAAGCCCGAGAAGACCGCCCTGCTGAGCTTCTGCACCCGCGCCCAGTTCGAGACCGCCGTCGGAGTCTCCGTATGAACCCCGTCACCGACAGCCGCGTCACCGACAGCCCCGTCGCCCACCTCACCCCCGAGCGCTGGGCCGACGCCAACCGCGCCCTGATCCGCAAGGGCCTCGCCGAGTTCGTCCACGAGCGGCTGCTCGACCCGCGCGAGCTCGGTGACAGCCGCTACGCGGTGCTGAGCGACGACGGGCGCACCGAGTACCGCTTCACCGCCGGCCGCTTCGCGCTCGACCACTGGCAGGTCTGCCCCGAGTCGATCAGCCGCCACCGCGGCAGCGAGGAACTGCCGCTCGACGCCCTGCAGTTCGTCATCGAGCTGCGCGGCGCGCTGGGCCTGAGCGACGAGATCCTGCCGGTGTACCTGGAGGAGATCTCCTCCACCCTGGCCGGCACCGCGTACAAGGCGACCAAGCCGCGCGTGACCTCCGCCGAGCTGGCCCGGGCCGGCTTCCAGGCGATCGAGACCGGGATGACCGAGGGCCACCCCTGCTTCGTCGCCAACAACGGACGGCTCGGCTTCGGCGTCGACGAGTACCGCGCCTACGCCCCGGAGACCGCGAGCCCGGTGCACCTGGTGTGGCTGGCCGCGCACCGCGACCGCACCACCTTCACCGCCGGCGCCGGCATCGACTACGAGGCCTTCGTCCGGGCCGAGCTCGGCGACGCGACCGTGGACGGTTTCGCCGCGGCCCTCGCCGAGCGGGGCCTGGACCTCGCCGACTACCTCCTCATCCCGGTCCACCCCTGGCAGTGGTGGAACAAGATGGCGGTCACCTTCGCCGCAGAGGTCGCGCAGCAGCGCCTGGTGTACCTGGGCGAGGGAAAGGACGCGTATCTCGCCCAGCAGTCCATCCGTACCTTCTTCAACTCCACCGACCCGGCCAAGCACTATGTGAAGACGGCCCTGTCCGTCCTCAACATGGGCTTCATGCGCGGCCTCTCGGCGGCCTACATGGAGGCCACGCCGGCCATCAACGACTGGCTGGCCGGTCTGGTCGAGGCGGACGACACCCTGCGCGCGGCCCGCTTCTCGATCATCCGCGAGCGGGCGGCGGTCGGCTACCGGCACCTGGAGTACGAGGCGGCCACCGACCGCTACTCGCCCTACCGCAAGATGCTGGCCGCGCTGTGGCGCGAGTCCCCGGTGCCGTCGCTCGCCGAGGGCGAGCGGCTCGCGACGATGGCCTCGCTGCTGCACGTCGACCACGCGGGCGCGTCCTTCGCGGGCGCGCTGGTCGAGGAGTCGGGCCTGGCCCCGGCGGAGTGGCTGCGGAAGTACCTCGACGCCTACCTCGTACCGGTCCTCCACTCCTTCTACGCGTACGACCTGGTCTACATGCCGCACGGCGAGAACGTGATCCTGGTCCTCGACGAGAGGGGCACGGTGGCGCGGGCGGTCTTCAAGGACATCGCCGAGGAGATCTGCGTCATGGACCCGGACGCGGTGCTTCCGCCGGCCGTGGAGCGGATCCGGGCCGAGGTCCCGGAGGACATGAAGCTGTTGTCCGTGTTCACGGACGTCTTCGACTGCTTCTTCCGCTTCCTCGGCGCGACGCTCGCGGCGGAGGGCGTCCTCGGCGAGGACGACTTCTGGCGCACGGTCGCCGCCTGCGTGAAGGACTACCAGGCCGGCAGGCCGGAGCTGGCGGACCGCTTCGCGCAGTACGACCTGTTCGCGGAGACCTTCGCACTGTCCGCGCTCAACCGCCTCCAGCTGCGCGACAACCGGCAGATGGTGGACCTGGCGGACCCGTCGGGGGCGCTGCAGCTGGTCGGCGACCTGGTGAACCCGATCGCGCGGTTCGCCTGACGGTCCGCCCGCCGGCCTCGGGACCGGCGTGGGCCCCGGCGGAGTTACGGTCCTCCGCCGGGGCCCACGCCTCCCCGTGCCGCCGCCCGTGCCTCCTCGCGCCCCCTCCGATCAGGCGATCACCCTGTGCCACAGCCGGGATCCCGTCGACTACTCACCGTGCCTGTGGAAGCTTGGCCGGGTGATGACTCGAATCGCCCGCGGTCTCGCCGGAACGGCCCTCGTCGTCGCCCTCGCCGCGACGGCCGCCGCCTGTGGGGCAAACGGAGAGAACGGCAACGGTGTCCCGACGGAGACCACGGATGCGCCGACGCCGAGCCCCGAGCCGGACTCCGGAGACTCGATCGGGACCCTCTACCCGGGGAAGGGCGGAGGCGGTCAGGCCGCGCCCGCCCGTATGCCGACCGCCAAGGTGGGCGAGCCGAGGAGCGGGAAGATGAAGGTCAAGAACTCCTCGCGCGAGCCCATGAACTTCGCGCCCCCGCAGACGAGCGACGACGACCCCGAGGCGGGCGAGACGACGGCGGACCTCGGTACCTGCACCGGCACACTGGCCCCCGACGAGTCGTGCGAGATGACCGTCCAGCACACCGCGTACCAGCCGGGGTCCTACACCGGAACGCTGACGGTCCAGACCTCGCAGGGGGAGACGCTCACCGTCCCCTTCTCCGGCGAGGCGGTCGAGGACTCCCCCACGGAGACGGTGTCGCCGTCGGAGACCCCGCTCCCCACCGAGCCGACCCCGACAGACACGCCGCTGCCGACCGAGCCGACCGAGACGGAGACCGACACCGAGACGGAGCCCTAGGGCGAGGTCAGCGCCACGCGCACCGTGTCGTCGTCGGGCAGCACGACCGTCTGGTAGTCCGCCTCCCGAGCCGTGTGGGAGACCAGGTAGAAGCGGGACGGGGACTTCACGAGCAGGCGGAATCCGACGTACCGGTGCCGGAACGGGCCCCTGTCGGCGCCCATGTCCTTGTACGTGATGCCGTGCGCGTCGTGCGTGATCGGGATGCGCGAGTAGACCACCACGTGCAGGCTCGCTCGACTCCCCCCTTCGATGACCCCCCAGGCCTCGCTCTTCGCCGAGTCGACGACGTACTGGGACATGCCGAAGAACAGGCTCATCGCGAGCAGCCCGATCAGCAGGGCGCCGCCGGCGGTCCACATCCGGTCGGCGGTCCCGTCCCGCCGACGCGGATCCTCGCCGATCCGCTGAAGGCGCTGCTGCACGGCGAAGAACGCCAGGGTCGCGCCGAGGGCCACGAGGCAGGGCGGGACGAACCGGGTGAACCACCAGTCGTCGGGGAAGGGCAGCGGGATCCGCCATCCGAAGAAGATCGGCAGTCCGAGCAGCGTCATGAGGAGGCCGACGACGAGCAGCGCCCAGCACACCGTGCGGCGCCGTTGCTCCCTCCCGGGGCGGTCGAGCAGGAGGCCGACCCGGCCGAGCACGAGCACCACGACCAGTCCGCAGATCAGCAGGAACCACACCGGGCCGAAGATCGCCCTCGGACTCTTGGCCAGATAGGTCTGGACGGAGAGCTGGAGGTCGGCCGCCGGCACGCCGAAGGCCGCGTAGTAGGTGTCGGTGTAGACGCTGCCGAAGTAGTAGAGCAGACCGATGACGATGGTCCCCGGCGCCACGATGTACGCCACCTTGTCGACGTACGACACCCTCGGCGGGGCGGGCGCCGGCCGGGACGGTTCCCCTGACGGCACGGACATGCCGCAAGTCTCCGCACCGGCACCCGCCCGCGCACCCAGAGCCCGCCACCCGGCCTAGTGACGGCCTACACCCACGGCACCTGCGGCGACCGGTAGTAGTCGATGCCCAGCGCCTCGAAGCGCGGCCCCTGCCGCGCGAGCCGCAGCCGGTACGCCTCCCAGTCGTGCGTGGCCGCCGGCGACCAGCCCAGTTCGGCGATGCCGGGCAGGCGCGGGAAGGCCATCCGGTCGATGTGGGCGCTCTCGGAGATCGTCTCCGTCCACAGCGGCGCCTCGACGCCCGCGACCGCCTCCTCGGGCAGGCCCGGCAGCAGCGTGCCCGGGTCCCAGTCGTACGCGCGGTCCACCTCGACGTATCCGGCCCAGGAGAGGCCGAGCGGCGTGTCCTTCGTGTACTTCATGTCGAGGTACGCCCGGTCGGCGGGCGACAGGATGATCCGGGTCCCGGCCCGGCCGGCCGCCGCGACCTGTTCCTTCTCCGCCGCCGGCCTGCGGTCGAGTCCCCAGTACTGGGCGAGCGCGCCGGGCGCGGGCCGGGCGCCGGTCAGCTGGTGCCAGCCGATGACGGTCTTGCCGTACTTCGCGACGACCGGCTGGACCCGGTCCATGAAGGCCGTGTAGTCGGCGTGGCTGGTGGAGTGCGCCTCGTCGCCGCCGATGTGGAGGTAGCGGCCGGGGGTGAGCTCGGCGAGCTCGCGGATCACGTCCTCGACGAAGTCGTACGTGCGCTCCTTCGGCACGCACAGCGAGCTGAAGCCGACGTTCGTGCCGGTGTAGAGCGGCGGGGCGACGCCGTCGCAGTTGAGCTCGGCGTAGGAGGCGAGGGCGGCGTTGGTGTGGCCGGGCATGTCGATCTCGGGCACGACCTCCTGGTAGCGGGAGGCGGCGTAGCGGACGATCTCGCGGTAGTCGTCCTTGCTGTAGGAGCCGCCGGGGCCGCCGCCGACCTGGGTGGAGCCGCCGTACTCGGCGAGCCGGGGCCAGGAGTCGATCGCCAGGCGCCAGCCCTGGTCGTCGCTGAGGTGCAGGTGCAGGGCGTTGACCTTGTAGAGGGCGAGCTGGTCGATGTAGCGCTTGATCTGGTCGACGGTGAAGAAGTGCCGGGAGACGTCGAGCATGGCGCCGCGGTAGGCGAAGCGCGGGGTGTCGGTGACGGTGCCGCCGGCGATCTTCCAGGGCCCGGACTGCACGGTGCGCCGCTCGACGGCGGCGGGCAGTTGCTGGCGCAGGGTCTGCACGCCGCGGAACAGCCCGGCGGGCGCGCGGGCGGTGAGGGTGACGCCGCCGCGGCCGGAGCGCAGCTCGTACCCCTCGTCGCCGAGGGCGGTGGCGCGCGGGTCGATCCGCAGCAGGATGCCGCCGCGGGCCGCGTGGTCGTCGACGACGGGCAGCGGATAGCCGGTGGAGGGGCGGAGCACTCCGGCGAGATAGCGGCCGATCTCGCGGGACTCGTCCACGACCCGGATGGAGGTCGCCCTGGTGAGCGTGTACGGCTCCCCGCCCGGGGCGACGGAGGCGGGCGCGGGCACGATGTCGCCGAGCGGGCGCACGTCGGGCTCGGCGGCCGGCCCGGCGGCCGGCCCGGCGGCCGGCCCGGCGGCGGCGTCCGAACCGGAGAAGGCGGCGCCGGCCAGCAGCAGGGAGGAGAGGAGGAGCGGAAACGTTCTGCGCTGTCTCACAGGTGAGTCCTATCGACGGGCGTTGCGTATCCGAACAGTCACCATGCGTACCGTCTGCCCCGCCGAGGGTCAAGGTGTAGACCAATTAGCCCGTCTGGCGGCGTGATCTCGCCCTCTCCTGCCCGAAATCGGGCAGGATTCTTGCCAGGACCCTGGGGTACCCCTCAGTATTCACGGGTGCTCGAACGCCGCCCGTCGCACGACGACCTCATCGACCACCTGGTCCGCAGCACCTCGCTCCAGCGTGGTGAGGCCGCCCGGGTGATCCTCGACGTCCTCGCGTACTTCGACGAGTCGACCGAGGACTTCGTCCGCCGCCGCCATCGCGAACTGCAGTCCGGCGGGGCGGTGAACGCCGAGATCTTCGAGCGGATCGCGGCCGAACTGCCGCACCGCGCGGTGGCGCCGCCGGAGCTCTCTCTGCGGCAACTGCGCCGCATCGTCTACGGCTGAGGCGGACGAAGCGCGGCTGAGCAGCACCTGTCATCAACCTGGAGGGGTTTCACCTTTATGTGCGGAATTGTCGGTTACATCGGTAAGCGTGATGTTGCCCCGCTGCTGCTCGAAGGCCTCGCGCGCCTCGAGTACCGCGGCTACGACTCGGCCGGCATGGTCGTCACCAGCCCGAAGGCCTCCGGCCTCAAGATGGTGAAGGCCAAGGGCCGCGTCCGCGACCTGGAGGCCAAGGTCCCCAAGCGCTTCACCGGCACCACCGGCATCGCCCACACCCGCTGGGCCACCCACGGCGCCCCCAGCGACGTGAACTCGCACCCGCACCTGG
Organism: Streptomyces sp. NPDC051909; assembly: GCF_040681095.1. Classification (NCBI taxonomy): domain Bacteria; kingdom Bacillati; phylum Actinomycetota; class Actinomycetes; order Kitasatosporales; family Streptomycetaceae; genus Streptomyces; species Streptomyces sp. NPDC051909. The sequence continues at coordinate 152,565 of NZ_JBFAYA010000006.1, read as the reverse complement.
ACCCCGAGAACAAGGTCGCGGTCGTCCACAACGGCATCGTCGACAACGCGGCCGAGCTCCGCGCCAAGCTGGAGTCCGAGGGCGTCGTCTTCGCGTCCGAGACCGACACCGAGGTGATCACCCACCTGATCGCCCGCTCCGAGGCCGAGACCCTGGAGGAGAAGGTCCGCGAGGCGCTCAAGCACATCGAGGGCACCTACGGCATCGCCGTGATGCACGCCGACTTCAACGACCGCATCGTGGTGGCCCGCAACGGCTCCCCGGTCATCCTCGGCATCGGCGAGAAGGAGATGCTCGTCGCCTCCGACGTCGCCGCCCTGATCGCCCACACCCGCCAGGTCGTCACCCTCGACGACGGCGAGATGGCCACCCTCAAGGCCGACGACTTCCGCACCTACACCACCTCGGGCGCCTCCACCACGGCCACCCCCGAGACGGTCGAGTGGGAGGCCGCCTCCTTCGACATGGGCGGCCACGACACGTTCATGCACAAGGAGATCTCCGAGCAGCCCGACGCGGTCGACCGCGTGCTGCGCGGCCGGATCGACGACCGCTTCTCCACCGTGCACCTGGGCGGCCTGAACCTGGACCCGCGCGAGGCCCGCACCATCCGCCGGATCAAGATCCTCGGCTGCGGCACCTCGTACCACGCCGGCCTGATCGGCGCCGGGCTCATCGAGTCCATGGCCCGCATCCCCGCCGACGCCGAGCCGGCCTCCGAGTTCCGCTACCGCAATCCGGTCGTCGACCCCGACACCCTCTACATCGCGGTCTCCCAGTCCGGCGAGACCTACGACGTGCTCGCCGCCGTCCAGGAGCTCAAGCGCAAGGGCGCCCGCGTCCTCGGCGTGGTCAACGTGGTCGGCTCCGCCATCGCCCGCGAGGCCGACGGCGGCATGTACGTGCACGCCGGCCCCGAGGTCTGCGTCGTCTCCACCAAGTGCTTCACCAACACGGTGGTAGCCTTCGCGCTGCTCGCCCTGCACCTCGGCCGCATCCGCGACCTGTCCGTCACCGACGGCAAGCGGATCATCGAGGGCCTGCGCAAGCTGCCCGGCCAGATCGAGGAGATCCTCAAGTCCGAGGACGAGATCAAGAAGCTGGCCAAGGAGTACGCGGGCGCCCAGTCGATGATGTTCATCGGCCGCGTCCGGGGCTACCCGGTCGCCCTGGAGGCCTCCCTCAAGCTGAAGGAGATCTCCTACATCCACGCCGAGGCCTACCCGGCCTCCGAGCTGAAGCACGGCCCGCTCGCCCTCATCGAGCCGGCCCTGCCGACGGTCGCCATCGTCCCGGACGACGATCTGCTCGAGAAGAACCGCGGCGCCCTGGAGGAGATCAAGGCCCGCAGCGGCCGCATCCTCGCGGTCGCGCACCAGCCGCAGGAGAAGGCCGACCACACCATCGTCGTGCCGAAGAACGAGGACGAGCTCGACCCCATCCTGATGGGCATCCCGCTCCAGCTCCTCGCGTACCACACGGCGCTCGCCATGGGCCGCGACATCGACAAGCCGCGCAACCTGGCCAAGTCCGTCACGGTCGAGTAGCGGGGCCGCCGGGCCTGTCCCCCGGCCCCCCGCCCACCGGGCCTGTCCCCCGGTGGTCGACCGGACATACGAGCGGCCTCTGTGCATCCCAGGTGCACAGAGGCCGCTCATTTTGCGCTCTTACGGGTACGGGTACGGGCGCGGGATCAGCTCGCCGCGGCCGCGCGGGACCCGCGGGCCAGCGAGGTCGGCCAGCCGGCCACCGCCGCCGTCGCGCCGTACCAGGCCGCGAGACCGGCCACCGCGGCGACCCAGCCACCCGCCTTGCCGAGACCCGAGTTGTCGGCGAGGGCGCCGATGCCCATCAGGAGCAGGCCGACGAAGAGCAGCCCGTACACACCCTGGCCGAAGAGGCCGCTGCCGCCCGAGGCGACGGTGAGGGTGAGCGCGAGCAGCGCCCACAGCAGCAGGAAGAGCCCGGCGGCCTCGGCCGAACCGGCGTCGCCCACCCCGGTGCCCCAGGTGAACCAGAAGGCGCCGAGCGCCGAATAGGCCGTGCCCTCACCGGTGTTGCCGGCGCGGAGGGCGAGCAGCCCGACGAGGAACAGGGCGACTCCGCCGACCCAGGTCGCCAGGCCCGCGGCAGCGCCCGCGCCGACGTGGTCTATCACGCCGGTGGAGCCGATGCCGAAGGCCAGCAGGGTCAGGCCGAGTGCGAGGTGTCCGAGGGTGGAGGTGCTGTTTCCCGCGGCGGCTTCATTGGACACGGCGGGCTCCCTTCAGGTGTGCAGTTGTGCTGCTTGGGTCACTTTGTTCCGGTGATTCTTATGTACCCTTCACAACCGCACAATTCACCTGAGGAAGGCCGAAATTATGGCCGAATCAAGGGAGTTGACGGGGGACCCGAAAGGGAAGTTGCCGCAGTGACCGGTGTTGACCGAGTCGACGGCGTCGGCGGTGTCGACCGGCGTTACGGGATGACGATCACGGGGCGCTGCGCTCGGCGCGCGAGCCGGCCGGCCACCGAGCCGAAGATCCGCCCGACGATGCCGTGGGTCGAGCCGACCACGATCGCGTCGGCCGAGTACTCCCGGCCGACCTCCTCCAGTTCGTGGCAGATGTCGCCGCCGCGCTCGACGAGGATCCAGGGCACCTCGGAGAGGTGCTCGGCGCAGGCGAGCTCCAGGCCGAGGACCTCGGTGCGGTGGTCGGGGACGTCGACGAAGACCGGCGGCTCGCAGCCGGCCCACACGGTGGTGGGGAGCCGGTTGGCGACGTGCACGATGATCAGGCCGGAGCCGGAGCGGCGGGCCATGCCGATGGCGTAGGCGAGGGCGCGCTCACTGGAGGTCGAGCCGTCGAAGCCGACGACGACCCCGTGCCGGAAGGCCGGGTCGCAGGAGTGGCGTGGCTGTTCCACCGCGAGGGGGTCGACCGTGGAGTCGGCGACGCGCTTGCGGTCCGCGGGTTCGGGGAATTCGTGACCGGCCATCGGTGTCTCGGCGAAGAAGGTCCTCTGGGAGGGGACGGGAAAGGAAGGGGAGCGGAACAACGGTTGGCGGCGGAGCTGTGTCCGGGAATCATCTTCCCAAGCCCATACCCCCAAGGGTACGGCGACACTCCTCCCCTGCCCAGGGGCGACCGCCGCACGCCGTTACGGCGTCCCAGGGAGCATGCACGAGCCCCGCGCCGTAGCGCAATGCCGGATGTGCCTTACAGGTGTCCGTACGGGGGCCAAACGGACGCCTCGTGCAGTGACCGGAACGTTCCGCTCCTCGTTTCCACAGGTCAACGTCACCGTCGCAGGGAGCCCGCCCGTGCCCGCACCGTCACCCATGGCCACCGACGTCCCCCTTGACCCCGCCGCGCTCGCCTCCGCAGAGACGGTCACCGCGGTCCGCGTGCCCCCCGGCGCCGCCCCGGCGCGCGAGCGGACCCCGGGCCCGCGCGGGCGCCGCCGGGCCGCGCCGGACGGCGGTGTGCCGAAGAGCCGCGTACCGAAGACCGGCGTGCCCGACGGCGGCGGACCGGACGCCGGGGGCGACGTGGTGCGCTGGGCGGTGTTCTGCTGCGTCCTGGTGCCGGTCGTCCTGCTGGTCTACGGCACGTCCCTGGGCGGCGCGGCCGGCACCGCGCTGGGTCTCGCCGCCGTCACGGCGGCCTGCCGGGTGCTGCTGCGGCGCTCGGAACGCGGGCTGCGGGCCGAGCGGCGGACGGAGCGCCACTCGCGGAGTTGACAGGGTCGCACAGCCGATCCCGTATGTTTTCGGCCAAGTTCCGATGCTCGGCGAGTCCTTGGCCGAAGACCGCTCAACCCGCATAGGTGCTGGCATCACCGCGCTGTACTGGGCTTCCCGATCGAATGCTTCGCGCCAAGTTGCCATGTCGACAATGTGCCGGAAGGAGAAGTTGTCACTCGGGCGCCACGGGACGCAGTAGATTCGATCATGGATACCGAAGACTGGGGTCTCGCGCAAAACCGAGGGGAAACGTGGCACATCCACATGACCAGGGAGACGCCAACACCGAGGGGGGCTTAGCGTCATGAGCCAGGACTCCGCCGCACCGGAGGCGGCACGGAAGCTGTCCGGGCGCCGCCGTCGCGAAGTCGTCGCGGTACTGCTGTTCAGCGGTGGCCCCATCTTCGAGAGCTCCATCCCGCTCTCCGTTTTCGGCATCGACCGCCAGGACGCGGGGGTGCCGCGCTACCGGCTGCTGGTGTGCGCCGGCGAGGAAGGCCCGCTGCGGACCACGGGGGCCTCGAACTCACCGCGCCCTACGGCCTGGAGGCGATCAGCCGGGCGGGCACCGTCGTCGTGCCGGCCTGGCGTTCCATCACCTCGCCGCCGCCCCCGGAGGCACTCGAAGCGCTCCGCCGGGCGCACGAGGAGGGGGCGCGCATCGTCGGCCTGTGCACCGGCGCGTTCGTCCTCGCCGCCGCCGGGCTGCTCGACGGCCGCCCCGCGACCACGCACTGGATGTACGCGCCGACGCTCGCCAAGCGCTATCCGTCGGTCCACGTGGACCCGCGGGAGCTCTTCGTCGACGACGGCGACGTGCTGACCTCCGCCGGCACGGCGGCCGGAATCGATCTGTGTCTGCACATCGTGCGGACCGACCACGGCACGGAGGCCGCGGGCGCCCTGGCGCGCCGGCTGGTCGTCCCGCCGCGGCGCAGCGGCGGTCAGGAGCGCTACCTCGACAGGTCTTTACCCGAGGAGATCGGCGCCGACCCGCTGGCCGAGGTCGTCGCCTGGGCGCTTGAGCACCTCCACGAGCAGTTCGACGTGGAGACCCTCGCCGCGCGCGCGTACATGTCACGGCGGACCTTCGACCGCCGGTTCCGCTCGCTGACCGGCTCGGCGCCGCTGCAGTGGCTGATCACCCAGCGGGTGCTCCAGGCGCAGCGGCTCCTGGAGACCTCCGACTACTCGGTCGACGAGGTCGCCGGGCGCTGCGGCTTCCGCTCGCCGGTGGCCCTGCGCGGGCACTTCCGGCGGCAGCTGGGCTCCTCGCCGGCCGCGTACCGGGCGGCGTACCGGGCCCGGCGGCCGCAGGGCGAGGGCGGTACGGCGCTGCTCGACGCGGTGGTCCCGGCCCAGGCCCAGGTCCCGGCGGCCGCGCGCCGTCCGGGCCACCTCCTGGACCCCGGCAAGCCGCCGTCGGACGCCTTCACGCCGGGCCGCCCGGCCCTCCCGGGCCAGCGGAGCGCCCCGTAACGGGCCCCCCGAACCGCGCGCCACAAAACGCGCACCGAGAAACCGAAGGGCTCCCGGGACACCACCCGAGGGGCCCTTCGGCCATTCCGTGGCCGCGGCCGTTCCTCGGCCCCGGCCCTCCTTCGGCCATAAGGTAGGACGCATGAACGATCGCATGGTGTGGATCGACTGCGAGATGACCGGGCTCTCGCTGACGGACGACGCACTCATCGAGGTGGCCGCGCTGGTCACCGACTCGGAACTGAACGTGCTCGGCGAAGGCGTGGACATCGTGATCCGCCCGCCGGACGCGGCCCTGGAGACCATGCCGGACATCGTGCGCGAGATGCACACGAAGTCCGGGCTGCTCGACGCGCTGGCCGGGGGCACCACCCTCGCCGACGCCGAGGCCCAGGTCCTCGCGTACATCCGCGAGCACGTGAAGGAGCCCGGCAAGGCCCCGCTGTGCGGGAACTCGGTCTCCACCGACCGCGGCTTCCTCGCCCGCGACATGCCGGCCCTGGAGGCGCACCTCCACTACCGGATCGTCGATGTCTCCTCGGTCAAGGAACTGGCGCGCCGCTGGTACCCGAGGGCGTACTTCAACAGTCCGGAGAAGAACGGCAACCACCGGGCGCTCGCGGACATCCGCGAGTCGATCGCCGAGCTCCGCTACTACCGGGAGGCGATCTTCGTGCCGCAGCCCGGCCCGGACTCGGAGACCGCGAAGCAGATCGCGGCCCGGCACGTGATCGCCGGCGACCACTAGATCCCAGGGGGCCTGCTCGCGCGCGAGAAGAAACGTGTGCGCGAGCACCCCCCAAGACCCTGTAGACTTCTTCTCGGCCGGTCAGGGAAGCCCTCGGGCGAATGACCGGTCATGGTGGGTGTAGCTCAGCTGGTAGAGCACCTGGTTGTGGTCCAGGATGCCGCGGGTTCGAGTCCCGTCACTCACCCTGAGGGTCGAGGCCCCGGTTCGGAAGAACCGGGGCCTCGACCGTTTTCCGGAGCGGATACGGGTCCGGCCCCGCCCTCCGGGGAGGGCGGGGCCGGGCCGTTCGGCGGGGTGTGTCTCAGATCACCGGCGGGCGGCCCAGACGGCCCATCCGCCAGACCGTGGCCCAGCTCATCGGCCGGCGGTCCCCGCCGGAACGGCGGACGCCCTCGAAGAAGCCGCCGAACCAGGCGCGCAGACCCGGCAGCGAGCGGGTGCGGGCGATCGTCAGCAGGGTCCACACGCCCAGGTAGACCGGGACCAGCGGGGCCGGCAGGTTCCGCTTCGCCAGCCAGACGCGGTTGCGGGCCGTCATCCGGTAGTAGACCGCGTGCCGGGCCGGGCTGGTCCTGGGGTGCTGGAGCAGCAGCTCCGGCGCGTACCGCACGGTCCAGCCCGCGTCGAGCGCGCGCCAGGCGAGGTCGGTCTCCTCGTGGGTGAAGAAGAAGTCCTCCGGCCAGCCGCCGACCTGGTCGAGCATCCGCATCGACAGTCCGTGGCCGCCGCCGAGGAACGTGGTCACCTCGCCGCCGCGCATCGGGTCCTTCGCGCCGAGCCGGGGCACGTGCCGGCGCTGCGTCTCGCCGTGCTCGTCGGCGATCCGGAAGGAGACGATGCCGAGCGCCGGCTCCGCCTCGTACAGGTCGGCGAGGCGCCGGAAGACATCGGTGTCGACGAGCAGGCCGTCGTCGTCGAGGTCCACGACGACGTCGACGTCGCCGAAGGAGCGGAGGGTCTCGATGGCGACGTTACGGCCGCCGGACACCCCGCGGTTCTCCGGGAGCTCCACGCCGTGCACGCCGTCCGGCAGCTCGGCGAGCGAGCCGGTGCCGTTGCCGATCACGACGACCCGGGCGGGCGGCTCGTCCTGCCGGGCCACCGAGTCGAGCAGCGCCCGCAGCTCCTTCGGGCGTGTGCCCATCGTCAGCACCGCCACACCCATACGCGGTCGCGCCACAACCCACTCCGTTTCGTTGCCCGTCATCAAGCGTCCCGCGATGCTAACGGCCCCGCGTTCCCGTCCGTTCACGCGTACGGCACTCGGGGCACGTCCGGGCGTCGCCACCGGCCTCGTGAGGTCGACGCGGATCCCGCCGGGCAGGGGCGCGCCCCGGACGATGGTGGGGGTGGGACCGTCCGGGGCGCGCGATGTGGGGGCCAGGGGTGGACTCGGTGGCCGGGGGTCTTACCTGTAGGCGCCGAAGGCCTTCGTGAAGGCCAGCGGCTGCTGGAGGATCGAGGAGCAGGTCGGGTCGGCGTGGTTCACGGCGCCGGACGCGCACTGCTTGTCGCGGGTGGCCGACCACATCGCCAGCCAGCCGATGCCCTTGGACCTGGCGAAGTCCACGAGCTGGGTGGCGTCCTCGACCTTGAAGATCTCGGAGGAGACGTCGTTGACGCCGATCATCGGGGTGACGGCGACGGCCTTCCAGGCGGCCGCGTCGGAGAGCCCGAGGACGCCCTTGATCTGGGCCTGGGTGGCGGTCGCGGCCTGGATCGCGTACGTGCCCATGTCGCCGCTGTAGGCCGGCCCGTAGTCCATCGCCATGATGTTCACGGCGTCGACCCGGACGCCGTTCCGCTTCGCGTCGGCGATCAGGTCCACACCCGGCTGGGTCAGGCCCTCGGGCATGACCGGCAGGGTGAAGGACACGTTCAGGCCCGGGTGGGACTTCTGGAGCCGCGCGATGGCCTGGGAGCGGCGGGTGTTGGCGGCGGTGTCGGGGAGCGCGGCGCCCTCGATGTCGAAGTCGACCTTGGTGAGCCTGTACTGGTCGACGACCTTGCCGTACGCGGCGGCCAGCGCGTCCACGGTCGAGCAGTTGAGCGCCAGCTCGTGCCCGGCGGCGCCGCCGAACGACACCCGCACGTCCCCGCCCTTGGCGCGCAGCGCGCCGATCTGCGCGGCGACCTTGTCGGACGCGAGGTCGGTGACCCCGCCCCAGAGCGGGGTGCAGCTGCCGCCGGAGGTGATGAAGGCGAGGTTGAACTCCTTGACGCCGGTCTGGTCGACGGTGGAGAGGAGGTCGTACGCGGGGTAGAGCGAGGTGTCGACGTACGGGGCGAACGTGGCGGAGCCGGTGGTCGGGGGCGGGGTGGTGGGGGTGGGGGTGGGCGTGGCCGTCCTGGTCGGCGTGGGCGTGGGGGTCGGGGTCTTGGTGGTGCTCGGGCTCGGGGTGGGCGCGGTCGTCGTGGGACGGCCGGTCGGGGTGGGCGCGGGGCCGCCGGCGGCGCAGCTGGCCTTGTTGATGAGGCAGTTGGCGGGGTCGCCGGCCTGCCCGGCCGCGGAGGTCACGAAGCCGACGGTGACGGACTGCCCGGGCGCGAGCTGCCGGTTCCAGCTCGCGGGCTTCACGGTGACGTGCCGCCCGGACACGGTGTGCTCGCCGTTCCACAGCGACCCGATGGTCGTCCCCTCCGGCAGGTCGAACTCCAGCGTCCAGTCGGACTGCGCCGCGTCGGTCTCATTGGTGACCACGTACTGCCCGGTGTAGCCGCCGGTCCAGGAGCTCGTCCTGGTGTACGCGGCCCCGACGGACGCGGCCTGCGCGGTCCCGGAGAGCGCGAACGCCGCGCCCCCGATGACAGCCGCGGCGACGACCGCGCCGATCGCCTTGGTCCTGACGCTCGCCTTGCGCCGGTGTGCGCTGGTGCCCATCGCGTGCCTGCCTCTGTGTGCCGGGGGTGTGTGGGGTGTGGGGGGTGTGGGGGGTGGTGGGTGCGGCAGCACGCTAGCGACTCGGAAACGGACAAATGCCCGATGACGGGACGGGGTTGGGATTCTTAGGCTCCGCTTAAGGAAGGCATCGGGAGGGGAAAAGGTTGCGCGGTGAAGACCCCCGCGTCAGCGCCCTCTGCGCCCCGCGCCGGCCCGGCGGCCCCGGCGCCGGGCCGGGACCTGGGCCCGGCGCGCGTCGAGGGCGATCCAGATGCGGACCTCGGTGCCGCCGAGGACGGAGTGGCCGATGCGGACGTCTCCGCCGGTGGTCTCCGCCATGCGGCGGACGATGTCGAGGCCGAGGCCGGTGGAGCCGTCGCGGCCGCTGCCCGCGCCGCGGGCGAGCGCGGCGCCGGGGTCGGGGATGCCGGGTCCGGCGTCGGAGACCAGGACGATGACGGCGTCGTCGCCGTTGTGGAGGTCGACGGAGAAGGCGGTGCCCTCCGGGGTGTGGCGGAAGACGTTGCCGAGCAGGGCGTCGAGCGCGGCGACGAGTTCGGGGCGCGCGACCGGGATGCGGACCGGACGGTCGACGCCCGCGACCCGTACCTTCCGGCCCTCGTCCTCCGCGAGCGCCGACCAGAAGTCCATCCGCTCGCGCACCACTTCGGCGGCGTCGCAGCCGGCGACCGGCGCGGTGGCCTGGGTCTGCGGCTTGGCCTCCCGGGCCGTACGGATGATGGTGTCGACCTCGCGCTCCAGCTGCTCGACCGCCGCCCGGGTCTGCTCGGCGGCCGGACCGGAGCCGAGCGAGGCGGCGTTGAGGCGGAGCACGGTGAGCGGGGTGCGCAGCCGGTGGGAGAGGTCGGCGGCGAGCTCGCGCTCGTTGGCGAGGAGCTGGACGACCTGGTCGGCCATCGAGTTGAAGGCGACGGCCGCGGACTTGAGCTCCGGCGGCCCCTCCTCCCGGACCCGCGCGCCGAGCCGCCCCTCGCCGAGTTCGTGCGCGGCCCGGGCGAGCCGCTGCGCGGGCTGCACCATGCGCAGGCCGAGCCGGTCGGCGACGGCGACGGAGCCGACGATCAGGGCTGCGCCGACGGCGGCGAGCACCAGCCACGCGGTGGCGACGCCGTTGCTGACCTCGCCCTCCGGCACGAAGAGTTCGACGACCGCGACCTGCCCCGAGCTGACCGCGGTGGGCTGGAGCAGCACAGAACCGCCCGGCACCTCCGCGATCGTCGCCCGCCCGAGCGCCCGGGTGGTGGCCAGGTCCTCGTCGCCGGCCCGCCGGGTGCCGATCGCGTCGCCCTGCCCCTTTCCGCCCGGCGGCCCGGGCAGATGGACGGCGAGCCGCCCCTCCGCGCCGTCGTCGGTGGTGGCGACGGCCCGCTCCAGCTGCTCGCGGTCGGTGGTGATGGCGAGCACCGGCGCCAGGCCCGAGGCCCGCCGCTCGGCGTTCGAGAAGGCCCGGTCGCGGGCCATCTCCTTGACGACGAGCCCGAGCGGTACGGCGAAGGCGACCACGACCATCACGGTGACGGCGAGGGACACCTTGACGAGCGCCCATCTCACGGGCGGGCCTCCGCCGGCGGCTCCAGCTTCACGCCCACCCCGCGCAGCGTATGCAGATAGCGGGGCCGGGCGGCCGTCTCGCCCAGTTTCCGTCGCAGCCATGACAGGTGTACGTCGATGGTCTGGTCGTCCCCGTACGCCTGCTGCCACACCTCGGCGAGCAGCTCCTTGCGCGAGACGACCACCCCGGGCCGCCCGGCGAGGAAGGCGAGGAGGTCGAACTCGCGGCGGGTGAGGTCAAGGGCGGCCCCGTCGAGCGCGGCCTGCCGGCGCAGCGGATCGATGGCGAGCCCGCCGACCCGGATCTCCCGCGACGGCGGCGCCTCGCCGGCCGAGGAACGGGCCCGACGCAGCACGGCGGCCATCCGCGCGGACAGGTGCTCCACGGAGAACGGCTTGGTCAGGTAGTCGTCGGCGCCGTCGTTGAGCAGCCGTACGATCTCGGTCTCGTCGTCGCGGGCGGTCGCGATGATCACCGGCACGTCGGTGATCCCGCGCAGCATCTTCAGCGCCTCGGCCCCGTCGAGATCGGGCAGTCCGAGGTCGAGGATGACCACGTCGAAGCGGAGATGGGCGACCTCGCGCAACGCCTCCAGGGCCGTCCCGACGCTCCGCACGGTGTGGGAGGCCTCGGTGAGATGCCGGATGAGGGCGGAACGGACGAACTGGTCGTCCTCGACCACGAGCACACTTGCCATGGCCCGCACCGTACGCCATTCGGGTGATGGCGGGACGGATGGCAGGATGAGCCGGTGCGAAGAGGTCTTGTTCACGCCCTGGCATGGTCGCTCGCCACCGGCGCGGCGGTCACGCTCTCCTGGTGGGGGGTGCACACGGTGCTGGCCGGCACCGTCTACGACCCGCCGCGCGCGCTGCCGATCCCGTCCGGCGCCTCGGGCCCGGACGCCGCCTCGATCGGCGCGCCCACCTCGGCCGCGAACCCGTCCCCGTCGGCGCCCACCGCGACGCCCTCCGCCACTCCGGGCACCGGCACCGCGTCGAAGCCGCCGGCCACTCCCCCGGCCGCGCCCCGGCAGCCGGCCTCCGCGAAGCCGTCGGCGGACACGGGCGGGAACGTGAGGAGTTACGGCACGGACGGCGGCCGCGCCGTCTTCGACCTGGGCCCGTCCTCGGCGGAACTGGTGAACGCGACGCCCGAGTCCGGCTGGCGGATGCAGGTGTGGAAGCAGACCACCTGGATCCGGGTCACCTTCACCAAGGACGGGCGGGAGATCTCCGTCTTCTGCCTGTGGCACGACTCGGCGCCGCACGTGGAGATCGACGAGCGCGCTGTCTGACGCCCTGTTCGCGCTATCTGAAGACGGACGCCGGCGGTACGGGTGAGGGCTTGGCGCTGGCGTCGGTCACCGCGGCCGCGCCGCCGGTGAAGTCGGCGAGCGCCCGCCCGTGCTCGACCCGCCCCGGGTGCGGGTCGGTCGCGACCCGCCGGGTCAGCTCGGCCACCGGCAGCTCGCGGTCGGAGGCGAGCAGCACGGCGTTGCCGAAGCGGCGGCCGCGCAGCACGGTCGGGTCGGCGGCGAGCGCCAGCTCGGGGAAGACGGCGGCGGCCGTCGCAATCTGGCCGCGGAGATGGGCCAGCGGCGGGCCGTCGGCGAGGTTGGCCGCGTAGAAGCCGCCGGGCCGCAGCACCCTGCGTACCTCGGCGAGGAACTCCGTACTGGTCAGATGCGCGGGGGTGCGGGCGCCGCTGAACACATCGGCGATGATCAGGTCCGCCCAGCCGTCCTGGACCTTGCCGAGCCCGGCGCGGGCGTCGGTGGAGCGGACCCGGATCCGGGCGCCCGAGTCGAGCGGCAGCTCGCGCCGCACGAGACGCACCAGCGGCTCGTCCAGCTCCACGATCTGCTGGGTGGAGCGGGGCCGGGTGGCGGCGACGTACCGGGCGAGCGTGAAGGCCCCGCCCCCGAGGTGCACGGCCTGGACCGGCCGGTTCGGCGGGGCGACGAGGTCGGCGATGTGCCCGAGGCGTCGCTGGTACTCGAAGGAGAGGTGCGCGGGGTCGTCGAGGTCGACGTGCGACTGCGGGGCGCCGTCGATGAGCAGCGTCCAGCCGCGCGGCCGCTCGCGGTCGGGTATGAGCTCGGCGAGCCCGCCGTCGACGGTCTCGACGACCGCGACGGCCTCCGCCGCCCGTTCCCGCTGTCTGTTCCTGGCCACGGCCCCATTATCGGTGCAGGCAGGAGCCTCCGGCGCCCCGGAGGGCCGCGGCGGCCCGCGCGCCCGTCAGCGACAGCCGTCCGCCGCCTCGATCAGCCGCGCCGCCTGCCCCAGGGCCGCACGCAGCATCGCCGGGTCGGTGACCTCGCTCTCCCCGGGCGGCAGCAGCCAGTCGGCGGGGCGGGGGGTGGCGCCGTCGGGGCCGGGGAGCTCGGGCGGCTCCGGGATCCGCAGCCCGCGCCCGTCCGTCCTCGTACACGCGCTGCCCGGCATGTCCCAGCCCGCCGCGGTGCCCGGCGGCACCAGGAAGCCGAGCGTGTCGCAGGCCCCGTCGTGCAGCACCGGGCCGACCGCCGGGGCGCCGCCGCGGCGCAGGATGTCCACGGCCTCCAGGCCCTGCCGGGCCGGCACCGTCACCAGGTCGCAGGGCGCGGCGAGGCCCTCGGCCGGCGGGACGGGCGCGCCCGGGAACCCGGGTGCGCCGGGGGACGCGCTCGCGTCCGGCGTGGGGGTGTGCCGCTCGGTCGACGCCTGCGAGGCGACCGGCCCGATGGCTCCGGCTTCCACCATTTCCACCATGGGACCCTCCTCGTTTTCGAAGAGGAGACACGTTCCGTCTCTCCGCATGGTTCAACGCCGCTCCGCGTCAACGGCTACGGCGGCACGCCGCCGCAAAGGATGGCAGTTCATGGCAGATCGCGTGCGAGATATCCGATTTGTTGCCAAACCCAGCGTGGGCGACCGGTCACAGCAGGTACGTTCTTGCCCCGCCGGAACACCGGCAGCACCAGGAGAGGGCTCGGCCATGGCGTTGTCACGGGCAGTTCCCAATCTCGCCTTCCGCAGGCTCCGCGGACAGCGTTCGCCGGCGGAGTTCGCCGCGGCCGTCCGCCGGGCGGCGCGGGAGATCGGCGAGCAGGTCGCATGCGACGCCCGCTACATCGGCCGCGTCGAGGCGGGCGAGATCCGCTGCCCGAACTACGCGTACGAGCGGGTCTTCCTGCACATGTTCCCCGGACTGAGCCTTGCGGACCTGGGGTTCTCGGCGCGGGAGGCCGTTCGCGGCCGGCGGCCGGCCGCCGTGGCGGCCGGGGCACCGCCGCCCCTCGCCTTCACCACCCGGAACGATGAGGAGAGCGACGTGCTGCGTCGCGCATTCATGACCGGCGGCACCGCCACCCTGGCGACCGCCTCGCTGGGACTCGGCGGCGTCGCCGCCGTGGGCATCCCGGCCCCCCGTGGCGTCCACCGCGTCGGCGACGCCGAGGTCCGCGCCGTCGAGGAGGCGGTCCGCCAGATCCGGCTGCTCGACGACCGGCACGGCGCCGAGGGCCTCTACCGGCGGGCCACCCAGCCGCTGCGCTCCGCGTACGCCCTGCTCGACGCGGGCGTCACCACCCGCCGCGCCACGGCCGACCGGCTGCACAACGGGGCCGGCGAACTCGCCATCTCCGTCGGCTGGCTCGCCCACGACTCGGGCCGCCTCGACGACGCCCGCTCGCACTACGCCGAGGCCCTGGCCACCGCCCGGATGGCCGGCGACGCCGCGCTCGAGGCGCACGCCTTCTGCAACGCCTCGTTCCTGGCCCGCGACTCGGGCCGCTACCGCGAGGCGGTACGGGCGGCCCAGGCCGGGCTGCGGGCCGCCGCGCCGCTCGCCTCCGACCGGCTGCTCGCGCTGCTCACCCTCCGGGAGGCCGGGGCCTGGGCCGGACTCGGCGACCGCGGCGCCTGCACGGAGGCGCTCGGCCGGGCGCACGCCCACTTCGGGCGGGGCCCCGGCGAGGGCGACCCCGAGTGGATGTCGTTCTTCGGCGAGCCGGAGCTGGAGGCGCAGGAGGCGCTGTGCTGGTCGCTGCTCAGCGACTGGTCGCGCGCCGCCCGGCACGCCCAGCGCGCCACGGTCCTGCAGGACCCGCACTTCGCCCGTAACCTCGCCCTCTACCGCACCCAGCTGGCCGGGAACCTGGCCCGCGCGGGCCGCCCCGACGAGGCGGCGGCGGAGGTGCGGCGGGTGGAGGAGTCCCTGGCGGGCGTCGAGTCGGCCCGTATCCGCAGCCTGCTCGGCGAGACGCGCAAGGTCATCGCCGCGCACTGAGCCGCGGGCGGAGCCGTGGGCTGAGCCGCGGGCGGAGCCGTGGGCTGAGCCGCGTGCGAAGCCACAGGCCAAGCCGCGGGCCGAGCCACAAGCCGAGCCTCAGGCCAAGCCGCAAGCCGAGCCGCGGGCGAAGCCGCAGCACGAAGCGGGCGCTGCGGCGCGTACCCGGGCGGGCGCCCCGGCGCGCAAGCCACCTGGGGTGAAAGCCGGGGGCGGTTCCCGGCGCGCAGCCGGGCGCGACGCCGCGCACCGACCCGCAGGGCCGGGGCGGGCCCGGCGGGCCCGCCCCGAAGACACCGGCCCGCCGCCCGGCCCCCGCACCCGGCCGCCGCCGGCCCGCCTACTCCAGGTGCCCGGTGTCGTTCCAGCGCTCGATCGCCGGGGCTCCGTAGGCCCAGCCGAGCACCGACAGGCTGGTCGGGTCGAGGCGGATGCGGGCCGCGTAGGACACGTCCTCGCCCAGCCAGCGCGCGCCGATCGAGCGCAGGATGTGCCCGTGCGCGAAGACGAGCACGTCGCGGTCGGCGGAGCGGGCCCACTCCACGACCCGGTCGGCGCGGGCCGACAGCTCGGCCATCGTCTCGCCGTCCGGCACGCCGTCGCGCCAGATGAACCAGCCCGGCCGCACGTTCTGGATCTCGGCCGGGGTCATCCCCTCGTACGCCCCGTAGTCCCACTCCATCAGCGCGTCCCAGTCCTCGGCGCGCTCGCCGAAGCCGGCCAGGTCGCAGGTCTCCCGGGCCCGCACCAGCGGGCTGGTGCGCACCTCGACTCCGTCGAGGCCGGCCCACGGCCCGCGGGCGAGCCGCTCGCCGAGGAGCTTGGCGCCGCGCCGGCCCTCGTCGAGCAGGGGGATGTCGGTCCTGCCGGTGTGCCGGCCGAGCAGCGACCATTCGGTCTGGCCGTGCCGGGCGAGCAGGATGCGCGGTGCCATGGAGGCTCTCCAGATCTTCACGTGCGGGTGCCCTCCCATCATCGCCCACGCGTCTCCCGGCTGAATTCGCGGTGCCCGCCGGGCAACCTCCCCGCCCCGGCCCGCGTCCTCCCACGACCGGACGGGGTACGGACGGGAGCGGGGGGACGGGCATGCGACGCAGGCCACGCCGGTGGGCGGAGTCGATACTGATCGCCGCGGTGTACGCGGCCTACTCCTGCGGGCGGCTGCTCGCCCGCGGCGACGCGGACACGGCCGTCGGGCACGGACTGGCGATCCTGCGGATCGAGGAGACCCTGGCGCTGGACCTGGAGCGCCCGCTGAACCGCCTGTTCACCACGGTCCCGGCGCTCGGCGTCCCCGCCGACTTCGCGTACGCGTCCCTGCACTACCTGGTCACGCCCGCCGTCCTGATCTGGCTGTACCGCCGCCGCCCCGCCGCCTACCTGGCCGCCCGCACCTGGCTGATGCTCGCCACGCTGATCGGCCTGGTCGGCTTCACGCTGCTCCCCACCTGCCCGCCGCGGCTGCTCGACCCCGGGCACGGCTTCGTGGACACGATGGCGCGGTTCAGCGCGTACGGCTGGTGGGGCGGGGAGGCGAGCGCGCCGCGCGGTCTCGGCTCGTTCACCAACCAGTACGCGGCGATGCCGAGCCTGCACGTCGGCTGGGCGCTGTGGTGCGGGGTGATGCTGTGGCGGTACGGGCGGACGCCGCTGCCGAGGGTGCTCGGCGCGGCCTACCCGCTGCTGACCGTGCTCGTGGTCATGGGCACCGCCAACCACTACTTCCTGGACGCGGTGGCCGGGGCGGCGGTGATGGGGGCCGGACTGCTGCTCACGCCCCCCGTGCGCCGGGCCCTGGACCGACTGGCGGACCGGATCTTCGGGGGCGAATCGGAGCGAAACCACCCGCGTGTCAGTGACGGATGGGAGACTTCCGCGGGTGAGCGCATCCCTGGGCGGCGGCCCGCACCGACCGCCGCAGACGACACTCCGGCATCGGCTCGCTGAGCTGCGCGGACCGGCCGCCGTGCCGCGTCCGCTGGACGCGCGGGCGCTGGCCGCCCTGGCCGCGAACCCCGGCTGCCGGCGGCGGGCGATCCTCGACGGGGCGGGGGTCGACAAGACCGCGCTGGCCGCGAAGCTGGGCGCGCCGTCCGGCTTCGGCCAGTCGCAGTTCGCGATCGCCCGCGGCAACGCGTTCGAGGCGAAGGTGAAGGCGGACGGCGGGCGCGAGCTGCTCGGTCTGCTCGGCATCGCCGAGCCGGGGGAGGTGGACCTGCCGGAGCTGACGGCCGCCGGCCCGGAGGGCCGGGCGGCGCGGACCGCGCTCGCACTGCGGGAGGCGACGGCGGCGGGCCGCTGGGCGCTGCTCGACCATCCGATGCTGGCCCTCGAGGTGGCCGGCTCGCCGGTCTATCTGGAGCCGGACGCGGTGGTGGTCCGGCCGGACGGGCGGTGGACGGTCGTGGAGATCAAGTCCTTCCCGATGATCGACGGTTCGGCGGACGCGGCGAAGGCGGGCGCGGCGGCCCGGCAGGCCGCGGTGTACGTGCTGGCGCTCGAGAAGGTCGCGGCGCTCACGGAGGGCGCGGCGGTGGCCCACCAGGTGCTGCTCGTCTGCCCCAAGGACTTCTCCAACCTGCCGACCGGCTCCGCCGTGGACGTGCGCAAGCAGCTGGCGGTCACCCGCCGCCAGCTGACCCGGCTGACCCGGATCGAGGAGATCGCGGACACCCTGCCGGAGGGGGTCACCTTCGATGTCGCCGAGTGCTCGGCGGAGGAGCTGGCCTCGGCGGTCGAGTGCGTGCCGCACGCCTACGCCCCGGAGTGCCTGGCCGCCTGCGAGCTGGCCTTCCACTGCCGTGAGCGGGCCCGCTCGGCGGACGTGGTGGCGGCCCTCGGGCGTTCGGTACGGGGCGAGCTGGGCGGCCTGACCACGATCGGCGCGGTCCTGGCGGCGGCGCGCGGCGAGGCGGGCGACCCGGACGACCCGGCGGTGGCGGCGCTGCGCCGGGCGCGGGCGCTGCGCGCGGAGGCGCTGGCGGCGGCTCCGGCCCGTATCCCGGCGGAGGTCGTCGAATGCGCCTGCTGACCGGTCTTCGGCGCGCCCCTGCCGAGGAGGCCCCCGCATGTCGCTGATCGGCACCCTGGCCCGGATGGAGGCCGTGGAGGCGGGCCGCGCCCAGCCGCTGGCCACGGTCCGGCACCGGCATCTGTCCGAACGGCCGCTCGTCCTCGTACCGCTGACGACGTCCGGTGAGGCCGGTGCGCCGCTCGGCGCGCTGGTGGGCACGGACCCGGAGGAGCCGCGGCTGCTCGTCGTGCCGCAGCCGCGCGACCGGGACCAGCGCTTCGCGTTCCTCGCCGAACTGGCCGACGAGGTCCTGCCGTACGTGGACTCCTTCGCCGAGGTCGTCGAGGCGGCCGAGCGGTCCGAGACCGACCCGGAGACCGGCAAGAAGGTCAAGGTCGAGGTCGAACTGTGCGCGGACGCACCGCAGTTGGTGGTGCCGAGCCGGGCCGGCGTCGAGTACGTGCGCCTCCTCGGGCGGTCCATGCGGTTCCGGCGCACGGCCGAGCAGGACCCGGAGACGCCGTTCCCGGCGCCGCCACGCGTGCCGCTGCTCGGGCGCTGGCTGACCCACTTCGGCGAGCGGGCCCGGGTGCCGGGCTCCTCGCTGCTCGTCGCGGCGACCGATCTGCTGAACCGGCACTGGGCGACCGGTCAGTCCTCCCTGGAGGACCAGCACCTGGGCACGCTGCTCGCCTGGATCACTCCTTCTGGCGGCGAGTCCGGGGCGGAGGCGGCGCTCCGCGCCGAGCTGGGGCGGGACGCGCAGGGGCAGTTGCTGTGTCCGCCGGCCGGTCCGGCGACCGACCCGGCCTTCGACAACAAGCTGCTCGCGCCCGCGATCGAGCGCTACGACCGGGCCCGGCAGGCGCTCGGCGCGGCCGAGGACGGCGGGGCGGCCGAGGACGGGCTCGCCGAACTCACCCGCGCCGAGCGGGAGATCCGCCGCCTCGTCCTCACGCAGCTGAGGCCGACCTGGTACGCGGTGTGGCAGGCGCTCGACCTGCTGCGGGAGCTCCCGGAGGGCGCCAGGGTGCCCGACCGCTGGACCCGCGACCGCTGGTCGTTCACCGGCCAGCGGGACCGGATCGCGGCGGGCGAGCCGCCGCAGCCGCGCCGGGACGACGCGGTGACCGCGGCCTCGAAGCTGGCGGCGCGCGAACAGGCGCAGGGCCAGCTGGAGGCGCAGGAGGCCCTGGACGACCCGCTGGTGATGGCGGGGCGGCGGCTCGCGGGCGAGGCGTTCGTCGCGGAGGTCACCGAGGTCACGATGGCCTGGACGGAGTCGAAGCGCCCGGCGCCCCGCCCCCTGCTCACGGTCCGCACGGACGACCGGCCGCATCTGGGCGAGGGCGTGAAGGCGTACCGCTCGCTCGACGGCAAGCCGCAGTCGGCGGAGTTCGTGCGCCGCGAGCCGGACGGCGCGCTGGTGCTGCGGCTCCTGGACAAGATGGGCCGCTCGAAGGACCCGGCGGAGGGCACGGTGCCGGAGAAGGGCGAGCGGATCGCGTGGACGCTGTTCGAGCACGACCAGCGGATGGGCGCGAAGCTGCCGGACCCGGAGGAGACCCCGTGGACCCACGGCGGCCCACCGCGCACGGATGCCCTGGAACTGCCTGACGCCGTGACGCCGGAGGACGTCCTGTGAGTGTGGACCGTAAGCCTTTCGACCCCTCGGCGGAGGCGACCCGGGCGACGGAGGCGATCCTGGCCGACACGCTGCGCGGCACCGCCCGCGGCGTCGTCGTGGACTCCCCGCCGGGCGCCGGCAAGTCCACGCTCGTGGTGCGGGCCGCGCTCGAACTGGCCGAGGCCGGCCGCCCGTTGATGATCGTGGCCCAGACCAACGCGCAGGTGGACGACCTGGTGCTGCGGATCGCCGAGAAGCAGCCGGAGCTCGCGGTCGGCCGGCTGCACTCCAGCGACGCCGACCCGTACGACAAGGCGCTGAACGACCTGGAGCAGGTGCGGAAGTCGGCCAAGGCCGGGGACCTGGCGGGCCTGCCGGTGGTGGTGTCGACGGCCGCGAAGTGGGCGCACGTGAAGAACGTGGAGCCGTGGGCGCACGCGATCGTCGACGAGGCGTACCAGATGCGCTCGGACGCGCTGCTCGCCGTGGCGGGCCTGTTCGAGCGGGCGCTCTTCGTGGGCGACCCGGGCCAGCTCGACCCGTTCTCGGTGGTGGGCGCGGAGCAGTGGGCGGGCCTGTCGTACGACCCGTCCGCGTCCGCCGTCTCCACGCTCCTGGCGCACAACCCGGAGCTGCCGCAGCACCGCCTCCCGGTGTCCTGGCGGCTCCCGGCGTCGGCCGCGCCCCTGGTGTCGGACGCCTTCTACCCGTACACGCCCTTCCGCAGCGGCACGGACCACGGCGACCGGCGCCTGTCCTTCGGCGTGCCCTCGGACGGCTCCGGTCCCGACCGGGTCCTCGACGAGGCCGCCGAGTCCGGCTGGGGCCTCCTCGAACTCCCGGCCCGCCACACCCCGCGCACCGACCCGGAGGCCGTCCACGCGGTCGCCCTCGTCGTGCGCCGCCTCCTCGACCGCGGCGGCGCGACGGTCTCGGAGCGCTCCCCCGCCCCCGCGCCGCTGACCGCCGACCGGGTCGCCGTCGGCACCGCCCACCGCGACCAGGCGGCGGCCGTCCGCGCGGCCCTCGCCGAGCTCGGCGTCACGGGTGTGACGGTGGACACCGCGAACCGCCTCCAGGGCCGCGAGTACGACGTCACCGTCGTCCTCCACCCCCTCTCCGGCCGCCCCGACGCCACCGCCTTCCACCTGGAGACCGGCCGCCTCTGCGTCCTCGCCTCCCGCCACCGCCACGCCTGCATCGTCGTCTGCCGCGCCGGCGTCACCGACCTCCTCGACGAACACCCCTCGACCGAACCGGTCCAGCTCGGCGTCACGGTGAAGTTCCCGGACGGCTGGGAGGCGAACCATGCGGTCCTGTCCCACCTGTCGGAGCACCGGGTGACGTGGACGCCGTGAGCGGAGCGGCCCGGCCGCGCCGGCGCGTGGGTGCCGCGCGCCGTCTCGCCGGACGGAGTCCGGCACGCCGCCGGAGGCGGCAGATGAATACAGCCCCGGACGGCTGGGAGGCGAACCACGCGGTGCTGTCCCACCTGGCGGAGCACCGGGTGACGTGGACGCCGTGAGCGGGGCGCCCTGGAGGTTCATACTCCGCGGAACGCCTTCCAGGCGCGACCGGCCTCCACGGCCCGCCGTCGATACCGGCGCAGCTCCGGAACCCCTTCGTCGAGACGCTTCGCCCAGTAGCCGGTGAGGGACGACGCGAAGGCCGCCACCGCAGCCTCGGGCGCGACGGCGTAGGCCGGCGCCTGAGCCGCCCACGCCTCCGCGCCTTCCGGGGTGTGACCGGCCATGACCAGCTGCGGCACCATCAGCGCCACATCGAGCCATGCGGCGCCCCGGTGGGCCATGGCCCAGTCGACCAGCAGGGGTCTCTCGCCCATCAGGACGTTGTCCGCTCGGATGTCACAGTGCAGAAGCGTGTCACCACGCATGGCCTCGTGATGCGCCGACGCGAGCGCGACGACCGGATGGGTCGCGAACTCGGGCACCTCCGGGGCCGGGCAGGGGCTCAACGCCGGAGACAGCCCAGCGACCGCCGCCATGACGTGCGGCAGATCGGCGGACTCGGGCGACAGGTCGGGGTTCCTGCCCGTTGCGTACTCGAAGGCGAGCGCCACCCATCCCTCGCCGTCCAGCACGCCCAGCAGGCGAGGACCGAGACCTGCGGGAAGGCCGCTGTTGATCGCCGCCTCGGCTCGGTACATGGCGGCCAGCGGATCCGCGGTGGGGATGGCTTTGACGAACACGGCACGGTTGTCCGCGACCGGCATGCGCACCCGTACGCCGGGGGTGAAGCCTCCGACGACGGGTTCGGGCCTCCCCTCCGCGCCGAACCGGTCGGCAAGCCGACGGCGCAGGGCGGGTGGAAGGTCGTCCCAGGCGCGTCCGTTCACATCGCCCTCCAGATGATCGAGTCGTGGTCGATGTCGACCACTCGTTCTTGTTCCAGATGGGCCAGGCCTCTCCGCAGCACTCCGTGGAGGTGTGGACCCGGCCGGTAGCCGAGGAACGACTTCCCGGTGCGCCCCTCGGGGGACGACAGTAGGGCGCGAACCGCGTGGGCAAGCCCGTCTTCTCCCGCTCCGGCGATCCGTAGCGCAAGGAGCGCACAGCCTCGCTCTGCACGTGCGATGTCCCGCCGGTAGCGGCGAACATCTCCGGCGAGGAACACATGGGGTGTGGTCAGGGCGTTGAGCAGGAGGCGCAGTTTGAACGAGGGAGAGTTCAGGGCCTGTGCATCACCCAGGGGTGCGGCGAAGTCCGTCAGGCCCGCGAACCCGTCCAACCGTGCCGCCGCGTCGATCTCCGCTGAAGTGGCGTACAGCTTCGACGCGAATCCGACTTCCTCGTCGACGGTGAGTCCGTGCTCGGCATGAAGCCGCTTCACGTCGTGGATCAGTCCCATGAGGGCGCTGTGGGGCAGCGGCCGACTGCCGGTATACAGGAGGTCGAGGTCCGATTCCGGCCGCGGGCGGGTGGCGTGCGAGCCGTAGGCAAGCGCGTACCCGTCAGGGCCGGGGTGCAGGGCGGCCGCCGCGGCGAAGAGGGCACTCATCGCTGCTCCAGTTCGCGCCCGAGACCGGTGACGTAGGCCAGCGCGTCGCGCATATGGCTCTCGGTGATCCGCTGATTGTTGGCCATGAAGCGCAGCGGGTGGAGAGTCGCACCCCTGCGGATGCGTCCTGTGTCGTCGAGGATCGAGAACTGGTGGAAGTGCCAGCGGCCCTCCTCCAGGATGCGGGCGTGGATGCGCTTGCTCAGGTCGTTGATCCGGTCGATGTCCGGTCGCCCGGGATCGTGATCGGCAGGCACGTACATGAACACGACGGCGGTCATGTCAGGAATGTTCAACCGCAGCAGGCGAGGGTGGTCGTCGACCAGGCCGGTGAAGGTACGGGTGGTGATCAGGCGGCGACGCATGATGTCGGCGAGCCCCGGCCGGCCGTGCGCGCGCATCATGGCCCAGAGTTTCGCCGAGGACCATTCCTTGGTGCCGATGAACGGCGTGACCTGCCCGAACGCGAAGTCCTCCTGCATGATCAGGTCCGAGTAGGACGAGATCGAGCGCAGCGCCCCGGCCTCGCGGACGAGAAGGGCGGACATCGCGTAAGGGATGTCCATGACCTTGTGCGGATCGACGGTGACGGAGTCGAAGTCCTCGATCCCGGCCAGTTTGGAGCCGAGCACCGGAGTGAGGGCGCACATCAGTCCCCAGCACGCATCCGCGTGGAGCCAGATGCGGGGGTCGACCGCGCGGGTGACGTCGTGGACCGCACGCAGATTCTCCACCGTGTGGGTACGGCTGTCCCCCGCGTACGCCACGACGGCCATGACCTCGCCCCGCCTTTCCCGCAGCGCCTGTTCGAGGGCGCTGAGGTCGAAGCGGTATCCCGTGGTCGGCACTTCGATGATCCGGTCTCCACAACCGATCCACTCCAGCGCACTTTTGACGCTGTAATGGCCGATCCCGGCCGGTACGACGATGTGCATCTTGGTCGCGTCGGTGACTCCCCGGTGCAGGGTGCCTGGGGCGATGTTCTCGCGGGCCAGCATCATGGCGGTGGTGTTGGAGCCCGTGCCGCCGTAGGTGGTGACACCGCCGACGTCCCACACCGTGGTCACCTCCGCCACGGTTGGATTGTCATAGCCGATGAGCTCACGAAGCCATCGGATGACGGCGATCTCCGTGAGTGTCGCCGAGGGTGCGGCGAATGACTGATTGATCAGGTTCTGCTGTGCGAACAGGGCAAGGAGCCCGCCGGCGAGCGCAGCGAGATCGGCGCCCGTGTGACCGAAGCCGAGAAAGCGGGGTGACGCCTCGTTGTTGCACATCGGCAGGACGGTGTCGACGAGTTCTCGTACGACCGCGTCGACCCCGGCCGGCTCCTCGGGGAGATCCGTGACGAGGAGGTCCCGCATCTCGCTCGGCGTGAGCCGCTTGCGGGTCACCTGATCACCCAGCTTGAAGTCGACGCCGACTGCAAGGAGCCGGCTGAGGAGTGTGATCGCATCGGCGCGATCGACCTCATGGAGCAGGGGCATGGTGAGACTCCTTGCCTCAGGGGATCTGTACGTTCTCGGCGGCCGTGGACCACTCCACGCCGGAGGCGGGGCGGACATGGGCGATCCGAACCACTCGCCCGTCGGAGTGCACCTCGTGCGTGACCGCCGCGAGTACGCCCTCGCCTCCGCTGGCGATGTCGCGGACTCGACTACCGACCAGCGGGTGCTGCTCATGGCCGTCCGGCCCCACCCGGCCCTCGTTCTCCAGGCCCGGTCGCGAGGCGACACGGCGCATGAACCTCTCCCAGCCGTCGGCCGCTCGCAGGCGCAGAGCGCGGCTCGGCGCACCGGGTGGTGAATCGGTCCTGTCTCGTCCGGCACCGTCTTCGGCAGGTGCTCGACGGTGAGGGGTGGACTCGGGCACGGCACTCTCCTTCGGGGGAAACAACCGACGCCCAGTCAACGGAAGATGACTCTCCGTTGACAGCTGCCGCTCTGTCTGCCACATGTAGGCCAGGGGCGAACCAGGCGACGACGGATCGGATGCCCATGACCATCGGAGAACGGATCCGGACCGCTCGTGAAGCGCGGCGGCCGCGCATGAGCCAGCAAGGTCTGGCGGATGCCCTGTCCACGGCCCGCTGGGGCTCCGTGGGGTTCTGTGATCGCCAGCAGGTGTACCGCTGGGAGGCCGGAAAACGTCACCCCACTGAATGGCTGCCGTTCATCGAACAGGTGTTAGGCATCGATCTTTCCCAAGAGAAGATGCCGGACGGAAGCGATACGGTGGCGTCAGTCATGCGCCTCGGGAGGGATGACGTGGAGCGCCGGGTATTCCTTGCGGCTTCCGCCGCCGTGGGGCTGTCCGCGCTGGACATCCCCGATGCCGCCGCCGTGACTCGCCGCGTGGGTACGACCGGCGGCGTACGGGTCGGGATGGGCGAGGTCAGCGCCATTCGACACATGATCAAGACACTCGGAGACGCCGCCTCCGAGCTGGGTGG
Source organism: Streptomyces sp. NPDC051909 (assembly GCF_040681095.1). Classification (NCBI taxonomy): domain Bacteria; kingdom Bacillati; phylum Actinomycetota; class Actinomycetes; order Kitasatosporales; family Streptomycetaceae; genus Streptomyces; species Streptomyces sp. NPDC051909. The sequence continues at coordinate 127,769 of NZ_JBFAYA010000006.1, read as the reverse complement.
TGGACATGCCCGCCACCTGACCGTCCGCTACCTCACCGAGGACGTGAAGCGGTGGCTCGACGGCACATACACCGAAGAGGTCGGTCGTGAGCTGTTCGCGGCCACGGCGGAACTGGCCCATCTCGCGGGATGGATGGCCAAGGACGAGGGAAACGAGGGACTGGCGCAGCGCTACTTCGTCCACTCGTTCAAGCTGGCCGCTGAGGCGGGAGAGAACGAGGCCGCCGCCACGGCCCTGCGCGGCCTGGCGGATCAGGCTGTCGACCTGGGCCACCTCGCGTCGGCTGTCCGGCTGGCCGAGGGGTGTGTGAGGTGGGGCGAGAAGCTCGACGATCCGAAAGCCCTCGCCTATTACCGCAACACGCTCGCCCGGGCGGCTGCCGCGGACATGGACACCACGACGGCACGGGAGATGCTGACCGCCTCCGAGTCGGCCATCGGGCGGGCTTCCGCCGCGCCGGGCGAGTCGTGGGCGTCCCACTACAGCGCCGGCCGCTGGGCACACGAGTCGGCCAGAATTCGCTCCCGGCTGGGGGACCAGGCAGCGGCGAAGGAACTGCTGCACCTGTCCCTGGACATTCATGGCATCGACCGGCGGCGGACCCGGGCCATGGTGCTGGCCGATCTCGCCACCGTGCAGATGCGGCAGGGCGACCTGGACGGTGCCTTCGTGTCGACGGAGGAGTTCGTCGCCTTCGCTCAGGGTGTTCAGTCGGCCCGGGTGCTCAACGCGGCGCAGGACCTGAGGGGGCGCCTGGCCCGGACGGCCCCGGACTCGCCCGTACTGGAAGCGCTCGGCGCGCTCGGCACCTGACCGCCCCTGCCCCGACCCGGCCCCGTTCCCGTTCCCGGCGCCCCTGGCCATGCCGGCGCCCAGGTGCGGCGCGCCGTCTCGCCGGACGGAGTCCGGCACGCCGCCGGAGGCGGCAGATGAATACAGCCCCGGACGGGTGGGAGGCGAACCACGCGGTGCTGTCCCACCTGGCGGAGCACAAGGTCGGCTGGGCCCCGTGAGCAGCGGGCTTCGGCCCTCTTGCCAGGCGCGGGAGAATGGGAAGTGGCGGCCCGGGTGTCCGGGCCGTGTGCGTGCGAGGAGGAGAAGGACCATGGCGGAATCCGCGGAGCGGAGCGGGCAGCGGCGGGTCCGGCCGGCGCCGCTGATCTTCGAGCCGGCCGAGGCGACCGCCGACCCGGAGCACTTCTTCGACCTGGAGTCCATCGAGGACCCGCGGGAGCTGCTCGCCCGGGCGACGGAACTGACCCTCGCCTTCCGGGCGGCGACGGACCGGGCGACCGAGTACCAGGCCATCGCGGCGGCCCAGCTCGCCGACCCGCGCCGGTTCGACCGCCTGACGCCCGCCGACATCGCCGAGCGCGCGGCCTGGACCGAGGACTACGCCCGCAAGATGATCGAGTTCGGGCAGGGCCTGATCCGCACGGGCGGGCGCGAGACCGAGGACTGAGGCCCGGCAGGGCCGGTCGCGGGCGCCGGGGCCCGGGGCGGGGTCCCGGGACCAGGCCGGGAAGGCCCCGAGGCCCGGGCCGCAGCACGTGGCCGGGCCCGAAGCACGGACCCGGGTCAAGTCCCGGCCGCGGCCGGGACTGCGCCCGCGGTCTACCCCCGGAGCCCAGCGCCCTGGCATATGCCGGGGCGCAAGATACTCCTCCGCACCCCACCCTGTCCGGGTTTCACGCAACCCGCTGAAACGGCTCCGTCACACCCGGTAGATCTTGTCGTATGACGACGTGGTTGAGCGACGAGACGACGGTCCTGTACGACATCTGCCGGCACCAGCCCGCGCGGGTCACCGAGGACGGCGCCGCCTGGCTCGCCTCCGCCACCTCGCGCCCGGGCCCCGCGCTCGCCCACTGGGAACAGCACCCCGCCTCCCCCGCCGTACTCCCCTGCGGCACGGTCTTCGACGTCGTGAACGTGGAGCCGACCTTCGGGCGCCGGATGCTGGACCGGCTGTGGGCCGAGGGCCCGGGCAGCGGCCCGGTTGCGGTCCACCGGGGCCGGATGCTCCTCTTCGCCGCCCCCGGCACCGCCCAGCGTTTACCGTCCCTGCTCGACTGGGAAGAGTGGGGCCCGGAGGTTCCCCGCCCGCTCTGCCACGGCACCGGCGACGCGGTGACCATCCCCCCGCTCGCCCCGCACGACTCCTCCGGCCCCCGCTGGCTGGTCGCCCCCGACACCCGCAGGCCCTGGCTCCCGGGCCCCGAGGTCCTGCTGTGGGCCTGCGTGCGCGCCGTCCGGGCGGTGAGGGCGGCCGACGTGCGGGTATCGATTTTTGCTTCCGCCGACCAGGATGCTAATGTCTACGACGTCAGCAGGCGCCGCTAGCTCAGTTGGTTAGAGCAGCTGACTCTTAATCAGCGGGTCCGGGGTTCGAGTCCCTGGCGGCGCACAGACGGAAGAAGCCCCTCGCGGAAGCGGGGGGCTTCTTCGCATCTCTGACAGAGGGCGCCTCAGCCGACGGGCTGCGGGCCCGTGATGCGGATCGTCCAGACGCCCGAGGGGGTGCGCTCGGCCACGTCCACGCGGACGCCGGTGTCCGGCACCGTGAAGGACTCGCCCTCGCGGAGCGGGGCGTCCGCGAGGGGCGGGTAGACCGAGCGCTCCCAGCAGGCGTCGGTGCGCGGGTGGGTGTCCACGACCTCGACGGGGCCGTCGCCGGAGGCCGCGCGGTTGCGGACGCGGTAGACGAGGACGCCCTCGGTGCAGGTCTCGGCGTCGTTGCCGGTCGCCGAGCGGGCCTCGATCGCCAGGACGCTGTCCTCGCCGGTGCGGACCACGGCGAGCCGGGTGCCGAGGGTGCCACCGGTCACCGGGGCGGCGGCGACGGGTTCCAGGCCGATCACGTGGGTGCCGGGGCCGCGCACGCAGGTCACCTGGGCGCGGTCGAGCCAGCCGAGCTTCCACTTGTGCCAGGCGAAGAGGTCGGGCGCGAGACCGAACTGGCTGCCCATGACGTCCCAGTCGCCCACATGGGTGTCCCAGTCGCCCTTGCCGTCGGTCGGCCGGTGGTAGAGGTCGGGCAGGTCGAAGACGTGTCCGGTCTCGTGGGCGAGCACGTTGCGGTCCGGCGGATGCCGCTCGAAGACCGTGACGACCCGCTTGATCTCGGTGTCGTCGGCCTCCAGCGGGTGTTCCAGGTTGACCACCTTGGTGGCGTCGGAGTCGACACCGGGCGCGTCCGGGTCGGCGACCAGGTAGACGATGTCGTAGCGGGAGAAGTCCACCTGGGCGTCGGCCGCCCGGATCGCGTCGTGCAGATAGGCCGCGCGGTGCTCGGCGCTCCAGTCGCGCCGTATCGCGTACGCGGTGGACTTCCGCGGCATCCGGGCCCAGCCGGTCTGCGGGTGGACCCGCAGGCTGAAGCGTCCGTAGGAGGCGCGCTCGAAGAACTCGGCGGTGCCGGGGAAGTGGTCGGCGGTCAGCTCGGCGGGGGTGGTCGGCGGCGGGGAGTCCGGGAAGGACAGGAAGATCATGACCGCGTCGAGGGAGTGGACGGGCCGGGGGTAGGCCCGGTTCCAGGTGTCGAGGCCGAGGGAGTGGTGTGCGGCGGTACGGGGCAGGGCGCACGGGCCCGCCGAGGGCGCGGCGACGGCCGGGCCGGCCACCAGACCGGTCGCGGCGAGCGCGGCGAGGGAGGTGAAGGCCGCCGCGCCGGCCCGCAGGCGCGAGCGTTCCGCTCCCCCGCGCGCTCCCCCGGGCGCCTGGCCGGACCCTCGCCCGGGCACCCGCCCGGGTGGCTGCTGACCCCTCACGTGGACCTCCGGCTCCGGAAAGCTGACACCTCAACCACTTTGTGGCGATTTGTGGTGTTTCGCACCTTTCCGCCGCCCCGGCGGGTGAGCGGGACGCGCCCGGTCGACACGACACGGGCATACGGCAGCTCACGGAAAGTCACATTCGGTCAGAGCCTCATCGACCCGTGTCACACCCGCGCAGAAACGATCTGCCGGGTGTCCGGGTGGTCAGCCTCACAGCCCGCCCGGGGCCCGGGGCCCGTCCAGAAGCTGGAACGGCGCCCCAACCAGCCTCTATGATCGGCACACTTTCCCTGGCGGACCATTCCGACCACATCTGTACGGCCCGAACGCAACGCACTACGGGAGCGAGCGGTGAGCGGAACCTCCGAAGAACCCGTGCACCCGTCGGCGGAACCGGTGCTCACAGAGAGTCACTCACCCGCACCCGATCCGGACCACGACCGCGACCGCGACCGCGACCGCGACCGCGACCGCGACGATCCTGCCGATCCCGCCGGTCCCGCCGATCCCGAGCTCCGCGACTACCGGGCCGCCTTCCGCGCCGCCCGGCTCCCGATGGCCCTGGTCGACCGGGACGGCATCGTGCTCGCCGCCAACGACTCGCTCGGCTCCCTCCTCGGCACCGGCGCCGCCGCCCTGCGCCGGCAGCCCGCGGCCGACCTCGTCGACCTCGCCGCCGACGGGCGCACCTGGCACGCCTACCGCGAGGTGCTCGGCGGCCGGCGCTCCCGCCTCCGCTGCACCCGCCGCCTCAAGCACCCCGACGGGCACTCCCTGTGGGCCGAGGTCACCGTCGCCCCCGTCCCGGACAGCCCACGCGTGCTGCTCTCGGTGGCGGACATCAGCGACCGGCGCGAGCTCCAGGCCCGGCTGCGCCATCTCCAGATGCACGACCCGGTGACCCGGCTGCCCAACCGCACCCTCTTCTTCGAGCGGCTCACCGCCGCCCTGGAGAGCGCCGCCGCCGAGGGCCCGGCACCCGACGAGGGCCCCGCGGACCACACGTACCAGTCCTACGAGTCGTACGGGCATGGCAGAACAGGGCGGATCGGCATCTGCTACCTGGACCTGGACGGGTTCAAGGCGGTCAACGACACCCTGGGGCACCGGGTCGGCGACCGGCTGCTCGCCGCCGTCGCGGGCCGGCTGACCGCGTGCGCCGACGGCTACGGCTACACCCGCAGCAGCGGGCACCTGGTGGCCCGGCTCGGCGGCGACGAGTTCGCGATCCTGGTCGAGGACTCCACCGGCACCGAGCAGCTGGCCGACCTCGCGCAGTCCGTCCTCACCGCGCTCCAGGAGCCCTTCGACCTGTCCGGGCAGCGGCTCTCGGTCTCCGCCTCCATCGGCGTGGTCGAGCGGCGCGCCCACGGCTCGACGGCCACGCGCCTGATGCAGGCCGCCGACACCACGCTGTACTGGGCCAAGGCCGACGGCAAGGCCCGCTGGACGCTCTTCGACCCCGAGCGCAACGCGCACCGGATGACACGGCAGGCGCTCTCCTCCACCCTGCGGCCGGCCGTGGAGCGCGGCGAGTTCGTGCTCGAGTACCAGCCGCTGGTCGACCTCGCCGACGGGGCGGTGCGCGGGGTGGAGGCGCTGGTGCGCTGGAACCACCCGCAGTTCGGGCTGCTCACGCCGAATCGGTTCGTCGGGATCGCCGAGGAGGACGGCTCGATCGTCGAGCTCGGCCGCTGGGTGCTGCACACCGCCTGCCGCCAGGCCCGGCAGTGGCAGAAGGACCACCCCGGCGACCGGCCGCTCTTCGTCAGCGTCAATGTGGCGGTACGTCAGGTCTGGGACTCCGACCTGGTCGCCGACGTCGCCGGCATCCTCGCCGAGACCGGGCTCGCGCCGCATCTGCTCCAGCTGGAGCTGACCGAGTCCGCCGTCATGGGCTCGGCGGGCCGCCCGCTCCAGGCGCTCCAGGCACTGAGCGACATGGGCGTGCGGATCGCGATCGACGACTTCGGCACCGGCTATTCGAACCTCGCCTATCTGAGCCGGCTGCCGGTCTCCGTCCTCAAGCTCGACGGATCGTTCGTGCGCGGCTTCCAGGACGAGGAGCACGCCAACCCGGCCGACGAGCTGATCGTCGAGGCCCTGGTCGGGCTCTCGCACCGGCTCGGGCTCACGGTCACCGCCGAGTGCGTGGAGACCTCGGGCCAGGCCGCCCGGCTGCGCCGGATCGGCTGCGACACCGGGCAGGGCTGGCTGTACTCGCGGCCGGTCGCGCCGGAGCGCATCGCGGAGCTGATCGGGGTCACGCCCCTGCCCGTACAGCCGCAGCCCGCCTGATCCGTACACCCGCCCGATCCGTACACCCGCCTGACCCATGCCCCCGCCCGATCCGTACACCGGGCATGGAACTGCCCCCGGCCGGAGGGACGTTCCGGGCGGGGGCAGTGGCTCATGCGGTGTTACGAGGGCGGTTCAGGTCTCAGCAGGCGCCGAGGTCCTGCCAGACGCCCCACTCGCCGGTCGTGCCCGGCTCCTCGTTCTGCGTCCACCACTTGGCCTTCCAGTTGTGGCCCTTGTGGGACACGGTCTGGCCACCGGTGTAGACCTGGCCGGCCACGTACGCCGGGGCGGTGCAGCCGGTCGGCGGGGTCGTGGTCTGGGTCGGCGTCGGGGTGGGGCTGGTGGTGGTCGCCGTCGGGGTCGGGGTCGCCGTCGTCTGGGTCGGGGTGGGCGTCGGGTCGGTCGGGGTCGAGCCGACCGCGGTCACGATCTGGTTGAAGAGCGTGGCGTTGGCGTCCAGGCCGAGCAGCGAGTACATCATCGCGCCGGCGAGACCGCGCTGGTGGGCGTAGTCGGCGCGGGCCTGGATGGTGCGCTGGTCGAGACCGGTGAAGAACTCGCCGTCCTTGTAGAAGTAGGCGGACTTGGCCTGGTCGTCCCAGAAGGTGGCCGCCGGGTTGTCGACGATGCCGCCGAGCTCCTTGTAGTACGCGATGCCGGCCGCCTGGCTCAGCGGGCGGGCGTTGGAGCCGCCGGTGGCGGTCTGCGCGAGGCCGTTGGTGGTGCCGGCCGGGACGCCCTTCCAGCCGCGGTAGTAGAACTCGTAGCCGAGGGTCAGCTTGTTCGCGGGGAAGCCGCCGGCGATGCCGTAGGCGGGCTTGCCGTCGAGCCAGGAGTCGATGGCGTTGTCGATCGAGTACTTCTCGGTGCCCGGCTTGATGACGTCGGTCGGGTCGTTCGCGCCGGAGTCGAGCGGGGACTGGTGGTACGTCGGCCCGTCGCCGTCCCAGGCGCCGTGCATGTCGTACGTCATGATGTTCGCGTAGTCGAGGTAGGCGCCGATCTTGTCGGTCTCGATGTTCGCGATCTTGTCCTGGCCGGCCGGCAGGGCGGCGGTCAGCAGGTACTTCTTGCCGCCGTGGGCGGCGCCGTACTCGTCGAGCTGCTTGCGGAACTCGGCGAGGAGGAGGGTGAAGTTCTGCTTGTCCTCGGGGGCGTAGTGGTTGCCGAGGTGCCCGTCGGGCGAGCCCGGGTACTCCCAGTCGATGTCGATGCCGTCGAAGACGCCGGCGGCGGTGCCGGGGCCGCCGTAGCCGCCCTCGACGGGCAGGTCGCCCTGGATGTACTGCTTGATGCAGGAGGCGACCAGCTTCTTGCGGCTCGCGTCCGTCTTGGCCGCGTCCGAGAAGTACTTGGAGTAGGTCCAGCCGCCGATCGAGATGTTGATCTTCAGGTGGGGGTGCTTCGCCTTCAGTTCCTTGAACTGGTTGAAGACGCCCACGATCGGCTGGTCCCACTTGTCGGCCACGCCGTCGACACTGTCCGCGGCCGAGAAGGACTTCTGGTAGTCGGCGTACGAGTCGCCCGCGCCGTCACCGGCGTTGGGGTTGGCGTCGTCGCCGGCCGCCTTGTTGGCCTCGAAGCAGGTGAGGTCGGTCGGGTGGATGTTCCCGAACGAGTAGTTGATGACGTCCAGTTTGGCCGCGATCCCCCGCTCGTCGAGGTGCTTGGGGTAGAAGGCGTTCCCGTACACGCTCCACTGGTCGTAGTACGCGATCTTGACGCCGCCGGTGGACGCGGCCGTGGTGGCGGCGCCGGCGGCCGAGGCCGAGCCGAGCCCGACGGTCGCGGCGAGCGCGCCGGCGGCGAGGGTCGAGCAGAGGAGTGCGGCGATCAGCGGCTTGCGGGGACTGCGGGGGTTGCGGGGGTGCACGTGCGGCCTCCGGAAGGGGTGGCGGTACGGAAGTTGGAGCAGTGATATCCGCCGCATGAACAGTGCGTCAATGGTCTGAACCAGATTGAGGACTAGACCAATTAGCGGAAGAAAGCCCTTGTCAGAGACGTGCAGCACAAAAAACAACCGCCCGCCACCATGTGTGACGAGCGGTTTAAGGTTCACTTAGGCTTCCGCGGCCCGCCCGTTCGAAGCGGAACCAGCGAGCCGGGAAACTCCCCTCAGTCGAGCGCGGACGCGAGCTCCGGCAGACCGTACGCGTCGGCGATCAGCTCGTAGCTGCGCAGCCGCGCCTCCCCGCTGTGCGCGTTGGCCGTGATCATCAACTCGTCGGCGCCGGTGCGCTTCTGGAGCGCGTCCAGGCCGTCGCGGACCTCGTCCGCCGTGCCGTACACGATGTTCGCCAGCCAGCCGTCCACGAACTCCCGCTCCGCGGGCGCGAACGCGTACGCCTCGGCCTGCTCCGGCGTCGGCACGAGACCGGGCCGGCCGGTGCGCAGCCGCAGCATCGACAGGGCGCCGGTCAGCACCTGGCGGTGCGCCTCCTTCGCCTCGTCGGCGGCGAGCGCGGCCACGCCGATCAGCGCGTACGGCGCGTCGAGCACCTCCGAGGGACGGAAGGTGTCGCGGTAGAGGTCGAGCGCGGGGAGGGTGTTGCGCGCGGAGAAGTGGTGGGCGAAGGCGAAGGGCAGACCGAGCAGACCCGCGAGCCGCGCGCTGAAGCCGGAGGAGCCGAGCAGCCAGATCGGCGGCCGGCCCTTGGGGCCCTGCACCGGGCCGGGGACCGCGTGGATCCGGGCGTACGGATGCCCGTCCGGGAAGGTGTCGTCCAGGAACCGGGTCAGCTCGGACAGCTGCTCGGGGAAGTCGTCGGCGCCCTCGCCCAGGGTCTGGGTCCGGCGCAGTGCGGCGGCGGTCGCGCCGTCCGTGCCGGGCGCGCGGCCGAGCCCGAGGTCGACCCGGCCCGGGGCCAGCGCCTCCAGGGTGCCGAACTGCTCGGCGATCACCAGCGGGGCGTGGTTCGGCAGCATCACGCCGCCGGAGCCGAGGCGGATGCGGCTCGTGTGGGCGGCGAGGTGGGCGAGGATCACGGCGGGCGAGGAGGAGGCGACGCCCGGCATGGAGTGGTGCTCGGCCACCCAGTGCCGGTGGTAGCCACGGCGCTCGGCGAGCCTGCTGATCTCGACACTGGTCGCGAGCGCCTGGCTCGCGGTGCGCCCCTCGCCGACCGTGACCAGGTCAAGCACGGACAGCGGCACGGGCGCGGTGCCGCGCGCCTCTCCTCGAATCGCGTCTCGAATCGCGTCGCTCACCGTGGGCGGCCTTCCTGCGCGGGGACGTCGGGTACGAGGGCGCTAACAGGAGGAGGTCTCCGCTTATTCCGGTGTTCCGGAAGCGGTCCTGAGGCGGTCCTGAGGCGATCCGGAAGCGGTCCGGAAACCGGGGAAATCCCGTCCGGCAGCCCGTCCAGGGGGTCCATCGGGGACTTCCGCGGCCCCCGGACGAAAAAATCTTCACGTCCGGAAGGGCACCGAACGGGCGTGCGGACGCCCGTTCACACGGCCCTGACCTCCGCCTCTCCGGCAGGGCTGTGCCGGTGGCATATGCCGCTGGGGTGATGCCCAGCACAGAGGGCCTGTGGGGCGCATCATTCTCGCCAACAGCCGCCCCGTTACGGGCGCTTGGCGGCTATCGTGGTAGGGAAGCTTGCGGTCACAACCTGGTTGGGGGAAACCGTGGCGCTGAAGCCCGAGCCCACCGCGCCGTTCCACTCGGTGCAATACGCCCTGCGCGTGCTTGAGACGGTCTCACGCCACGGGGGCGGCGTGACGGACGTGCAGATCGCACGCGAGACCGGCCTGCCCGTCGCCCACCTCTCGTCCCTGCTCCTGATGCTCCGACGCGAGGGCTACGTGGAGCAGGTCTCCGACGGCGCCTATGTCATCGGGGACTCCCTGGTCCTCCTCGGCTCCGGCGTCACCCGCCGCGAGGCCCTGGAGCGCAAGCTCCAGGAGACCCTGACCGAGCTGCGCGACTCCGTCGGCGCCGCGGTCTACATCAGCCGCTACATCGACGGCGAGGTGAAGATCACCCAGTTCGCCGACGGCCCGCGCACCCCGAAGGTCAACGAGTGGGTGGACTTCCGCTCGGCCGCCCACGCCAGCGCCGTCGGCAAGTGCCTGCTCACCCAGCTCGACCAGAACGGGCGCCGCGACCACCTGAGCCGCCACAAGATCGCCCGGCTGACCTCCCGGACGATCACCAACGAGCGGGTGCTCTTCTCCAAGCTGGACAGCCAGCCGCCGACCGTCCCCATGCTCGACCTCCAGGAGTACGCGGTGGGCACGGTCTGCGCGGCGGTGCCGCTCACCGCGGGCGCGACCGTGGGCTGCCTGGCCCTGTCGCTCCCGATCGAGCACGCGCACCGGCTGCGCGCCGCGGCCGACACCCTCAACCGGCGGGCCGCTCCGGTGGTGCTCTCGCTGGCCATCTAGAGGGTGGTCCGGAGGGTCGTCCGGGGGTCGTCCGGAGGGGTCGTCCGGAGGGTGGTCACGAGCACCCCTCCGGACCAGGTAGTATTTTCTCTGTCAGCAGGCGCCGCTAGCTCAGTTGGTTAGAGCAGCTGACTCTTAATCAGCGGGTCCGGGGTTCGAGTCCCTGGCGGCGCACAGACAGGAAGGCCCCTCGCGAGAGCGAGGGGCCTTCTGCTTTGCATCGGCCTGATGCCGTGGGAACGCGTCCCGCTCAGGCCTTCAGATAGGCGAGGACGGCGAGCACCCGGCGGTGGGTGTCCTCGGCCGGCGGCAGGTCCAGCTTGGCGAGGATGTTGCCGATGTGCTTGCCGACGGCCGCCTCGGTGATCACCAGACGGCGGGCGACCGCCCCGTTGGAGTGCCCCTCGGCGACCAGGGCCAAAACCTCCCGTTCCCTCGGCGTCAGCGTCTGGAGGGGATCGCGGTGGCGGCGAAGGAGCTGTCGTACGACCTCGGGGTCGACGACCGTGCCGCCGGCCGCGACCCGGGCGAGCGCGTCCACGAACTCCTCGACCTGCCCGATCCGGTCCTTGAGGAGATAGCCGACGCCGGTCCCGTCGCCGGAGTCGAGCAGGTCGGCGGCATAACTGCGCTGCACGTACTGGCTGAGGACGAGCACCGGCAGGCCCGGGCGCCCGGCGCGCAGCGCGACGGCGGCGCGCAGGCCCTCGTCCTGGAAGCCGGGCGGCATCCGTACGTCGGTGACGACGATGTCCGGGTCGTGCGCGGCGACGGCGGTGCGCAGGGCGTCGGCGTCGCCGACCGCCGCGACCACCTCGTGGCCGAACCGCGCCAGGAGGCCGATCAGCCCTTCGCGGAGGAGGACGCCGTCCTCGGCGAGGACGATCCGGAGCGCTCGGGGTTCAGGGGCAGCGGGCTGCACGGGATCTCCGCTCGGAGGAGGGTCGGCCCGCCGGACGGGCTGGTGATCGTCAGTGTGCCATCGAGGACGGCGAGCCGGTCGGCGAGCCCGGTGAGCCCGCTGCCCCGGGCGGAGTCGGCGCCGCCGTGCCCGTCGTCCTCGACGGCGACGAGCAGGGTGCCGGCGGCGTACCGGGCGGTGATCCGGGCGCGGGCGGCACCGCTGTGCCGGTCGACGTTGGCGAGGGCCTCGCGGGCCACGAAGTGGCCGGCGCTCTCGACGGCCGCGGGCAGCCGGGGCAGCTCGGGGTCGAGGCCGGTGGAGTCCACGGGGGTGGAGGTGCGGTCGGCGGCGTCGGCGAGGGCGGCGCCGAGTCCGTAGTCGGCGAGGACCTGCGGGTGGATGCCGTGGATCAGCTCGCGCAGTTCGGTGAGCACCTGGCCGGCCTCGTCGTGGGCCTTGGCGAGCTGGTCGGCGAGCGGGCCCGGCGGCGCGTCGTAACGGGCGAGGCCGAGGGTCATGGTGAGGGCGACGAGCCGCTGCTGGGCGCCGTCGTGGAGGTCGCGCTCGATCCGGCGCCGCTCGGCCTCGAAGGCGGCGGCGAGCCGGGCGCGGGATGCGGTGACCTCGCCGATCCGCTGCCGCAGTTCGGTCTCGCGCGGGGCGAGCAGTGCGCGGGCGAGGGCGGCGCGGGCTCCAGCGTACCCGGTCAGCGGGTGGAGGAGGAGCGGCAGGAGCAGCAGGCCGAGGAGGGCGGCGGCGAAGGCCTGGGGGTACGAGGTGACCAGGTAGGCCTTGACGACCTTCGCCTCGTGCCCGTCGGCGGCGAGCTGGAGCGGGGCGCTCGTCAGGGCGGCGGGCAGGCCGAGTCCGACGGCGAGCACGACCAGGTCGAGCGGCCACAGGACGGTGGCGTGGAGCAGGGCGTACGCGAGCTCCCGCCAGGTGGCCTGTTCCCGCGCCCGCAGCCGCAGCCAGGCGGCGAGCCCGGGGGCCTCGGGCACGCGGTGCGGGCCGGGCGCCGGGTCGAGGTCGACGAGCCGCAGCCGCCACCGCTCGACGGCGCCGACGGCGACCCCGGCGAGGAGGAGCAGCGGAAGCCCGACGAGGAGCAGGTAGAACCCGGTGAGCACGAGGAGCACGCCGAGGAGTGCGGCCCCGCCGGCCGCCCCGCTCGCGAGATACCCGACGGCCCGCCAGGGCCATGGGGTACGGAGCAGGGTGAGCGGCCGGGCGAGGGCCTGCCAGACGGTGCGGGGGCGGGGGCTGCGGGACTGCATGACGAGCACGCTAGGCGCGGGGGCGGTCCCGGGGCCATGGGTCTGAGGGGCGTACGGAAGGTGGGCCTGGCCCTACCCCTCGGGCCTCTCCGGGGAGGGGGTGGCCTTGGGCCTGTCCGACCCTGTTCCGCCGGACAGGCCCGGGGCCGCCACGCCGGGCCGGAGCGGGTACTCCGGTGTGTTGTCGAGCAACAGGCCGAGGTGCGGCTCACACCCCGGCCTGTGCGGCATCAGCTCCGTGAGCAGGGCGGCCCGCGCGGAGCCGACGGGGAGGGCTGGGCGCTAGAACTGGACGTCCGAGCACGCGTAGAAGGCGTTCCCGGTGTCCGCGATCGTCCACACCGCCAGGATCAGATGCCGACCGGTCTTGCCCGCCGGGATGGTTCCGGAGTGCGAGAGGGTCGACGGCGGCTGCTGGTTGTTGTAGGGGACGACCAGGAAGGGCTGGCTGTCGAGGTCGGACCGGGTCAGGACCTTGCTCCCGGTCCAGCCGTTCTTGGTGATGTAGTAGCGGAAGTCCGTGGTCGCGTGTCGCGCCGTGAACTGCCAGCGGAAGCTGTAGCTCTGGCCCGCGGTGACCCTGGTGGTGGGCCAGGCGCCGTTGCGCGGGTTGTCGAGCTGCGCGAAGCGGGAGTTCCCGCCCGCGCAGATCGTCCCGTCCGCCGGCCCGCCGGACGGGAAGCCCTTGGGCCCCTCGACCGACTGCGGCTCCCACTGGATGTCGCCGCAGTTGGAGACGGTGCGGTTGGCGCAGAGCTTCTGCCGGCTGATCGGCGAGTCGGTGTAGCCGTGGCTGCTCGCGCTGGTGGTCGCGAAGAGGGAGGCGGCTGCGACGCCGAGCGCCACGGCCGCCACCCCTGTCTTTTTGCGCATGCTGTCGCTCCAGGAGAACGTGGGGGTGTTCTGTGGGCTGTGCTGCACGCGTGCGGTGGTGCGGTTGCGCGGTGGTGCGGTTGCGCGGTGGTGCGGTTGCGCTGTCGCGATGGACGATTCAGGTCTAGACCAAGTCCCAAGGTAGGGACGGAACTTGAACATGTCCATACCAACGGCGGGGTGGCCGGGACGGGTTCAGGCGCCCTCCCCAGGGGCGGTGCGGCCGGTGTAGAACGCCACGGTCAGGTCCTTCACCAGCGCCTTCTTCTCGTAGTCGTCCAGCTCCACCAGACCACGTGAGGTCAGCCGGTGGACCACGTCGTCCACCGCGTCCACGACCGCGGTGAGCACACTGTCCCGGTGCTTCGCGTCGATCGCCGCGATCCGGCGGCGCTGCATCGCGGCGGCGACCTCGGGGGCGTACTCGATCCGGGTCGGCTGCGCCGAGAAGACGTCGATCCCGACCGGCGCGCACTCCGCCGACAGCATCCGGGTCAGCGCCTCGCCGACCGCCTCCGCGTCGCGCAGGGTCGGGGCGTCCTCGTGGAACGCGTCCGCCGGCAGCTGCGACAGGACCCGCGCCATCGCGGCCTCGACCTGCTCGCGCAGGTACTCCTCGTGCCCGTCCACCCCGAGCGCCGCCCGTACGGTGTCCCTGATCCGCCACACCACCAGGACCACGACGTCCAGCGCCGTGCCCTTCGCGTCGACCGCGGGCAGCGGCTCACTGCGCCAGTGCCGCAGGCGCACGTCCACCCGGCGGCGGAGGAGGAGCGGGCTCACCCAGAGCAGGCCGGTGCGGCGGACGGTGCCGCGGTACTCGCCGAAGAGGGTGAGCACGAGGGCGTAACCGACCCGGCCGCGGCCGAGACCGCCCAGGAAGAACAGCGCGAACACGACGCCGAGCGCGAGCAGCGCCCACTGGCCGAGGTGGATCCCGTTGTACGGACGGACCGGCAGCCGCAGCATCCGCGCGGCGGTGGCGGGAACGGCGCCCGTCCACCACACGATCGCCGCGCACCCGACCAGCGCGATCATCCCGCCGACCACCCCGACCCACCCCGGCAGCACCGGCCCCGGTCGCTCGACCAGCTTCGGATCGGCGGTCGGCGCGGGCCGCGAGGCGGAGCGGGTGGGCGCGGGGATGGCGGCGGCCCTGTTCTTGTTCTTGTTCCCGGGCTTGTTCTTGGGCTCGTCGCCCTTCGCCTTGGGCACGGGCACGGTGGCGGGCCCTTCCCCGTCGTCCCGGAACAACAGATGCACCGGAATGCTCCCGGTGGTCTCCCCCGCGATCACCTTCTGCCGCCGGGCGGGGTTGGCGCGGCTGGTGGGCTCGGTGTCGGCGGCGACGGGCAGCGTGACGGCCTTGACGCGCATCCCGGCGATCCAGCCGAAGTCGACGGAGTCGTCGTGGGGCGTGGATCCGGACCGCGCCGACGCGCCGGTGGCGGAGCCCGCCTGCGGCGAGGCCGGCCCCGGGCCGGACGCGGTGACGGAGGGGGCCCCGGCCGAGGACGGCTGCGACTGCGGCTGCGGCTGCGGCTGCGGCTGGGGCTGGGGCTGCGGCGAGTTGGGCGCGGTGGCGGACGCGGTCGCCTGCGGCGAGGCCGCGGCAGGGCCGTCGGGCGCAGACGCCGGGCGCGGTTCGTCGGGGGTGCCCGCCTGCGGCGAGGCCGGTCCGCGACCGGTGGCCGACGGGTCCGCCTGGGCGGCACGCGTATCCGACGCCGCACCGGCGTGGATCCCGGTACCGGCGGGGGCGTGCTGCGCCGCACCGCCGGACACGCCCGCCCCCGAGGCCGGGTGTGCGGCGTGCGCATGCGTCGCCGCACCGGCGGCAGGAGTCCCCGTCCCGGTCACACGGCCGTCCGGGCACGAGGCCGGCTGCCCCGAGCCGGGCCCACCGGCGTGGACATGCCCCGAAAGGGCATGCCCCTCCGGCGGGGTCGCCTGCGCCGAGCCGGACATGCCGGTGCGGGCACTGCCCGAAGGGGCGTTCGCCCCCGGCGCGGCGGCCCGCACCGCACCGGCGTGGATCCCGGTGCCGGCCGGGGCGGACTGCATCGAGCCGGACATGCCGGTGCCGGCACCACCCACCGGGGCGTTCGCCCCCGGCGCGGCGGCCCGCACCGCACCGTCCGTCGCTCCCGCCCCCGAGGCCCGGTGGGCGCCGCGACCATCCGTCGCCGCGCCGGCATGGGTCCCCGTGCCGGTCGGACGGCCGTTCGCCGAGCCGGACGCGCCGCCGCGGGTACCGCCGGCAAGCGCACCCGCCTCCGGCGAGGCCGGGCCGCCGGGCGCGCTCGCGGGCACCGGTCCGCCCGGCTGCGGTGTGGCGAGCCCCCGGCCGGCCGCAGCCGCGGAGGCGTCGGCGGACGGGTTGGCGATGCCACCCCCCGCCTGCGGCGTGGCCGGACCTCGCCCGGCCGCAGACCGGTCCGGCTGCCCCGCGGCGAGCCCGCCCGCACCCGCCTGTGGCGTGGCCGGCCCCTGGCCGAGCCCGCCCGCCGGCGCACCGCCCTCTGCCGACGCCAACCCCAGGCCAGAGGCGGACGGATCCGGCCGGCCGAGCCCGTCCGCAACCGCACCCGCACCCGCCTCCGCCGAGGCCGGACCGTGGCCCGGCACCGGCGTCGTGCCCGTGCCCGGGTGGCCGGTTGCGGGCGCCGGCCCGTCCGGAGACGAGACGAGCCGCACATGCGCACCGGCCGCGACCGGGGCGGTGCCCGACGGCGCCCCGCCCTCGGACGAGGCGGACCGATCCACCCCGCCCTCCGCAGCCCCATTCGCCACACCGGCCCCTGACGGTGCGCCAGACACCGCCGGGCGGGCCAGGCCCGTGGTCGGGAGGGCCGCACCGTCCGCGCCCGGGCCCGCGGCGCCACCCGGCGGCCCCGCAGGGCGTAGGCGGCCGTCGGTCAGGCGGCGGGCCGTGCGGGCCGCGTCGCGGGTGGCGGCCGGGCCGTTGTCCGGCGGGGTCGGGTTCGATGCCGTCATTCGGTCCACCTCATGTTCTCGGGGTCATCGGAAAAGGCGCCGCCAGGTCTCCGGGCCCGGGTAGCCGTCGGCCGTCGCGCCCCGCCAGCCCTGGGCCCGCTGGAAGGCCTCGACGTTGCGGCGGTCCGCCTCCGTCCACCGCGGACCGGGGCCCGACACGTAGTGCTTGCCGTAGCCCCGCTTCACCAGTTGTTTGCCCAGCTTCTCCACATATGCGTTGGATTGGCCGAGACGGAAGTAGCCACGCCCGGGAAACGCGTTCGCAGATGCGCTCGACCCGCTCGAACCACTCGAACCGCCGATGTTCCTGCCCTTGCCCGACACGAGCAGCGCCCAGGTGTCCGGGCCGGGCAGGCCGTCCGCCTCCTTGCCGCGCCAGCCCTGCGCGAGCTGGAAGGCCTGGGTGGCGCGGCGGTCGGCCTCGCCCCAGACCGGGCCGGGGCCCACGGAGTAGTACTGCTTGCCGCCGCGCGCGACAAGCAGCCTGCCGAGCTGGGTCACGTACGTGTTGTTCGCGCCCGGCCCGAACCTCCCCGCCCCCGGGAACGCCGTCCCGGTCGTCGCGCCGGAGCCCGCGCTTCCGCCGTCGCCGCTGATCACGCCCTTGTAGCGGTAGGCGACGTAGCGGTCGGAGTTCTCCCAGTACGCGAGCGGCGTCGCCTGCTTCCGCGTTCGCGGCGGGGTCTGCTCGTACGCGGTGTAGGAGGTGTGGGTGTAGTCGGTCCAGCCGCCGAAGATCGTCACGTGCGAGCCACGGGTCGGGTTGGCCGGGTTGTGGAACAGCAGGATGTCGCCGGGCTGCAGGTCGGCCCGGGCGATGCGGTCGGCGAAGCGGTCGAGGCTGCCGGTCCACTCGTTGGACGGGAGGTTCCAGGCCATGGAGATGTAGCCGGAGCAGTCCTGGCGGTAGCCGTCGTTCCAGTACTTCTCCATCGAGTACGGGACGGCCGACGCCACCCACTTCTTCGCGCGGTTGATGATCTCGGAGCGGGTGCTCTTCCGCAGGGACTGGACCGAGATCTGACTGGTCGTCGGGGCCGCGTACGGGGACGGTGCCGAGCCCGGGCCCGCCGCGCCGTGCAGCGGGCTGCGGCCGCCCTGCGGGGTGTCGGGGCCGGGCTCGGCACCGGGCTCGATGGCACCGGCCCCGTCGGCCCCGGCCGCTCCGGTACCCGCGCCCGCTCCCGTACCCGCGGCCACGTCCGTCGCCGGGTCCTCCGGCAGTGCCGCCGCCCCGCCCGTACCCCCGCCGAACACGACCCCCGCCGCCGTCACCAGGACGAGCGCGCGGCGTGCGCCGTGCGCCGCCGGGTGGCCCCCGGCCCGTACCGGAAGTCCCAGTGCGAGGTCGCGCCGACGCTGCGCACAGCCCGGGCAGCCGCAGTCGGCCGCGGGCTCGATTTCTTCGAAGACCGGCACACTCATGCGTTCCCCTCCACACTCGTCAAGATCTTTTCGCGCTCTTGCACGGGCGCCATCGTCTCAACTGTCTGGACAAATCGCATTTTGACGGATCGAAGGCCCAATACGACCATCCGACAGGCCGGGCGGGACCGTAAATGGTCAAGAGCACGGTCAGAGGTCCTGTAGAGTTACCTCTGTCAGCAGGCGCCGCTAGCTCAGTTGGTTAGAGCAGCTGACTCTTAATCAGCGGGTCCGGGGTTCGAGTCCCTGGCGGCGCACGCGAAAGGCCGAGGCCCTTCACCGAATGGTGAAGGGCCTCGGTCGTCTTTCCGCTTCCTCCGCTTCCTCTACAGTGGGCGGATCCCGACCTCCCGCGACGGCTCCGGGCTCCTCCCGCGGCCCGTGAGCCCGCGGTCGAGGACCGGACCGGCCGGCGGCCGGTGCTCACCGCCCCGCCGGCCGGCCCCCGGTCGGCTACGCCCCGGTCCTGCCCTTCGGCCTGGTCCTACCTCTTCGCCCCGGTCCTACCTCTTCGTGCCGGTCAGGTACGCCGACACCACCACGTTCGCCGTGTACGCGCCCGCCGCCCGGTCGAAGCTGCCGCCGCACGTGATCAGGCGCAGCTCCGCGCGGCCCGAGCGGTGCGGACCGTAGGCCTTACGGGCGTCGAAGCCGTCCCTGGGCAGCACCTCGACCTCGTCGATCGTGAATTCCGCGACGCTTCCGTCCGAACGGGTCACGGTCACCGTCGCGCCCGGGCGCGCCGCGCTCAGGCCGTAGAAGACGGCGGGGCGGGTCTCGGTGTCGACATGCCCGACCAGGAGGGCGGCGCCGGGGGCGCCGGGGCGGGTGCCGGAGCCGTACCAGCCGACGGTGTGCGGCATCTCGAACGGCGGCGGGTCGATCGCGCCGTCCGTGTCCAGGCCGCGGGCGACGACGGGGGCGGAGATCCCCACCGAGGGGATCTCCACGCGGCGCGGCTCGACCGGGTCGAGCGGGGTGTGCTCCGGGGGCAGCGGCACACCGGGCGGGCGGCCGACCGCGGCGATGTCGCCGGTGGTCGGCACCGAGCCGTACGCCGGGCCCTCGGTCGTGTCCCTCCCCCAGACCCAGAGGCCGAGCACGAGGACGGCCCAGGCCGTACCGGTCAGAGCGCGCCCGGAGGACACCCGGCCCGCCCGGTCAGTCCGTGTTCCGGCCCGCGCCGCCGCCGCGCCGGCGGGCGGCGCTGCGGAGGGCGACGGCGACGGCCGCGAGGGCCGCCATGCCGAGACCCAGGAGGGTGTACGGGGTGCCGAGGCCGGCCTCGTCCGCCGTCTGGGCGACGCCGGGGGCCGCGGGCGCGGCGAACGCGGCCGCCGCGCCACCGCCGCCCGCCCGGACCGGGGCGATCGGGGACGCGTGGTGCGTGGGCTGGTGCGTCGGCTGATGGGTGGGCCGGTGGGTCGGCTCCTGGTGACGGCGGACGTGGACGCTGCCGACGTCGGCGTGGTCGTGGCCGTCGCAGGTCACGGTGACCTTGTACGTGCCGTCCTCGAGTCCCGACTTCAGGGTCGTGTCGCCGAACAGCGGGTTCTTCCCGCCGTCGCGCCCGGTGAGCTCGGCGTCGGCGACGAAGGCCTGGGACTTGGCCGCGCCCGTGGTGCCCTTGCACCCCGTGACGCGCACGTCGACGTCGGCGCCGGGCGCGGCGGTGGCCGGGGTGACCGTGGCCCGGACGCCGTCGTGGGCGAGGGCGGTGCCCGCGACGGGGGGCGCGAGCACCAGAGCCACGGCCGCGCCTGCGGCACGGAGAGCGATGGGACCTGAACGCATGGTGACCTCCTGGTACTGGCAGGGTCACCCGGTTCGGCCCCGTTCGCATCCGCAGGGGGCCCACCAGGGGGTTTGTGCGGTCAGATCCGCTCGACGAGGTCCGCGATCGACTTCACGATCTTCGACGGGCGGAAGGGGTAGCGGTCCACCTCGGCCTCCGTGGTCAGACCGGTCAGCACCAGGAAGGTCTGCATGCCCGCCTCCAGGCCGGCCAGGATGTCGGTGTCCATCCGGTCGCCGATCATGGCGCTGGTCTCGGAGTGCGCGCCGATCGCGTTGAGGCCGGTGCGCATCATCAGCTCCCTCCCACCCACCCTCACCCCCGCCCCGCCCTCGCTCATTTGCAGCCCGGTCGGGGTTGGTGCAGTTGGCTTGCTCTCTCTAAACGAGGAGAGTCCCTACGGCTCGCGCCGTAGGGCTTTCTGCTTCGACGTCGGCTGCCCGCCCGGACTTCTCCGTTGGGGTCTTACACCGGCTCCACAGACCGACACCGCCAGCCCGGCGGCCAGAAGGTTCTTCGCCGCGTTCACGTCCCGGTCATGGGTCGTGCCGCAGCCCTCACATGTCCAGGTACGGACATGCAGCGGCAGCCGTCCACGCAGGGCGCCGCAGTGGGAGCACAGCCTTGAGGAGGGGAAGAAGCGGTCGACCGCGATCACTTCCCGCCCGCACCAGGCTGCCTTGTACTCCAGCATTCTCCGGAACTCCGCCCACGCCGCATCCGAGACGGCGCGGGCGAGTGCCCGGTTCCTGACCATGTTGCGCACGGTCAGATCCTCGATCACGATCGTTTGGTTCTCACGAACGAGACGAGTGGTCAGCTTGTGCAGACTGTCACGCCGGCGGTCGGCGATCGCGGCGTAGATCCTGGCAACTTTCCGTCGGGCCTTGGCCCGGTTGGCTCCGTCACCTTTGGCCTTACGGGCAAGCCCTCGCTGGGCCCTCGCCAGCCGCGCCCGATCCCGGCGCTCATGGCGCGGATTGGCGATCTTCTCCCCGGTCGAGAGGGTGAGCAGGTGATCCAGGCCGACATCGATGCCGATCGCCGAGTCCACGAGCGGGAGGGCCTTCAACGAAGGGTCCTCGCACAGCAGGGAGACGAACCAGCGCCCGGCCGCGTCCTGCGACACCGTGACGGTGGACGGCTTCGCACCCTCAGGTAGCGGACGCGACCACACGATATCGAGCGGCTCCGCCATCTTCGCCAGCGTCAGCTTTCCCTCACGGAACCGGAACCCGGACGTGGTGTACTCGGCAGACTTCCGCGACTTCTTCCGCGACTTGAAACGCGGGTACTTCGCCCGCTTGGCGAAGAAGCCGG
Source organism: Streptomyces sp. NPDC051909 (assembly GCF_040681095.1). Taxonomy (NCBI): domain Bacteria; kingdom Bacillati; phylum Actinomycetota; class Actinomycetes; order Kitasatosporales; family Streptomycetaceae; genus Streptomyces; species Streptomyces sp. NPDC051909. The sequence continues at coordinate 106,711 of NZ_JBFAYA010000006.1, read as the reverse complement.
CGAACGCGGTCTGCAAGTGCCGCAGCGCCTGCTGCAATGGCACCGACGACACATCATTCAGGAACGCCAGTTCCTCCGTCTTCTTCCATGCCGTCAACATGGCCGATGTCTGGTTGTAGTTCACCCGCTCCTGCCGCGCCCACGCCTCCGTTCGGGCCGCGAGTGCCAGGTTGTAGACCTTCCGCACACACCCGAACGTGCGCGACAGCTCCGCCGCCTGCGCATCAGTCGGATAGAAGCGGTACTTGAACGCCCGCCTCACCTGGATGGCCATTCTCACAAGCTAGCATGTCAACTGGTAAAGATCAGACCTATGGGTGAATGTTACGGGCCATGCACACCAGCCAGGGAGCGTCAGGCGATGGCTGGACCACCCCGATCTCCTCGTAACCCCAGCCCTCGTAGAGCCGCATCACCTTCCCTTCGCCCGCCGACGGATTGACCATGAGCGTCGCATGTGGTTCCAGCCGCCCAGCCAGGAGCTCGTCATGCATCTGTCGTGAGACCCCGACTCCTCGCCACTCCGGGATAACACCGATCTCCTTGACCGCGACGGCGTCCCGGCCTGCGTACCTGCCAGGCGGAGGCGTGCTCATACGCTTCCACCAGCGGTCGCCGGAGGCGACGGTGTTGCCGTAGGCGTATCCGACTGGCTCACCGGTTGTCGTGTCGTGCGCGACGACGACCGCCCAGCCGGCCTCACCCGCATGCCGGTCCAAGCGCTCCAGGAAGACGTCCAGCTTGTAGTTCGGGTGGTGCAGTAGGTCGGCCCGCACCTGCTCGTACATCTTCCCGAGCACCTCGCGGACCTGAGAGGCGTAGCTGATGTGCTTGCGCAGACGGACCGTGCGTTCTGTCACCTGTGGTTCTCCTTGACCTGTGCGGAGTGAGCCTGCCAGAGGGCAACGTGCGTGCTGGCAGGGGCGAGCTCGGTGAGCCGATGGCCGAATCTGGTGAGCATGCTGACGACTCGGGGGTGACTCTCCGCGGCGTCCGTCGGCACCCGCATGGCCGTGCCGATCGCCGCTTCCACTTCCCCCTGTTCGAGCTGCGCTCGGGCCAGGCGAGCTGTCGTGATAGCGCGCGACCTACACATCTGAGGACGGAGGGCGGCAAGGCCCCGGTGGCCGTGCGCCTCAGCGTCCGCCCAGTCCCCGAGACTCAAGTGGGCCCAAAGGGCGAGGGAGTTGATCTCGGCGAGATCATAGAAGGCGAGGAGCCACGAAGGCCTGCCCACATCGTCGCGACGATCTGTCCGATGCCAGGCTTCCTCCGCCTGTTTGAACGCACGCCGGGCCGCCCTGGAGTCTCCCCCGGCGGCGTGGATCGCCCCATGCCGGGCCAGTCCCAGGGAGGCGAACATGGGGTCCCTGCGAACGATCCCAAGGTTCCTGGCGACCATGTTCGCCGCCTCCGCCTCTCCCGGCCTACCCATATGCCGGTACATCGTCCCGGCATGCGACCAGATCCGGAACTGGATCGCCTGGTCCCCAGGCTGTCGTGCCGGTGGCCGGTGATCTGTCCGCTCGCACCGCATACCCCGACAGCGAGCGGCGGACGAAGGTGTCGCCCACGATGCTGGAGGAATGGATGCCGGCGTTCCTCGCCCAGCTTGCCGCCCCGGGTGCACAGTTCGTCCGGGCCACCACCCACGCGGGAGACCCCCTCCTCTTCGTCTTCGCCCCGGAACGGGAGTCCTTCGCCGAATTCATCGCTGACGGCGACGGCTGGACGGTCCGCCAGGGTGGTCCGGCAGCCCTGTGGGATGACATCGAGGACGCGCTCACGTCTTGGCAGGAGGCAGGCAGCCCCGATATCACGGCCGTACGGCTTCACATCACCAACCGAGCGCACACCTACTGGATCGGTGGTCAACGGATCACGACGCGTACCTCGTCCCACTGGGTCGGCGAGCAACCTTCACTACGGTGGGAACATCGCCTTCCCTGACTACGCTGGGGGGCGTCGGCACAGCGTCGTCCGGCGCCCACCAAGACCACGCGTACAGGAGACCGGCAACATGGCAGAGCGCAAGCCCATCGAATCGTGGCTCACCGACATGGACGGCGTGCTGATGCACGAAGGCATCCCGGTGCCGGGAGCGGACGCCTTCATCAAGAAGCTGCGCGACTCCGGCCTCCCCTTCCTCGTGCTCACGAACAATTCGATCTACACGGCCCGCGATCTGAACGCCCGTCTCAGCCGCATCGGTCTCGATGTGCCCACCGAGAACATCTGGACCTCGGCCCTCGCCACCGCGAAGTTCCTCGACAATCAGCACCCCGGCGGCTCCGCGTACGTGATCGGCGAGGCCGGTCTGACCACGGCCCTGCACGAAGTGGGATACGTCCTGACCGACACCGACCCCGACTTCGTGATCCTGGGTGAGACCCGGACCTATTCCTTCGAAGCCATGACGAAGGCCGTCCGCCTCATCAACAACGGTGCACGGTTCATCGCCACGAACCCGGACGAGACGGGTCCCTCGGCCGAAGGGGCTCTTCCCGCGACCGGTGCCGTGGCGGCTCTGATCACGAAGGCGACGGGCAAGGACCCCTATTTCGTCGGCAAGCCGAACCCGCTGATGATGCGTACCGGTCTGAACGCCATCGGAGCTCACTCCGAGACCAGCGCGATGATCGGCGACCGCATGGACACCGACATCCTGGCCGGACTGGAGGCGGGCATGGAGACTTTCTTGGTCCTCACGGGGCTGACCGCTTCCGGGGACGTCGACAAGTTCCCCTACCGCCCGACCCACATCAAGGACTCGATCGCGGACCTGGTCGAGTACATCTGATCAGACGATGGGGGGCGTCGCCGCGACGAAGCCTTGGCGACGCCCCCAGCCTAGGTCAGGAAGTGCGGATACCGACCCCGTCGATCACCCAGTACCAGTTGTTGGATCCCGTGTAACGGAAGCGGAAGCTGACGTTGGAGGCGCCGGCGGGGACCGGGACCGTGAGCGACTGGGGCTTGGAGAGGACGTCGGCGGTGTAGGACTTCACGACCGTCGGGGTGCCGCCGTTGAAGCTCGCGAGGATCTGGGCGGTCTGGGCGCCCTCCTGGCGGTAGAGGGTCGTGAAGTCGAGGGTGACGCGGCTCGCGCCGGTGACCGCGTACGCCGGGCTGACCAGCGTGGAGTCGTACGTACCGGAGAAGGACCTGTCGGCCCACTCGTCGGAGTCGGCGACGGCGAACACGCCCCGGGCGCGCACGTTCAGCTCGCGCCACTGGTCGCGCTGGGTACGGGACCAGAACTCGTCGGTGGCGAAGGACCAGCCCCGCCACTCGGTCATGCCGCCGGTGCCCATGGCGTTGTTGATGACGGACCAGCCGCTGGGCGCGGTGTGGGTGAAGCCGAGGACGCCGGTCGGGATGCCGGTCTCGTCGACCCGGCCGGCGAGGGCGGTCTGGAGGGTGTCGAAGGGGTCGGTGGTCCGCTCCTGGATCGGCTTGCCGTCGAGGCCCCAGGCGGGGTCGGGGGTGATGCCGAGCTGGCGGAAGACGGTGGCGGCGACGTCGACGAGCCGGGTGTCGAGGGGGCGGGCGCCGGCGGCGATGCCGGGGCCGGCGGCGAGGACGAAGGTGCGGCGCTCCTCGATGCTGGAGCCGCCGTGGCCGCCGGCGTCGGTGTGCCCGTGGTCGGTGGCGACGATGACGGTCCAGCGCTCGGCCGGGTACGTCGGACGGGCCTTGATCGCGGCGAGCAGGCGGCCGAGGTAGGCGTCCTGGACGTCGATGGCGTCGAGGTACTTCTGGCTCGCGGCGCCGTAGCCGTGGCCGATCTCGTCGGTCTCGCCGAAGTAGACGAAGAGGACGTCCGGGTTCTGGTTGCGGAGGACGTCCTCGGTCGCGTCGGTGATCAGCGCGTCGTTGACCGCGTAGTCGTTGTTGTACACCAGCTTGGCGTCGGCGCCGGGGGTGACCGTGCCGTAGGTGTCGAGTTCGGGCCAGTCGACGGCGGCGAAGAGGGAGAGGTCCGGGCGCACCTGGTGGAGGCGGGCGAGGAAGCCGGGGTAGGTGCCGTAGTCGCGGCCGGTGAAGGTGTTGTCCTTCACGCCGTGCTTGTCGGGCCACACCCCGGTGGAGATGGTGGACCAGCCCGGGCCGGAGGAGGTGGCGGCCATCGGGTTGGCGTAGAGCAGGGAGCGGCCGTAGGTGCCGTTCGCCATCAGGGACTTGAGGTGCGGGGCCTTGGCGGCGTCGATGCGGTCGTGGCGCAGGCCGTCCATGCCGACGAAGAGCACCTTGTCCTGGCTGGTGCCGTCGGGGAGGGTCGGGGCCGCGGTCGCGGCCCGGGCCGTGGGGGCGGTGGCGAGGCCGGTGGCGGCGACGGCCGCGCCGGCGCCTGCGGCGACGAGGACGGTGCGGCGGGATACGCCGGTGCTGAGCGGCATGTTCGGTTCCTCCGAGGGGTGGGTGCGCGACAACGCCCCTGATTTCTCAGGGGCGTTGTGCACGTGCGAGGTTTGGTCCGTACCCGTTATCCTTCCGCTACATTTCGCGGCGGGGAAAGTGCCGCGCGGTGAACTTTCAGCTGCCGGTCGCGGACTTCCACGCGTCCACGTACGCCGTCAGGTTCGTGTCGATGTCGTTCCAGTCCGGCTCGAAGACCTCGACGCCGCCCATCAGTTTCGCCAGCTCGATGGCGTTGGCGTCGGTGGCCTTGACGTCCTTGCGGACGGTGAAGCCGCCGCCGACGGAGCTGACCTCGCGCTGGGCCTGCTCGCTCAGCATGAAGTCGAGCAGCTTCTTGCCGTTCTCGGTGTGCGGGGCCTTGTGCACCAGGCCGGCGGCGTACGGCAGGGCGAACGTGGTCGGCCGGCCGCCCTCCTTCGCCGGGAACCAGATGCCGAGGTTCGGCATGGACTTCGACTGCGCGAAGTTCATCTGGACGTCGCCGTTGGCGACCAGGATCTCGCCCTTGTCGACCTTCGGCGCGAGCTTGGAGGTCGAGGAGGACGGGCCGACGTTGTTGGCCTGGAGCCTCTTCAGATACTCCATCGCCGGCTCCTTGCCGCCGAAGTCGTGCATCGCCTTGATGAGGACGGCGGTGCCGTCGCCCGCGACGCCGGGGGTGGAGTACTGCAGCTTGTTCTTGTACTTCGCGTCGAGCAGCTGCTCCCAGGTGGTCGGCGGGGCCGTCAGCTCCTTCTTGTTGTGGATGAACCCGAAGAAGTTGTTGACGACGGAGATCCACTTGCCGTCGTCCGCCTTGTCGCCGCCGCCGACCATGTCGGCGCCCTGCGGGGTGTAGGCCTGGAGCAGGCCCTTGGAGTCGGCCTGCTGGATGAAGGGCGGCAGGGTGACGATGACGTCGGCCTGGGTGTTGCTCTTCTCGCGGGCGGCGCGCTGCACCATCTCGCCGGAGCCGCCCTCGACGTACTCGACCTTGATGCCGGTCTGCTTCTCGAAGTCCTTGAAGACCTTGTCGTACCAGCCGTCGCCCGCCTCGCCCTTGAGTCCGTCGGCGCTGTAGACGGTGACGACCTTCTCGTCGGAGGCGGCGGAGGAGGAGCCGCCGCAGGCGGTGAGGGTGGCGGCGAGGACGAGGCTGCCGGTGACGGCGGCGATCGGCTTGAGGTACCGGGGGTTCGTACGCATAACGTCGTTCTCTCCAGGGTGGGTCACAGGTGGGTCATCGGTACGAGGCTTTGGTGCGGATACGGGAGACGGCGAGCAGGACCAGGAGTGTCGCCGCCATCAGGACCACGGCGAGGGCCGAGCCCGTGAAGAGCGAGCCGCGGTCGGTGGCCGTGAAGACGCGTACGGGCAGCGGGAGCCAGTCCGGCGGGTAGAGCATCATCGTGGCGCTCAACTCGCCCATGGACAGGGCGAAGCAGAGGCCGGCCGCCGCGTTCAGCGACGGGAGCAGGAGCGGCAGCCGCACCCGGAGCAGGACGTACGAGGGGCGGGCGCCCAGGCTGGCCGCCGCCTGCTCGTACATCGGGTCGAGGCGCCGGATGGCGGCCGAGACCGACTGGTGGGCGAACGCCGTGACGAGGATCGTGTGCGCGAGGATCACGATCCAGCGGGTGCCGTTGAGGAGCAGCGGGGGCTGCGAGAAGGCGACCAGGACGGCGAGGCCGACGACCACGGACGGCACGGCGACCGGCAGCATGAACAGGGCGTCGAGCAGCCGCTTGCCCTTCCTGCCGAGGTCGGTCGCGGCGAGCGCCGCCCAGGTGCCGACGGTCAGCGCGATCACGCTCGCGGTGACGGCCGTGACCAGGCTGGTGGTGAGGGCCTGGAGGGACTCGCCCCGGGTGGCCGCCGCGTAGTGGGCGGTGGTCGGTCCGGAGGGGAAGGCGCCGGACCAGTGGGTGGAGAAGGACGCGGCGAGGATGACGAGGAGGGGCAGGGCGAAGAGCGGGACGAAGAGGACGGCGAAGAGCGCCCAGGCGCCCCACCTGCCGGTACGGCTATGCACCAACACGGCGACTCACCATCCGGTAGAGCGCGTAAAGACCCACCGAGATCAGGACGTTGACGACGGCGACCACGCAGGCCGCCGCGTAGTCGGACTCGAGGATGGCCTTGCCGTAGACGAGCATCGGCAGGGTCGTGACGCCCTTGGCGCCGGTGAAGAGCACGATGCCGAACTCGTTGAGGCACATGACGAGGACGAGGCCGCCGCCGGCCGCGAGGGCGGGCAGCGCCTCGGGCAGGATCACCCGGCGCACGATCCGCAGCGGCCGGGCGCCGAGCGAGGAGGCCACCTCCAGCTGGGCGGTCTCCATCTGCGAGAAGGCGGCGAGCAGCGGGCGCATCACGAACGGTGTGAAGTACGTGATCTCGGCGAGCAGCACGCCCCACGGGGTGGTCAGGAAGTGGAAGGGCCCCTCGGCGGCGCCGGTGACGTCGGTCCACACCCCGTTGGCCATGCCGACCGTGCCGTAGAGGAACAGCAGGGCGAGCGTGATCAGGAAGGACGGGAAGGAGAGGAAGACGTCGATGAACCTCGCGACCGCCCTGCCGCCGGGGAAGGGCACGAAGGCGATGACGAGGGCGAGCACGAAGCCGAGGACGAGACAGCCGGCGGTGGCCGCCGCGGCCAGCCACACGGTCGTCAAGAGCGCGTCGCGGAATGATTCGGAGGCGAGGACGTGGGCGTACGCGCCGGGCGCCAGGGACTCCCTGACGACGAGCGCGAGGGGGTGGAGGAAGGCGACGGCGAGGGCGAGCACGGGAGGGGCGGCCCAGAGCCAGGCGGGCGCCCGCCGCCGGTCCGGCCGCGCGGGCACGGCCGGGGGCGGGGTGACCGGGCGGCGCTCGGCGGGCGGGGCGAGGCTGCTAGCCATCGTTCACCCCTGCGGCAAGGAGTACGGCGTCCTCGCGGGCGAAGTGCAGCGTGACCTCGTCGCCGAGCGCCGGTGTCTCGCGCAGCTCGCGTACGTCCGCCTTCAGGCGGTGGCCTGAGCCCACCTCCACGTACAGCCGGTGGGTGGCGCCGCGCCACTGGACCTCGGCGATGCGGCCGGTCAGAGCGTTGGGGCCGGGGCCGAGGCCGACGAGGTGGGGGCGGACGCAGAGGGTGGCGCCCGCACCGGGTGCGGCGGCGTCGGCGACCGGCACGTCGAGCGGGACACCGTCGAGAAAGGCGCCGGTCCCGTCGGGGGTGACGACGACCGGCAGCAGGTTGGCGTTGCCCACGAAGGAGGCGGTGAACTCGGTGCGGGGCCTGCGGTACAGCTCCTGCGGGGTGCCGCAGTCCCGCAGCCGGGCCTTGTCCATGACGGCGATCCGGTCGGCGAGGGTGAGCGCCTCGACCTGGTCGTGGGTCACGTACAGGATGGAGACGTCCGGCAACTCGCGGTGCAGCGTGGCGAGTTCGGCGAGCATGCCGGAGCGAAGCCGGGCGTCGAGCGCGGACAGCGGCTCGTCGAGGAGGAGCACGTTCGGGCGGATGGCGAGGGCGCGGGCGATGGCGACGCGCTGCTGCTGGCCGCCGGACAGCTCGCGCGGGTAGCGCTGTGCGTAGGCCGCCATCCCGGTCATCTCCAGGGCCTCGGCGACCCGCCCCGGGATCTCGGCCTTGGGGACCTTGGGGTCCCGCTGCGCCTTGAGGCCGAAGGCGACGTTGGCGTCCACCCGCATGTGCGGGAAGAGGGCGTACTGCTGGACGACCATGCCGATGCCCCGCTTGTACGGCGGGAGCGCGGTGACGTCGCGGTCGCCGATGAGCACCCGCCCGGCGGCCGGCCGGACGAATCCGGCGACGGCGCGCAGGGCGGTCGTCTTGCCGGAGCCGGAGGGGCCGAGGAGGGCCATGACCTCGCCGGGTTCGACGGTCAGGTCGAGGGAGTCGAGGACGGTGTTGCCGCCGTAGGCGACGGTGACGCCGTCGAAGCGGATGCCGCCGGTCATGCCTCGTACGCCCCTATCAGGGACGGGAGTTCCGCGACCGAGGCGAGGACGTGGGTGGCGCCGTGCCGCTTGAGCGCGGCCTCGTCGTGGGCGCCGGTCAGGACGCCCGCGACGATCCCGGCGCCGGAGCGGACGCCGCTGAGCATGTCGTACGAGGTGTCGCCGGCGACGGCCACCTGGCGGACGTCGTCCACGGCGCCGGTGCGGAGGAGGGCGGCGAGCACCATGTCGGGGTGGGGCCGGCCGCGGCCGCCCGCGTCGGCCGGGCAGAGGGTCAGCTCGACGAGCTCGCGCCAGCCGAGGGCGTCGAGGATGGCGTCCTGGGTGACGCGGGCGAAGCCGGTGGTGAGGACGACCGTACGGCCCTGCTCGCGGAGGGCGGCGACGGCCTCGGCGGCGCCGGGGACGGGGGCGATCCGGCCGCCGGTGACCAGCTCTCCGTACGCCGCCTCGAAGGCGATGTTGGCCTGCTGTGCGCGCTGCTCGTCGCCGCCGAAGAGGTGGCGGAAGACGGAGATCTTGGACTCGCCCATGGTGGCGCGGACGTGGTCGATCATCGTGGCGGGGTCCTCGCCGAGGCGGGTCGCGGCGGCCGTGAAGGCCTGTTCGACGAGGCCGTCGTCGGCGACGGTGGTCCCGGCCATGTCGAGGACGACGAGGTTCATGTCGGTCATGGTTACGGTCACGGGGTTCACCAGCCCAGTTCGTTCGCGGTGGTCTCGGCGATGGCGGGCGAGCAGGTCATGCCGCGGCCGCCGGGTCCGGTCACCAGCCACACGCCGTCGCGCACCTGCTGGCGGTGGACGACCCGGGTGGTGTCGGTGCACTGCGCGTACACGCCGGCCCAGCGGCGGCGCACGCGCGGCAGCGGGCGGCCGAGCAGGGACTCGACCACGCGCGTGAGGTGTTCGTAGGGCTCCTCGACGGTGTCGAAGGCGAAGGGGTGCTCGTACTCGTGGGTGTCGCCGATGGTCAGTCCGCCGTCGAGGCGCTGCACCATCAGCAGCTGCATCCTGTGGGCGGCGGCCGTCGGGTCCTGCGCCTGGCGTGCGTTGAGCGCGTCCAGCGCGTCGGACCGGTACGCCGGGTAGTAGCGGAAGGAGTCGCCGTCGGCGACCGAGGTGGTGAGCGCCTCGCCGAGCGGGTCGGTCTGCATCATCTGGAGCCGGACCCGGCGCACCGGCACGTCGCCGGCGACCTCGCGGACCAGGCCGGACAGCCAGGCGCCGGTGCACAGGACGACGGCGTCGCCGGTGTGGGTGTCGCCGTGGTCGTCGCGGACGGAGTTCCGGCCGACCACCTCGCGGACCTCGCGGTTCGGCAGGAAGGTGTAGCGGCCGGAGGCCAGCAGGGCCTCGCGAAGGGCGAGTTGGGCGGTGCGCGGCTCGACGGCGGCGTCCCGCTCGCACCAGAGGGCGGCGTCGAAGGCGCCGCGCAGCGCCGGGTTGACCGCCCGGGCCTCCTCGGGGGTGAGCAGCCTGTAGCCGCGGGCGGCGGCGTCGCCGCGGGCCACGGCGGCCTCGGCGACGGCGAGTTCGAGCGCGCCGCACACGGGGGTGAGCGAACCGATGGCCCGGAAGCCCAGCTTCGGGACGCGGGCGCCGATGCCCTCCCACAACTCCCGGGCGCGCAGGGCGGTGTCGAGTTCCTCCCCGCCCGCGCGCCCGCTGACCCAGATCTGGCCGAAGTTGCGGAGGGAGGCGCCGCGCGCCTCGGCCTCCCGCTCGATGTGGACGACCTCGTGGCCGCGTTCGACTGCCTGCCAGGCGTGCATGGTTCCCACGACGCCGGCTCCGACGACTATCACCTTCATGCCGTTCACGGTCGTGGCGGCGGGTGGCCCGGACGGGGCGGGGTGGCGACGGGATGGTGAACGGACCGACAAGCTTGGCCTAGACCCGTTACCTTCTCGTGATCAGATGACGGGTGGACAGCGGTTTCAGCGGTTCGAATCAGGCTATTCCTGGCGGCCGAGGTGGGCGGTGAAGCTGAACCGGTCGCCGCGGTAGAGCGTGCGGACCCGTTCGAGCGGACGCCCGTCGGTGTCCCGGGACACGCGCTGGATCAGCAGCATCGGCAGCGCGGGCGGGGTGCCGATGAGCAGCGCCTCGCGCGGGGTCGCGAGCACCGTCTCGATCCGCTCGTCGGCGTCCCCGAAGACCACGCCGAGCCGCTCGTGGAGATAGGCGTAGAAGGAGGAGTCGGGGTCGAACTCGGTGTCGAGCCGCGGGGCGCGGGCCTCGGAGACGTACGTGCTCTCCAGGCCGACCCGCTCCTCGTCGGCGAGCAGCACCCGCTCCATGTGCCACACGGGCTCGCCGGCCGCCACGCCCACCTCGGGCGCCAGCTCGGGCGGGCACGGGAAACGGTCCAGGGAGATGAGCGCACGGCCCGGGGTGCGGCCCTGGCGGCGCACGCCCTCGGTGTAACTGGCGAGCGACAGCGGCTGCTCCAGCTTGGGCCCGGCGACGACGGTGCCGCGCCCCTGCCGCCGCAGCCGCCCTTCGAGCAGCAGCTCACGCAGGGCCTGCCGGACGGTCTCGCGCGACACCTCGTAGCGCACGGCGAGATCGCGCTCGGTGGGCAGCAGCCCTCCCTCCCCCAGCTCGTCGACGAGCTCGGCGACCTTCGCCTTCACGGCGTAGTACTTCGGGATGCGGCCGTGCTCGGGGATGCCCGAGCGGATGGGCGCGCCCGGCCAGTTGCCCATGCTGCCCGCACTGCTCACGCTGCCCGCACTGCCCGCGCTGCCCGCGCCGCTCTTGTCGTTCGTGTCGCTCATCCGGTGATCGTCCCAGACCGTAGTGAACGGAAAGGTGTACGGAGGGTGGCCTGGAGGGTGGCCTACGAGCGCCGCGAGCGGCGGGCGAGCAGCACCAGGGCCGCGCCGGCCGCGAACAGGCCCGCGGCGACCGGGGCGAGGCGCAGGGCGGTGCGCCGCGCGGTGTTCGCGGCGGACTTCTGCTGTCCGGTACGGGCGAGTTCCGGGCCGCCCGGAGCCGCGAGGTCCGTGCCGGCGCCCGGGTCGGCGGGGTCGGGCGCCGGGTCCGTGGGGGTGGCGGGGTCCGCGGCCTCCGTGTCCTCGCCGTCCGGTTCGGCGGGGCCGATCGTCAGCCGGTACGCGCCGGACGCGCCGACCCAGTCGCCGTCCTCGCCGCGCTTCTGCACGACGGCCGCGCTGACCGTGACCTCGTCGGGCACGGCGTCGGCGCCGAACGCGAGCCGTACGGGCACGGTGAGGGTCCCGCCGGCGGGCACCGCGAAGCCGTCGAAGGGGGGCACGGCGGGCACCGGGCGCTCCGGCCCGGTCTGGAGCTCCGGCCCCTCGAACACGCCCACGCTCTCGGCCCGGTCGGTGCTCTCGAAGGCCACCGGCCGCCAGATCCGCGCGTCCGCGTCGTAGAACTCGGCCCGGATCTGCCCGGGCAGCAGCACCTTGTCCCGGTCGGTGAGCACCAGAATCGGGTGCACGTCACGGCACGGCTCGGCGGTGGTGTTGGTGAGGTCCAGGCTCCAGGTCCGCAGCTCCCCGCCCGCCGGATACACCTCCGGCCCCCCGTGGATCCGGGTGGACAGCGGGAACTCCTTGTCCGCGGCCGCCCCGCAGGCGAGGGCCGCGGGGGTCACCGGGGCCACGGGAGCCAGCGGGGCCGCGGGGGTGACCTGCGCGGCGGACGCGGTGGGCACGGCGGACGCGGTGGGCGCCGCCACCGACAGCCCTGCCGCCGCGCCCAGGGCGGCGAGGGCGAGTGCGGTACTGCTCGGACTCCTCGGTCGCATGATGCCGAAGCCTTTGCTGCTCGCGGACGTACGGATCGCCCGCGACGCTGCCATGCGGGACGGAGCGGGCGGGGCACCGACGCGGCGGATCGGGCCGGACGGGGAGGGCGTTCCGCCCGATCAGCGTATTTTCGGACCGGCTGCCTCTGCCGGATGGGACAGGTCTACTTCCCGAACACCGGCGCCAGGATCAGCCGCGCCGCCCCGTCCGCGACCGTCGTCGGGCCCGTCGCGATCTCGACGGTGGCGGGCAGGTCGAGGGCGGTGAGCAGTTCGCGGGTGCCGTGGGCGAAGACCGCCGGGTCGGCGAGGACGGCGCGGCCGCCGAGGAGGACGCGGTCGATGTCGAGCAGCCGCACCAGGTTGGCGGCGCCGGTGCCGAGCACCCGCGCCGCCTCCGTGAGGTCGCCGCGGGCGAGGGCCGCGAGGCACAGCACCTCCAGGCAGCCGCGCCCGCCGCAGTCGCAGCGCGGCCCGTCGAGCTGCACCGTCTGGTGGCCCAGCTCCCCGGCGCCGGTGCGGCCGCCGCGCAGCACCGCCCCGCCGAGGACGAGGCCCGCGCCCAGGCCCGTACCGAGGTGCACATAGGCGAAGGACCCGGGCGCGCCGGGGCGCAGGGCGAGGCCGAGGGCGGCGGCGTTGGTGTCCTTGTCGAGCACGACCGGCAGACCCAGCCGCCGCGCCAGCTCCTCCCGCAGCGGGAAGCCGTCCCACTCGGGGAATCCAGTGACCCGCCCGGGCCGTCCGCTCCGGTGGTCCAGCGGGCCCGGCATGGCGACGCCGACGCCGAGCACGGGGAGGTCCGTCTTCCCGCCCTCGGCCCCGCTCTCGACCCCGCTCTCAGTCCTGCTCTCGACCCTGCTCTCAGCCCTGCTCTCGGCCCCGAGCAGCGCCGCGACCTCCGCCAGGGCCGCCGCGAGGACCGGTTCGGCGCCCGCGCCGAGGTCGAGGGGGGCGCGGCGGACGGCGACCCGCTCGCCCGCCAGGTCGAGGAGGACGGCGGTGAGTTCGTCGCGGTCGAGGTGGAGCCCGATGGCGTACGCCGCCGAGGGGACGAGGCTCAGTACGGTCGCCGGCTTCCCGCCGGTGGAGGCGCGGCGGCCCGCGTCGGCGACCAGCCCCTCCGTACGCAGCCGTGCGGTGATCTTGCTGACGGCCTGCGGGGTGAGTCCGGTCCGCGCCGCCAGCTCGAGCCGGCTGACACCGCCCTCCCCCGCGCCGCGCAGCAGATCGAGCACCAGCGCGGCGTTGTGGCTGCGCAGCGCCGGGAGGTTGGCCCCGCCCCCGCCGCCCCCACTCCCCTTGTCCCTGTTCACGTGTCCATTGTGCCGGGCGCTTGCACTTTGGCAACAGCGTTGCCAAAGTGGTTCTCATGAGCTCCCCCCGTACCCCGCTCCGCGTGGGCCTCGTCGGCTACGGCCTGGCCGGCTCCGTCTTCCACGCCCCGCTGATCGCCGCCTCCCCCGACCTCGTGCTCGACACGGTCTCCACCGGCAACCCGGAGCGCGCCGCCCAGGCCCGCGCCGAGCACCCGGACGTACGGGTCGTGGGCTCCCCCGAGGAACTGCTCGGCCGCGCCGCCGAGCTCGACCTCGTCGTGATCGCCTCCCCCAACAAGACCCACGTCCCGGTCGCCACCGCCGCCCTGCGGGCCGGTCTTCCGGTGGTCGTGGACAAGCCGCTCGCCGGCACCGCCGCCGAGGCCCGGACCCTCGCCGCGCTCGCCGAGGAGCGCGGGCTGCTGCTCTCGGTCTTCCAGAACCGCCGCTGGGACAACGACTTCCGTACTCTCCAGGCCCTGATCGCCGACGGCTCCCTCGGCGAGGTGCAGCGCTTCGAGTCCCGTTTCGAGCGCTGGCGCCCCCAGCTCAAGGGCGGCTGGCGCGAGTCGGGCGCGCCGGAGGAGATCGGCGGGCTGCTGTACGACCTCGGCAGCCACGTCGTCGACCAGGCCCTGGTCCTCTTCGGCCCGGCCGTCCGCGTCTACGCCGAGTCCGACGTGCGCCGCCCCGGCGCCGAGGCCGACGACGACACCTTCATCGCGATCACGCACGCGGGCGGCGTGCACTCGCACCTCTGGGTGAGCGCGACCACCGCCCAACTGGGGCCGCGGTTCCGCGTTCTCGGCCAGAAGGCCGGTTACGTGAAGTACGGCCTGGACCCGCAGGAGGCGGCGCTCCGTGAAGGTCTGCGGCCCGAGCCCGACGCCCCGTGGGGCCTCGAACCCGAGGCGCTGTGGGGCCGGCTCGGCGCCGGTGAGTCCCCGCTCACCGGCGGCGGCGCCCCCGTCGAGACCCAGCCAGGGGACTACCCCGCGTACTACGCGGCCGTCGCCGCCGCCCTGCGCGGCACCGGCGAGAACCCGGTGACGGCCCACGAGGCCGCGGCCGCGCTCGACGTCCTGGAGGCGGCGAAGAAGTCCGCCCGCGAGGGCGTGGCGGTGACCCTGTGACCGGCGTGGAAGAGCTCACGGCGCAGGAGGCGGCGCTGGTCCTGCCCCGTTTCACGTACGAGGACGCCTGGACCCTCGGCACGATCCTGGCCGACCTCGCCAGGGAGCGGCGCGCGCCGGTCGCGATCGACGTACGGCGTGGGGCGCAGCAGCTGTTCCACTGCGCGCTGCCCGGGTCGAGCGCCGACAACGACGCCTGGATCGACCGGAAGCGGCGGGTCGTCGAGCGGTACGGCGTGAGCTCGTTCCTCGTCGGCGCCCGCTTCCGCGCCAAGGGCACGACCTTCGAGGCCTCCTCGCGGCTCGACCCGGACGTCTACGCCGCCCACGGCGGCTCGTTCCCGATCGCCGTCGAGGGCGCCGGGGTCATCGGCTCGGTCACGGTCTCGGGCCTGCCGCAGGCCGAGGACCACGCGCTGGTCGTCCTCGGCCTGGAGCGGCTGCTGGCGGCGTACGGGTCCTGAGGGGCCCGAGGCCGGGGGCCCGAGGCCGGGGGCCAAGGGTCGGGGTCCGAAGCCTTGGGCCGGGGGCCGGGCTCAGGCGTCCTTGAGCTCCTGCCGCTGCCGCCCGAGGCCCTCGACCTCCAGCTCGACGACGTCCCCGGCACGCAGATACGGCTTGGGCTCGGGCTGCCCCATCGCCACGCCCGCCGGGGTGCCGGTGTTGATGACGTCGCCGGGGTAGAGGGTCATGAAGTGGCTGACGTAGCGCACGACCTGGGCGACCGTGAAGATCTGGTCGGAGGTGTGCCCGTCCTGCTTCAGCTCGCCGTTGACCCAGAGTTTCAGCCCCAGGGCCTGCGGGTCCGGCACCTCGTCGGCGGTGACCAGCCACGGCCCGAGCGGGTTGAAGGTCTCGCAGTTCTTGCCCTTGTCCCAGGTGCCGCCGCGCTCGATCTGGAACTCGCGCTCGGAGACGTCGTGGGCGACCGCGTAGCCGGCGACATGGGCCAGGGCCTGTTCGTCGGTCTCCAGGTAGCGGGCGGTGCGGCCGATGACGACCGCGAGCTCGACCTCCCAGTCGGTCTTCACCGAACCGCGTGGCACGAGCACGGTGTCGTCCGGGCCGACGACGGTGTCCGCGGCCTTGAGGAAGACGACGGGCTCCGCCGGGATCGCGGCCCCGACCTCCGCCGCGTGCCCGTGGTAGTTCAGCCCGATGCACACGACCTTGCCGATCCGGCCGAGCGGCGGGCCGATCCGCAGCCCGGCCGGGTCGAGCGCGGGCAGCACGCCCGCGCCGAGCGCGGCGCGGATCCGGTCGAGCGCGGAGCCGTCGGCGAGCAGGGCGCCGTCGATGTCGCCGACCAGCGCGGACAGGTCGCGCAGCGTCCCGTCCTGGTCCAGCAGGGCGGGCCGCTCGGCCCCTGCCGGGCCGACGCGCAGCAGCTTCATGGTGGTCTCCTCAGGTCGTGCCTCTGGTCGAGGTGGCCCGGGGAGGCGGGCCTTTGGGTTGCCCCGGCCGATGGAGTGCGGCCATCGGAGGATTGGTCGATCCTCCAAGAGTTCGGGGCGCTGTGCAAGCCCCCGTTCACACCCTGGACCCTTACGTACGGGTAACACCGCGGCGCCGGGAGGGCTCAGGCCGCCGGGGCCAGGGCGCCCGCCGCAGGCATGTCGCGGTAGAGGAAGGCCCGTTCGACGGCGCTCCAGGTGGTGCTGGTGACGATGTAGAGCGCGGCGGCGAGCGGGACGACGGCGACCGAGATCAGGGTCGCGAAGGAGAGCAGCGGCAGGTACTTGGTCATGGCGGCCATGGCCCCCGCGCCGGGCTGGCCGTCGGGAACCGCCTGTACCGGGTTCAGGGCCTGCTGCTTCCTCGTCCGGAGGTAGGTGTACGTGGCGACGACGGCGACGATCGCGAAGAGGACGAGGTAGACGCGCCCGGCCGGGCCGAAGACGCCGCCGGCGCCGAGGGCGTCGGCGTAGTGGCCGCCGAGCGGGGCGGCGAGCAGGCTGTGACCGGCCATCCGCCCGCTGGAGAAGAGGTGGAACATCAGGAAGAAGGCGGGCGCCTGGAGCAGGCTCGGCAGACAGCCGGCGAAGGGCGAGACCTTCTCCTCGGCGTGCAGCTCCATGACCGCCTTCTGCAGCCGCTCGGGGTTCTTGGCGTGCTTCTTGCGCAGCTCGGCGAGTTGCGGGGCGAGCCGGACGCGGGCCTTCTGGCCGCGGGCGGCGGCGCGGGACAGGGGGTGGACGGCGAGTCGTACGGCCATCGTGAAGACGACGATGGCGGCGGCGGTCGCGGCGCCGGAGAAGAGGGGGTGGAGCAGATCGGCGAGTTGCTCGACCAGGCTGGCGAAAACGGACATGGGAGCCCTCCGTGGGGTCTCGTCGTGCCGGGAAACGGGTCTTTTCGGCATGACGGAACACGTCGAGGGGTTCGACCAGGAGCGCCGGGAATACCTCTACGCGGCCGTCGGGAGGGGACGGCCGGGTGCCCTGGGCCTGCGGCGGCCCGCGGCGTCGGGGTCGCGTTGCGGCAGGAAGGCGGTGCGCCGGGCGCGGTCGCGCAGGGCGGTGCGTACGCGGGTGGGCGGTACGGGCAGAGCCGTACGACCGCCACCGATCAGGGCGCAGACGAAGGCGCCGGCGGCCACGGCGAAGGCGGCCGAGAGACCGGCACCGGCGCCGCTGCCGACACCGTCGGAGAGCAGCAGGTCGGCGAGGGCGAGGAGGAAGAGGAGCGGCGCGAGAACGCGCAGCAGGGGCCCACGGGCCATGCCTTCCTCCTCCTCACTGCGCCGTACGACCGGCTGTCGTCCTCCCGTTATACCGGATCGGCCGTTACGCCGGATCGGCCTCAAGGGGGACGAGGAGGCGGCGGGGCGCGAGGAGGGCGCGGCTGACCGGGTCGGCGGGGTCCGGGTCGAGTCCGGCGCCGGGGCGCATCTCGACGTCGGCGGGCGGGACGGGGATCCGGCAGGCCGGGCAGTCTCCGTACGGGCCGAGCTCGGTGCCGCAGTCGGCGTGGTGGAAGTGGCGCATGGGGGCGATGCCGGGCAGGTCGCGCCCCCAGCGGCCGAGGGAGCGCAGGACGGGCCACAGTGCGATGCCGCGCTCGGTGAGCACGTACTCGTAGCGCGCCGGGGAGTCCTGATAGCGGCGCTTGTCGAGGACGCCCGCCTCGACGAGGGCCTGGAGGCGGCCGGCGAGGACGGCACGCGGGGCGCCGAGATGGGTGAGGAAGTCGTTGTAGCGCCGCACGCCGTAGAAGGCGTCGCGCACGACGAGGAGGGTCCAGCGCTCGCCGATCACTTCGAGGGCGCGGGCGATGGAGCACTGCTGGGTCGCGTAGTCCTTGCCGAGGGCCATGGGAACGAGTGTAACGGTCGGGTTCATTCATTGAACCAGGCCTGGTACGGTGAGCGAACCCGCAAGGTTCATTGAACGAACCCAGCGCTTCAGCCGCCGCTCACCGAAGCCGAGGCCCCGGCATGCCCAAGACCGCCACAGCCATCGCAACCGCTACCGCCACAGCCACAGCCACAGCCACCGACTCTTCGCCCGCCCGGGAGATCGGGGCGCCCCGCCCCGGCGCGACCCTCGCCGTGACCAGCGCCGCCACCGCGCTCACGCTGATGAACTACACGGCGCCGATGCTGACCCTGCCCGCGATGTCCGCCGCGTTCGGGACCCCGGCCTCCGCGCAGGCCTGGCTGCTCAACGGCACCCCGCTCGGCCTCGCCGTCCTGCTCCTGGTCGCCGGCAGCCTCGCCGACGCGCACGGCCGACGCCGGGTCTTCCTGCTCGGCACCGTCGCCCTCGGTGTCACCACCGCGCTCGGCGCGCTCGCCGGCTCCACCCTCACCTTCACGCTGGCCCGGATCGCGCAGGGCGCGGCGAGCGCCGCCGTGCTCGCCGCGAGCCTCGGCCTGATCGCCCACGCCCACCCCGGCGGCGCGGCGAGGATCCGGGCGACGGGGGTGTGGGGCGCGTTCGTGAGCGCGGGCATCGCGCTCGGGCCGCTGCTCGCGGGCGGGCTGAGCGGCCTGGGAGAGGTGGGCGAACCGGGCGACGGCCTGGGCGGACTGGCCGGCTGGCGGCTCACGTACGGGGTGCTGGCGGCGGGCACGCTGGTCGCGGCCGCGTTCGGGGTCCGCGCCCTGGCCGAGTCGCGCGCGCCGCGGACCGGCCGCCGGGTGGACCTCGCCGGGGCGCTCACCCTGGGCCTGGCCCTGGCCGCCGCGCTCACCGCGCTGACCCTGGGCCGGGACGGCTGGCTGCGCCCGTCGGTGGGCCTGCTGCTGCTCGCGGCGGCCGTCCTGACCGTGCTCTTCGTCATCGTCGAGCGGCGCGTCCGGGCGCCGATGATCGACCTGGCGCTGTTCCGGCGCCCGGCGTTCCGGGCGGCGACGGCGGGCGCGCTGTTCACCGGCCTCGGCGTGATCGGCTTCTTCAGCGTGCTGCCGGCGCTGCTCCAGCACGGTGGCGCGGGCTTGGCGCCGCTGACGACGGCGTGGCTGTTCCTGCTGTGGTCGGGCACGGCGTTCGTGGTGGCGCTCCAGGTGCGACGCCTTGCGGGCCGGATCCCGGCCACGTACCAACTGGTCCTCGGCTTCGTCCTGTCGGCGGCGGGAGTCCTCGCGCTGTTCGGCGCGCTGGAGGGCGGCTCCGTCCTCCGCCTGCTGCCCGGCCTGACGGTGGCGGGCGTGGGCAGCGGTCTCCTGAACGCCGCGCTGCCGCGCCTGGCCGTCGACTCCGTACCGCAGGAGCGGGCCGCGATGGGCTCCGGCGCCAACAACACCGCCCGCTACATCGGCTCCTCGGCGGGTGTCGCCCTCTCCCTGGCCCTCGCGACGGCGGGCCCGGACGCGGCGCTGCTCGCGTCGGCGGCACTCGGCCTGGCGGGCGCGGTGGTGACCAGTCTGGCCCAGACGACGAGCCGGTAGGTGGAGGTGAATTCGGGCGTGCAGGTGGTGAGGGTCAGATAGCTGCCGGCCCGGTCGTACCCGTACTCCGGGTGGTAGAGCGACCGGGGTACGGGCGCGATGACGCCGGTGTCGCGGGGCGAGGTGACCGGCAGGATCCGGTCGACGCGGTAGGTGTGGGTCCCCTCGCGGGTGCGGACGGTGAGGGTGTCGCCGGGCCGGAGCCGGTTGATGTACCGGAAGGGCTCGCCGTGGGTGTTGCGGTGCCCGGCGAGGGCGAAGTTCCCGGGCCGCCCGGGGGCGCCGGTGCCGGGGTAGTGCCCGACGTAACCGCGGTCGAGGACGGTGCGGCGGCCGACGCCGGGGGCGACAGGGACGGTGAGGCCGAGGCGGGGGATGCGGAGGACGGCGTAGGCGGGCGCGGCGGCTTCCGTCGGGGCGGCTTCCGGCGTGGGCGCCGGGGCCGGGGCCGGGCTGGGGGTTTCCGGTGGGGGTGAGGAGTCCCACTCCTTCTCAAGGTTGCGCACTTGTCGGACGGCCTGGGCGTGGGCCTGCTGATTGGTCCACCAGAGCTGGTGGACGACAAACAGCAGCACGACGACACCACAGGTGACGAGCGCTTCGGCGACGGTACGGAGCACACGGACGCCGCCCCGGCACCGCCGCGATGTCTGTACGACGACCGGAACCCGACCACGCGACCTCTCTCGCACGGCGGGCACGATAAGCGCTGAGGCGCCAACTCTCCAGGGCCGTACAGCAGTACGGTGAGGACATGCGCCCCGACACGCCTGCCGACCACACCACCGAAGCCGAGCGTCTGCTCCGCACCGCGGGGCAGTACCCGGAGGACCGCGAACCGCTGCTGCTGCGTGCGGCCGCCCACCTGGAACTGGCGGGCGAGCGGGAGCGGGCGACGACCCTGTACGACGACCTGCTGGCCTCCGAGCCGGGGAACCCCCTCCTCATCAGGTCACTGAAGGCCTCGAACCTGTGGGAGTACGGCCACGAGGCCGAGGCCCGCGCGATCATCGACGGCGTCCGGCGCGCCCGCCCGGAGGAGCCGACGCCGTGGGAGATCGTGGCGGAGACGCTGGAGGCCCACGACGAGCTGGAGGAGGCGGAGGCGGTCTTCACGGAGGCGGCCGGGATGCTGGTGCTGCCGGGCGAGGAGACCTCCTACGGGTTGCAGTCTCTGTTGTCGGGCCGCCACCGAGTGCGCAGGATGCTGGCTCTCCCGCACGACGCGTGGGACGCCCTCGCGGACCGCCTCCACACGGCGGAGGTCCCCCTGGACGAGCTGCACGACCCGAAGCGCCTATGGTCCCTCGGCTCCTCGGACCCGGCCGAGCTCCGGGCCGAGATCACCCGCCTCCGCTCGGAACTGGGCTCCTACCGCACGGCCCTCTCCCGCCCCTTCCCGGTCGCCGTCCTCCACTGGCCGGAACCGGAACTCGACGAGCTCCTCGCGGCCTACCCCGAGCTGGAGGCCGAGTACCCCACTTACACGGCCCACCTCACCGACATCGAGGCCTCCCTCCGCGAACTCGCCCAGTCCGGCACCCCCAACCTCGGCATCGTCCCCGCCACGGTCCCCTCCTACGAGGCCTTCGCCGCCTCCGAATCCTCCACCCCCGCCACCCCCTCCCTCCTCCCCCAATACGCCACCACCCTCGCCGCCCGCGGCCGCGCGGCGCCCTGGCCGCCCGCCCGGACGGCGGACTGCTGGTGCGGCTCGGGACGGACGTACGGCGAGTGCCACGGCGCGGACACGCGTGTATAGGACTGGGGCGGCGACCGTACCGGAGGCCCTGATCCGACACCGCGGTATCGTGCAGCGGCATACTCGACCATGAGGGATCAGATGACCGGCGACTCCGCACCCGAGCTGCCCGAGGGCTCATGGGCTTCGAGCCCGGGGACGCGCCGGAGTATGCAGTCGAACAAGGGGCGCGACACCAAGCCCGAGCGGGCCCTGCGAAGCGAAGTCCATGCTCTCGGCCTCCGCTACCAGGTCTCCAAGCGCCCGATTCCGGCCATCAGGAGAACCGCCGACCTGGTGTTCACCCGGGCGCGTATTGCGGTGTTCCTTGACGGCTGCTTCTGGCACGTGTGTCCTGAACACTTCACCGTCTCCCGAACCAACCCCGAGTACTGGGCGGATAAGGCGGAGAAGAATCGGGCCCGCGATCGGCAGACGGACAAGCTGCTCCGGGAGGCCGGATGGGCCGTTCTTCGGGTATGGGAACACGAGGACCCGCATGAGGCGGCAGCTCGCGTGAGGGAACTCTACGATCGCCGCGTCGCCACACAAGGTGACGGAAATCGACGCTGAGGCTCGGCGGATCCATCGCCTTTCAGCCACAGAACGATCGCTTCCGTACCGGTTGTGAGATCGATGCCCTTTTTCGCGAGCCGAAGCACCCAATAATGTGTGGCCTTGAACAAAGGTGACGTGCCGGCACGCTGCTCAGCAGATGCCCCCCACGACGTCGGAGCGCCCCTGGGTTCAACCGACCTGAAGCGCACGAGACAGGGGAGCGGTCACCGCCCATGACCGAGGCAATCGACGGCATGTACGACACGTTCAAGGCTCTCCTGGACTCGTTCCCCCCATCGGAAGCGGTCAAGCGACTGGAGCAGTTCAACGTCAGCCCGGAGACCATCGAGCAGATCCGCGAGCGGCACGAACAGCAGACGGTTCGCATCAGGGAGCTCGAGGAACCCCATGCGGTCATCTTGGGCAACCGCGACACCTGGTACACCGGACCGCACGCCAAGGACAAGTGCTGGCCTGCGATCGTCGACATCCTTCGCAAGGACGGATGGCCGGAGGACCCTGCCGTCAACTCCTTGGACGACTCCTCAACGCGTGTGGTCTCTCTGCTGAACCACCCCAAGGAGAAGTCCTTCTCCACACGCGGGCTCGTCGTCGGGTACGTACAGTCGGGCAAGACGACGAACTTCACCTCCGTGATCGCCAAGGCGGCCGACCGGGGTTACAAACTCTTCATCGTTCTCGCCGGCGTCCACAACGGGCTGCGCCGGCAGACCCAGGCGCGCCTGGTGCAGCAGCTCGTCGAACCGAACCCTGCGATGTGGTCACAGCTGACAGGCCTCGACCGGGACTTCACTCCCCAGGAGAACCCCGCCTCCTACTTCGGCAAGAGCAACGGGACACGTGTGCTCTGCGTGGTGAAGAAGAACGCGACGGTACTGCGCAAGCTGTTCCGATGGCTTGAGAAGGCGTCCGACTACCTGAAGGACTGCCCGACTCTGATCATCGACGACGAGGCCGACCAGGCGACAGTGGCGACCAAGTCGATCAACCCGCTGATCATGAACATCATGAGCACCCTGCCGAGGTGCGCCTACGTCGGCTACACCGCCTCACCGTTCGCGAACCTGCTGATCGACCCGAGTGCGGAGGACCTCTACCCCAAGGACTTCGTGGTCAACCTGCCCAAGCCGCAGGGGCACTTCGGCACCGAGGTCCTCTTCGGCCGCTATGCCCTCGACGGCGAAGACCCCGAGCAGGTCGACGACGGTCACGACATGATCCGATCCGTTCCCGAGGACGACGTGCCCTGTGTACGCCCCATGACGAAGTCGGACGTCGAGGGCTTCGAACCGGTCGTCACCGACACCCTTCAGACGGCGATCGAGTACTTCTGGCTGGCCACCGCCGCACGGCGTGTGCGCGGCACGGGGAACCAGCACAACACGATGCTGATCCACACCAGCGTCAACACCACGGTGCACAACAGCTTCCGCAGGCCGCTCGAGCACCTGCGTGATCGCACCGCCGTCTCGCTGTCGGACGAGGCCTTCCTGTTGCGGCTGCGAGGGCTGTGGGATCGGGAGACCGCTCGAGTACCCGCCGAGGAGTTCGAAGAGAGCAAGGTTCCGTTCGAGACGCTGCTGCCCGAGCTGCCCGAGGTGCTCAAGAGTTGCCGCATCATCATGGACAACTCGAGCAGCGAGGATCGTCTGGACTACGAGAACGGTCCGGTCACGGCGATAGCAGTAGGCGGTAACACCCTGTCACGGGGTCTGACTCTCGAGGGCCTGTCGGTCAGCTACTTCGTCCGGGCTGTATCGGCGTACGACACCCTGCTCCAGATGGGCCGCTGGTTCGGTTTCCGAAACGGCTACGCCGACCTCCCTCGCATCTGGATGACGGACGAGTTGGCCGAATGGTTCAGGCACCTCGCCACGGTCGAGACCGAGATGCGCCGCGACGTCGACATCTACATGACCGAGGACGAGACGCCGCTCACCTTCGCGGTACGTCTGAGGACTCACCCCGCCCTTCGTGTGACGGCGGCGGCCAAGATGCGCGATGCCGTGACGGCGGCGTCCTCCTACGGCGGCAAGCGTGTCCAGACCCATTACTTCCACACAGACGGTGAGTGGCTGCGTGGAAACATCGCCGCCGCCCGCGATCTGGTCGGTGCGGCGGTCGTGAACGCTGTCATGGCCGACATGCGCCCCGCGGAGGGCCGGTTCGTGTATCGCGGCGTCCCCTACGACCTGGTCATGGACTTCCTGTCCTCCTACCGGTTCCACGAGCAGTCCCCCGAGAACGATGCCGAGCTGCTGGCGGACTACATTCGCAAGCGCGTCGCGGCGGGATCGCTTCGACGATGGAATATCGCGATCGTCGGCAATCCCCGAGGCGAGGACTTCGAATTCGCTCCCGGTGTCTCCGTGGGACGCAACGTGCGCGCACGCCTCTCCACGCCGTATCCGACCCCGGGTCTCGCCGACATCAAGACCCTGATGAGCCGTCGGGACGCTGCGGTGGACCTCGACGGGGACGTCTCGAGTCTGACCGAGAAGGGCATCATGGACCGGCGCCGCGTCGAGCTCCCCGACACCGGCCTGCTGGTCTTGTACCCGATCGACAAGGTCTCGGCGCCGAGCCCCTCGAAACTGCGGCGTGAAGCGTTGAACGCCGAAGAACATGTCGTCGGTGTGGGCCTGGTCTTCCCGGCACCCCTGCACGACAGCACTGTCGAGAAGTACATCTCGGCCGATCTGTCGAAGATCCGTCTCGAGGACGAGGACTACAGCAGCATCCTCGACGGCGACGACGCATGAGCGAGGAGATACTGCGGAGTCTCGTCGAGGAACGCTGGACCGCACTCGAGGCCGAGCAGACCACGGGTGAGAGACGCCTTCGCGTCTCTCACCTCCCGATCGTCGTCGAGCACGACAATCCCCTGGCGGTGGCCGTGGACCACCGGGGATTCCGCCACGTCCTCGTTCCCATACCAGCGCATCGCCGAGTGCGGCCCGGACTGGATGGGCCTGTGCTTCAGCTGCGCAAGCGCCCGTTGGAGGATGACGACACCTACCAGACGTATGCGGATCTGGCGTGCCTGCGGAGCGATCTCAACGATCTCTTCACCGAGCTGTGTATCGACGTGTTGAGCATGGCCGAAGGACATCCGGAGAATCCACTGAAGGCCCTCCATCATGTCCTCGACCGCTGGAGGGAGCTCTTCCGCACTCAGGGCAGTCCTCTGACCGGCGAGCAGCTCACCGGCCTCTTCGGTGAACTCGCCGTCCTCTGCCGCCTGTTGGAGAAGGATCCGAGTGCACATCGCCTATGGCTTGGGCCTGAGGGCCACAGGCATGACTTCTCATCCGGATCCACGGCCGTCGAGGTGAAGGCCGGCACCTCCGCGGGGCGAAGGCCACGCATCCACGGTCTCGACCAGCTCGATCGGCCGACCGCCGGATCCCTCGCCCTTGTGTGGTTTCGTCTGCAGCCCACCGCCGGCGGTTCGCTCGGCACGTCCGTCGTCGAGCTCGTCGATCGGGCCAACAGGCTCTGCGACGACGAGGGCTCTCTCCTCGCACTGCTCGCCACCGCCGGATACCGCCCAGTGGATGCCGACCGCTACCAGGGCGTGCGGTTCCTCATCGAAGAGGAGAGGTGGTACGAGGTGGGTCCCGGGTTTCCCGGCATCACGACCAGGGCCCTCATCGAGGCGGGGCTGCCGGTGTCCGTCCAGAACGTCGAATACACGATAGATCTCTCGGGTGACCTCCCCGTCACGCTGACAGACGAAGAGGTATCGCAAGTGATCGACGACATCCTTCAGGAGGCCCGGTGACCGAGCCCCGCTGGTTCTCCCAGCCGTATCCGCCGGAAGGGGCGAGCGCCGCCGAGGGCATCCGGAACCAACTCGGTCGCCCCGAGCTCGACTTGCTCACCATCCTCGTACGTGAGTCGGCCCAGAACAGTTGGGACGCCCGATCTACGACATCGGCAGACCCTGTCGACTATCGCATCGACGTGTCCACCGTCGGCCCTGCCCACATCGGTACATGGCGCGAGCTCCTTCTCTCGGGCGCACCGGCGAAGGCGGAGGAATTCCCCCTACGCGACACGCTCAGGTACGGACCTGTCCGGCTTCTCTCCGTGTCGGATCGCGGGACCCGCGGATTGGGAGGCCCGACTCGCGCCAACGATGCCGTGGGGACCGATCGGGACTTCGTCTCCTTCATCCGCAATATCGGCGAGCCCCGTGACAGGGCTCTTGGCGGCGGAACCTACGGCTTCGGCAAGGGCATCTTCTACCTGCTCTCGAAACCGGGGACGATTCTCGTCCATACCCGGTGTCGAACTCCGCAGGGTGAGCTCGAGACACGACTGATCGGTTGCACCCTCTGGAAGAGCCACGTGGCCGTCCAGAACGGGGAAAGCCGTCGTTTCACCGGGCGACACTGGTGGGGCGCCCCCTCGACCGACGTGATCGAGCCGCTGACAGGAACGCAGGCCGACACAGTGGCGCGTCGCCTCGGGCTGAGACCGTTCGCCACCGAGGAGACCGGCACGACCGTCGTCGTCATCGACCCGAGTCTGGACGAGCTGGAGCCATCCGAGGCAGCGGACTATCTGGCCGAGACCATCGCCTGGCACCTCTGGCCGAAGATGGTCTCCACCGAGGGCGGCAACCCCGCCATGCGCTTCTCCGTCACCTGCGACGGAGTCGACCATCCGGTCCCGGATCCACGAGAGACCGCCCCACTCGACATGTTCGTCTCCGCCTACGAGGTGATGAAAGGAGCCGACGGCAGCGACCTGCAGTGCTTCAAGCCCAAGCGCCATCTCGGGCGATTCGGGGCCGTGAAGCGTATTCGGCCCCCGCTGGAGCCCAGTCGTGCGGGCCGCATGCTGAATATCGAGAGCCTCGTCCATCACGTCTGTCTGATGCGGCCGGCCGAGCTGGTCGTCACTTATCGACCAGGTCCGAAGCCTCCGAGCGAGAACCTCGCATACGCCGGAGTGTTCCGGGCCGACGAGTCCATGGACGAGGTCTACGCCAAGGCCGAGCCCCCCACTCACGACGCCTGGAACCCGCAATCGCTGGAGCGGCCCGAGAGCACATACGTCCACACGACGTTCCGCCGCATAGACGAGGCGCTGGATCAACTGCTGTCACTCGGCGGCGGCGCACGTGCGGGATCACGCAGCGTTGCGCTGGGAGCAGCGAGCACGCTCTTCTCCGGTCTGGTCGGCGGCGCCTGGGGCATCGGCGGAGCGACCGCCTACTCCAAGCCCGGGAGCACAGCGACGCGAGCCGGAGCTCAGGAGATCGCGGGGAAGAAGAAGCGGGCCACGGCCGGCGGTATCACTCGCGGCGCCTGGAATGCGAGTGAGGGAGACGGCACCTTCGCCGACGCTGGTGAGACGGACGCCCCCGGGCGTCGCCGGCGACCGCGAGTTCAGTACGTCGGTGATCCCTACTTCGACGATCGCGATGACGTGACTGTGCTCGTTCAGGAGTTTCGTCTGCCTGTATCCATGCCTCAGCGGGTGCACGTCGACCTGGCTGTGGCACTGCCCGGAGTGGGAGGCCGTGAGACGGATCCGCCCATCGGGGCGCACATGCCGACACTCGTGGGGTGGGAGGACACCGACGGGCGTCTGTACACGACGGAGACCTGTGTGATCGAAGGCGGCGAATCCGTCTGGCGTGCCGTCGTGCAACCCGCACCCGACACGATGACCGAGATCGGCATCAGGGTCGAGGCGGTGAGCACACCATGAGTAGACGTGTTCTTCCGTACCGCAGCCCGTCCGAAGACGTGGTCGCCGCCGAGCCCTGGCGACTCGTCGTCGACGACGGGGAGGTGCCTCTACCCGAGGCACTGCCCCACTGGGACTACCGCATGGACCTGACTCTGCGGAGAACCGTACACGTCGACCTCGATCGCGTTCGTGCCCAGTGCGGCCTGCCTGAAGAGACCGTGCTGATGCTGGCCACCGTGTGGACGGCCAGCGGCTCCAACCTGAGCGGCCCGGCACACCGGACGCGGCTCACCGACCGTGGCGTCTGCGCCGTCGACCTGGAGGTCCGACTTCCCGGAGCCGATCTCGGTGGACTCCTCGTCCTCGACACGGCCCTGGTGCTGGCCGAACGTCGGAGCGACGGCAGGCCGTCGTCTCCCCGTCGTGCAGGCTCCGTCCTGTGGAGTGAGCGGGACTCGGTCCGCCTTCAGGGTGATGCGCCGCAATTCCCCATGGCCGTGATCGACTTCGCCAACACCTCGTTTCCGGACGGCGCGGCCTGGCACCTGCAGATCAGCGGCGGACTGGAGAACGCGACCATGGGCTCCCTTCTGCTGCTCGTCAACGAACGAAACAAGATCACCACCGCCGCCTTCGAGAACGCCCACAAGCCGCGTGCTGTCGATCAGGTCGTACTGTCCGCGGTGTACGCGGACGCGGCCCGCATCATGATCGAGTATGCGCTCTCCCATGAGGACTTCTCAGAGGAGTCCGATTACGCGGAGGACTCCCTCGGGGCCACCCTTCTGAGCCTCTTCGACCAACTGTTCCCCGATCAGTCCATCACCGATCTCCGGCTGCGCCGTCTCCAGTCACCGGCGATCTTCGCCTCGGACCTTCAAGCCGCCGTCAAGATCTTCGAGGTGTCGTGATGAGCCTTCTCTATCCGCGGCTGCTCATCCAGCAGGCCAGACAGTTCTACGAGGAATACCGCGACCTCTCGACCGCCGAGCTCGGCGGACGGGTGTCCCACTCCCACCCGTCGGCGGTGTACGTGGCCACCGGCGGCGATCGAGTCTCGATGGAGCGGCTCAAGGAGCTGCGTCGGGCCGTCGTCGAGCTGGCCGAACGCGCGGGCTTCCCTCACACTTCCGACCGCGCCCGTAATGCCGAGTTCGATCTCGGGCTGGCCGCCCTCCTCCACGCGGAGACGGGCATGGTCCCCGCGGAGGCCGCCTCCCGAGACGTCTGGGCCTTCCTCGCCCTCGTCGTACTTCCCGATGTCGCGTACTGGCGTTATCCGCAGCCCCCGAGAGACCGTGTCCTCGGAACCGACCTCACTCGGCATGTGTTCGGTCGACTCTGGTGGCGTGCGCAGCTCGTGCGATCTTCCGACTCTGCGAATCCCTACAGTGCTCTGTCGATCCTCGGTGAAGCGGCGTTCGACCAGATCTATGCCCGACGCACTGCTCTGGGTGGAAGCCCTCACATGGTGCGCGCGATCCTTCGGGTCTGGAACGACCTGGACCTGCACGGGCTCAATGAGCGGGACACGCTGCGCGACTTCCTCAAGCGTCTCCTTCGGCTGGCTCCCTTCGTGCTTTTCGACGGGATCGAGGACGGCGCCCTGGACACCGAGCTACGGGCCGTGGCGCAGGAGTCCATCGGCGCTCAGCGCCCCGCACCTGCACCCTCACCCTCACCCTCACCTACGACGAGGACACGGTTCACGTCGGTGGAGATATGCGCTGGAGCAGGAGCTCAGGCGCTGGGCCTCGAGCTCGCAGGATTCGATCCGTTGCTCCTCATCGACAGCAAGGCCGACGCCTGCTTCAGCATCGACCTGAATCGCCCCACCTGGGACGTCGTCTGCATGGACGTCGTGCAGTTCCGCTCCGACATGCGTCCGGACATCATCGGCGTCGATCTGCTGAGCGGCGGCTTGCCCCGCGTGAAATCGCCGGCCACCGTCGGGCGAGACGAGGACACCGAAGAGCGAAGGGTCCTTCGAGCGACAGTCGAATTGGCATGCTCGATCGGACCGAAGGCCGTCTTGCTTGAGAACGTACCGGATCTGGTGGAGAGCCCGGCCTTCGACGAAGATCGCGCCTGGATCGAGAAGAAGCTTGTCAGCGCGGGCTATCGTTCAAGCTGGCGAGTCCTCAACGCTTCGAACTTCGGTGTCCCTCAGAACCGAAGCAGTGGCTTCCTGATCGCGATGCGCGAGCCGCACTTCTCACGCTTCATCTGGCCGGAGGCACAGGCAACCCCGCCGCCGACAGTCGGTGCCGTGCTCGGTCCATCGATGGCCTCACACGGCTGGCTCGGTGCAGAACAGTGGATCAAGAACGCCGACCGCATCGCGCCGGCCCTGATCGGGGGATCCGACCGGCGAGGCGGTGCCGACCTCGGGCCCACGGGTAGCAAGAAGGCCTGGGCCGCCCTGGGCGTGAACGGAAACAGCCTCGGTGACGAACCACCCGGCCCCGACTTCCCGACGGACGCCCATCCCAAGCTGACGGTCGAGCAGGCCGCGATGATTCAGTCGTTCCCCTCGGAGTGGAGGTTCTCCGGCGGCAAGACGTCCAGGTACCGTCAGATCGGCCATGCGATGCCGCCTCCTCTGGCGGCGGCGGTCGGACATGCCATCGCAGCGGCTCTGCGAAGCTAAGATCGCACCATGCGTGCGTCCCGTCCCACCCCCCCCGAGCCCATCACCGTCGTGGACCTCTTCGCCGGCTGCGGCGGCTTCACCCAGGGGTTTCACGAGTTCAGGCCGGACAGCGGGGACGGCGGCGGACCCGTCTTCCACAGCATCGCGGCAGTCGAGCACAACAAGGCTGCGGCTGCCACCTATGCGGTCAACTTCGGCACGGGTCGCCCGGACCAGTCACGCCCGGGGGCACGGGTACACCTCGGCGACATCGAGGAATGGGAACCGACTCCGGAAGCACTCCATGCAGACGTGATCGTCGGCGGCCCGCCCTGTCAGGGCTTCTCCGCGCTGAACCGCAAGAAGAAGGGCAGCGAGCGCAATCGTCTCTGGGAAGAGTACGTGCGCATCGTGGGAGCGATCCGTCCCAAGGTGTTCGTCATCGAGAACGTCGACCGGTTCCTCAAGTCGGACGAGTTTCGGAACCTGCTCCAAGAGGTGAAGAAGGGAGGCCTGCTCGAGAACTACGAGCTCGTCGCCCCTCCCGGCATCGAGGCATCGGACACCGAGGAGAAGCGGAACAGTCGCTACCTCCTCAACGCTGCCGACTACGGTGCGGTTCAGGCGCGTCGCAGGGCCATCGTCATCGGCGTTCGTCGCGATCTCGACAATGGTCGTGCCATGTCCTACCCGCCGCGAACCCATGTCCGCCGCCCCAGGCGGACCAACGACATGCCCGGGCAGCTGGATGGCGTCGACATGGGGTTCTCGTTCTGGAAGCCTGTGGACAGCGTCTTCGCGGAGTCCTCCAAGCTTGAGATCCGGGGAACCGAGCTGCCAGATGACAAGGACCACATTCCAGACGTCGATGCCATGATGCCGGGCGCATTCACAACGACGGACCTTCACTTCGGGAGGAATCCCGAGCTGCTTTCGATCGCACGCTACAAGGCCATCCCTCGCGGTGGTAACCGGAAGGACCTGCGCGGGAAGTGGTTCACCGTCGACGAGACGGGTCAGATCTCTCTCCTGGACAGCAAGAATCCCCCCGGCGTGCGAACTCCGGTGAAGTATCTGTCGACCGAAAGCTGGGACAAGCACAACAGCGGCACAGGGGATGTCATGGGACGCCTCCGCCTCGGAGAGCCCTCGGTCACCATTCGAACCGAGTTCTTCAAACCCGAAAAAGGCAGATACCTGCATCCGGTCGAGGACCGCCCGATCACCCACTACGAGGCTGCTCGCATCCAGGGCTTCCCGGCGGAATTTCGCTGGTGTGGGTCGAAGACCGAGATCGCGACTCAGATCGGGAACGCTGTACCTATCCCGCTGGGGCGGGCAATAGCTTCAGCCATCTACGCATATCTTCGCGGTTGATCATATCGATCGGCGACAGCCGCAACAGAATGCCGAGGCCGGCCAAAATGATTGACCGGCCTCGTAGTCGTGCGCTCCCTGAAGTCTGACTAATCCCGCGGAACATTGTTGAGCGCCTCCTCCTTCGATGTCGCAACCGAATGCGGTCGCTTTATTTCAACGACGACCAGTGCGAGGCGAGGTCGCCCAGTCCGGCCACCGGGGATCAGGCAGGGCAGGCCGAGCAGCAGGGCCACGGCCGCGCAGCGACTCCAGCCCTCCCGCATCTGGGGGAGGAAGACGCCGACATCGCACGCGCACAGCAGCCGCAGGTACTGTTCACGGTCGACGTCCTCGCCCGCGTACACGCCGATCACGTCCGGCGGCAGACCGAACTCTGCGCGGCACTCGGTCCAGTCGAAGCCGCGGCCCCCTCGACCTCCGTGAGGAAGTCGGCCCTGTACAGGGCGACGCAGACCACGGCGGCGCACTGAGGCGAAGGTTCCGCCGGCGGACCGTCGAGGCCAGGCGGGCACATCGGTCGCCGCCGGTGGAACGGAGTCGAGCCCATGTGACGGATGGTTCGCTGGTGACCCGGCACAGCGGCCAAGTGCGCGCCTCCATCCCGAGCGTGGAAGGAGTGAACTCCGGTGACGGCAGAGGAGTTTCGAGTGGCTTCCCGGGCGGCTTCGGCGCGGACGGGTTCGCCCAGGGGGCGTGCGTGATCACGGTGGGGCGCGTGAAGGGCTTCCGGAGTCGGTACCGGGGAGCGATCCGTGGGATTTCCCTGACCCTCGGGCCTACCGCCGACTACCGTACGAACGCACCGCATTACCCACAGCGGTCATAACAGGAGGAGTCCCTGTGCCATCTCCCTGTCACCCCCGGCACGCTCCCGTCGGCGACGTGGGCACCGCGCTCATGATGATCGACTCTCAGCTCACGGCCATCCGCAACGGCAAGGACGGGACCGACCCCGAACAACGGTCGTGGGTCGCCCAGGTCGCGGCCTCCCTGGGTCCCGGGGGAGCCGATGACGTGCTGGACGGTGCGTGCACGCTCATCTACATGTTCATGCAGTGGCTGCGGATGGCCTACGAGGACCACGACAAGGACGTCATCGAGTACGTCGTGCCCAACCTCGTGGGCACCATGCGCATGATGCACAAGAGCGTCCGGCCCGAGGCCATCCCCACCATGGCCGGCCTCGTCGTCGCCGCGGGCACCGGCCTCAGCCCCAACCTCTGGCGAAAGCAGTACGGAGACTGGACCAAGGAGGAGCTGACTCCCCTCGAAGCCACCGCCCTTCTGCTCGCGGAGCACATCAACCGCCTCACCGACGACCCCGACTTCGCCACCCGTATGATCACCGAGGCCCTGTCCAAGACGCTCGAAGACTGAGCCGAGGAAAAGGGAGCCCCTCCCACGACACCGACCCGGCCGAGCAAAGTCGGCAATCCTCAGCCGAAATGGGGCGGGTGTGAACTCCTGTGACTTCAGAGGCGGCCACAGGGCCCAAGGACTCCCGTGAGCGGGGTTTGCATCGCCCTCCGACTGTGACCGGCGGGGCATGAGTCCCGCTGGCCCCTGCCACGAACCGGGCCCCCACCCACCGGACGGAAGGGTCCCCTCAGCTGAGCGATCCCCGGCCCCTGCGCAGGAACCTCACCCCTCAGGCCTCTCGTTAGGCTCGTGAGTACGAGAGACCTCGCCGACTGATTGGACCTCGCCATGCCCAGCGCCCGTACCCTCTCCCCCGCCATCGCCGCCGCCGGGCTCGTCGGCGGGTACGCCGTGGCGCGGTGGACCAAGAAGCGGCCGCTTGGTGGAGTGGTGCTGGCCGTGGCCGGTGGGGTGGCGGCGCGGGAGTGGACGCAGGTGGCCGGGGGGAAGGCGGCGGCCGGGCTGACCGCCGCATATGTAGGGGCCTTCGCCGGGTCTCATCCGCTCGCGAAGAAGATCGGGGCGTGGCCTGCGGTGTTCTCCGTGGCCGGGGCGATGGCCGGAGCGGCCTACGTGGTCAGCCGCCCAGCGCGTGGCTGACCGTGTAGATCAGCAGGCCCGCCAGTGCGCCGACCACCGTGCCGTTGATGCGGATGAACTGAAGATCGCGGCCGATGTTGGCCTCGATCTTCTTGGAGGTCTGGGTGGCGTCCCAGCCGGCGACCGTGTCCGTGATCAGTGAGGTGATCTCGGCGCGGTAGGTGGTGACGACGTAGGCCGCGGCGTCCTCCGCCCAGCCCTCGACCTTCGTCTGGAGGCGGGCGTCGGTCGAGAGGCGGGTGCCCAGGGAGATCAGGGAGGCGCGGGCGCGGCGGCGGAGCTGGCTGTGTTCGTCCTCGGCCGCCGCCAGGATCAGGGCGCGGACCGAGGACCAGGCGGAGGCGATGACGTCCTGGATCTCCGGGCGGGCCAGGAGCTCGGACTTCAGGCGCTCCACCCGCGCCCTCGTGTCGGTGTCGCCCTGGAGGTCGGCGGCGAAGTCCGTCAGGAAGCGGTCGATCGCGCCGCGCGCCGGGTGGCCCGGCATGTCGCGCATCTCGGTCACGAAGCGGAGCAGCTCCTTGTAGACCCGTTCGCCGATCCTGCGGTCCACGAAGCGCGGGGTCCAGCCGGGCGCGCCGCCCTCGATGGCCTCCATCACCGAGTCCCGGTGGGTGATCAGCCAGTCGTGACCGCGGGCGCAGACGAGGTCGACGGCGCGGTGGTGGGAGCCGTCGGCCACCATCCGTTCCAGGGTCTTGCCGAGGCCGGGGCCGATCTCCGCCGCCTCCGCCCGCCGGGTGATCGCCTCGCCCACGACCGCCTGCACGTCCGAGTCGCGCAGCACCGTCAGCGCGCCCCGCAGGGCGGCGGCCAGTTCGGAGGTGACCCGGTCCGCGTGGGCCGGGTCCGCGAGCCAGATGCCGAGGCGGCGGGCGATGCCGAAGCCGCGCAGCCTGCCCCGTACGACATCCGCGGAGAGGAAGTTCTCGCCGACGAAGGAGCCGAGCGAGGCGCCCAGCTGGTCCTTCTTCGTCGGGATGATCGCGGTGTGCGGAATGGGCAGCCCCAGCGGGCGCCGGAAGAGCGCCGTCACCGCGAACCAGTCCGCGAGCGCACCGACCATGCCGGCCTCGGCCGCCGCCGCGACATAGCCCGCCCAGGCGCCCGCGTCCGAGGACTTCGCCCAGGTCGCCAGGGCGAAGATCGTCGCGACCAGGGCGAGCAGGCCCGTCGCCAGCGCCTTCATGCGCCGGACGCCTCGGCTCTTCTCCTCGTCCGCCGCCGTGTACGTGAAGCTCACCATCGCACCGTCACCACTCCACCTCCATACCTGACAGACTCCCAGGCCGCATCCGGAGTTCCTCGCAGGCGGACCCTGGCATCCGGCTTCCGGCATAGGTGTACGACAGGTTGACTTCCACCCCCTCGCGAGCAAGGGGGAGTCCTACAGCTCGCGCAGTGGGGTTTTCTGCTTCGCAGCAGGCTGCCCGCCCGGAGTTCTCCGTGCTGGGCCCGGGCGATCCGCGCACGGTCACGGCGCTCATGCCGGGGGTGGGCGATCTTCTCACCAGTGGACAGGGTCAGAAGGTGATCAAGTCCCACGTCGATGCCCACGTCGATGCCCACGTCGATGCCCACGTCGATGCCGTTCGCGGGCAGCGGCTTCACGCCGGGATCCTCGCACAACAGCGAGACGAACCAGCGCCCGGCCGCGTCCTGCGACACGGTCACCATGGATGGCTCGGCCCCCTCTGGGAGCGGACGCGACCACGCGATCGTCAGTGGCTCCGCCATCTTCGCCAGCGTCAGCTTCCCGTCACGGAACCGGAACCCGGACGTGGTGTACTCGGCGGACTTCCGCGACTTCTTCTTCGACTTGAAGCGTGGATACTTCGCCTTCTTGCCGAAGAAATGAGTGAACGCCGTCTGCAGGTGCCGCAGGCATTGCTGCAACGGCACCGAGGACACCTCGTTCAGGAATGCCAGCTCTTCGGTCTTCTTCCACGCCGTCAGCATCGCCGATGTGGTGTTGTAGTCGACCCGCCCCTGCCGCGCCCACGCCTCCGTACGAACGGCAAGCGCCCTCACAAACCAGCCAGGTTGCGCGTGAACAACAATGCGCGGCCAGAGGATGACGCTCCGCTCGCGGAATGGACCAGACCGGGGAGCGGAGTCGAGTCGTTTTGCGGACTTCCGGCGCCACGCGTGCAGGATGTAGTGTTATGTCCCCTTCATCCGGTATGCCCACCAGTGCGGCGAGCGAGGCCCTGCCGTCGGAGCCGGAGGCCTGGGAGCCCCGCGACCCGACCCTCCCACCGCGCGCCCCCGGACGCCCGGGCCCCCAGCCCCACCCCCGACCCCGTCGGCCCCGGCGTCTCCGCCGCCTCCTCCGGCGCCTGTTCGGCCTCGCCGCGCTCGGCGCGCTGCTCCTGCTCGGCGGGCTCGTCGCCGGCTACCTCCTCGTGGACGTACCGGCCGCCAACGCCGCCGCCGTCGCCCAGTCCAACCTCTTCCTCTACCGCGACGGCACCCAGCTCGCCCGGGACGGCGAGGTCGACCGCGAGAACGTCAGCCTGGCCCGGGTCCCGCTCGGCGTGCAGCGCGCCGTGCTCGCCGCCGAGGACCGCGACTTCCACACCTCGCAGGCCGTCGACCCGCGCGCGATGGTCCGCGCCACCTGGAACACCCTCACCGGCAAGGGCCGCCAGTCCGGCTCCACCATCACCCAGCAGTACGTCAAGAACTACTACCTGGGCCAGGAACAGACCCTCACCCGCAAGGCGAAGGAGTTCTTCATCGCGCTCAAGCTGGGCCGCGAGAAGAGCAAGGACGAGATCCTCGAGGGCTATCTGAACACCAGTTACTTCGGGCGCAACGCGTACGGCGTGCAGGCCGCCGCCCGCGCCTACTACGGCAAGGACGCCCACGGCCTGAGCACCGCCGAGGGCGCGTACCTCGCCTCGCTGCTCAACTCGCCGAACGCGTACGACGTGACCGAGCACCCCGAGAACCGCGACCGGGTGCTCGCCCGCTGGCACTACGTCCTGGACGGCATGGTCTCCGAGGGCTGGCTGTCCCCCGCCGCCCGCACCGCCGCCGTCTTCCCCGAGCCGCAGCCGGCCCGCGCCTCCGCCGGCCTGTCCGGACAGCGCGGCTATCTGGTGCAGGCCGTCGAGCAGTACCTCACCGAGCACGGCATCGTCGACGAGAAGACCCTCGCCGCCGGCGGCTTCCGGATCACCACGACCCTGGAACGCGCCAAGCAGGACGCCTTCGTGAAGGCCGTCGAGGAGAACGTGACGGCGAGACTGGACCCGCGGCGCAATCCCACCGACCGTTTCGTACGGGTCGGGGGCGCGGCCATCGAGCCGGGCTCCGGCCGGGTCGTGGCGCTCTACGGCGGCATCGACTACACCCGGCAGTTCGTCAACAACGCCACCCGCCGCGACTACCAGGTCGGATCCACCTTCAAGCCCTTCGTGCTCGCCTCCGCGCTGCAGAACGGGGCGCAGACCCAGGAGGGCGAGCGGATCACCCCGAACACCGTGTACGACGGGGACAACCGGCGCCCGGTGCAGGGCTGGAGCGGGGAGGACGGCGCGCCCTACGACCCCGCGAACGAGGACGACGAGAGCTACGGCCCGATCAGCGTCCGCACGGCCACCGACCGCTCGGTGAACGCGGTGTACGCGCAGCTTGCGGTGGACGTCGGCCCGGCCCGGGTGCGCGACACCGCCGTGGCACTCGGCCTGCCGGCCCGCACCCCCGACCTCACCGCCACGCCGTCGATCGCGCTCGGCCCGGCCACCGCGAGCGTCCTGGACCTCACGCAGGCGTACGCGACGCTCGCGAACCACGGCCGGCACAGCACGTACACGCTGGTCGAGAAGGTCTCCCGGGACGGCGAGGAGCTGGAGCTGCGGGACACCGACGGGCGGCAGGCGCTGTCCCGCGAGGCCGCCGACACCACCACCTCCGTGCTGCGCAGTGTGGTGCGCGACGGCACGGGCACGGCGGCCCTCGCGGCCGGGCGGCCCGCGGCGGGCAAGACGGGCACGGCGGAGGACGACAAGGCGGCCTGGTTCGCCGGCTTCACCCCGGAGCTCGCGACCGTGGTCGCGATGATGGGCCAGGACCCGGAGACGGGCCGCCAGCTGCCGCTGTACGGGGCCCTCGGCCAGCCGCGGATCAACGGGGGCGGGGCGCCCGCGGAGATCTGGGCCCGCTTCACGCGGGACGCGCTGGCCGGGGTGCCGGCGAAGGAGTTCGACCTGCGGCTGATGGAGGGCGCGGAGGAGCTGTCGCTGGAGCCTCCGCTGTCGGACCATCCGGGCGAGGGGTACGAGGGGCCGCAGCGCCCCCGAGGGAAGGCGGCGCACGTGCCCAGGACGGCGGCGGTACGGGAGCGGGGCGCCGAGCCGGTGCGGCGCGAGCCGCGCCGGGAGGAGCCCGCGAGGCCGGCGGAGCCTCCCCTGCAGGTGCCGCAGCCGGTGCAGGCACCGCCGCAGCCGGGACCCGAGCCCGAATCCGCACCTGCTCCCGTACCCGTACCCGTACAGCCGACCGAGGCACCCGTGGCGGCGGCCCCCGTGGACTCCGGTGCGCCGGTGACGCCCGTCAGCGGCATCGGCGGCGGCGGCGGCGTCAGTGGCCCGACGTCGCCTTGAGACCGACCACCGCCACGAGCAGCAGACAGACGAAGAAGATCCGGGCGGCGGTCGCCGGCTCGCCGAGCACGACCATGCCGAGCACCGCCGCACCGGCCGCGCCGATGCCGACCCAGACGCCGTAGGCCGTACCGATGGGGAGGGACTTGGTGGCCTGGGCGAGCAGCACCATGGAGGCGATGATCCCGGCGACCGTGAAGACGCTCGGCCAGAGGCGGGTGAAGCCCTCGGTGTACTTCATGCCGATGGACCAGCCGACTTCGAGCAGACCGGCGAGCAGGAGAAGGACCCAGGCCATGACGACGCACCTCCGAGAGACGAGCAAGACGGAACAGGGGTGCGTCGTCTTGTCGTGAACCCGGTACGGCGCGTCTCGTCGGGATGCTGTCGAGCTTAGCGAAGGACAGGCAAAGGCCCTGGTGACACCGGTCACCAGGGCCTTGGGCCATCCGGACTACGGCTCCGGCAATCGCTCCGGCTACGGCTACGGCTACGGCTACAGGTACAGGCCGGTCGAGTCCGCGCTCTGGAACCGGTCCGCCGCCACCGCGTGCAGATCGCGCTCGCGCATCAGCACATAGGCCACGCCCCGCACCTCGACCTCCGCGCGGTCCTCGGGGTCGTACAGGACCCGGTCGCCGATCTCCACGGTGCGGACGTTCTGCCCGACCGCGACGACCTCCGCCCAGGCAAGGCGACGGCCGACGGCCGCGGTCGCCGGAATCAGGATGCCGCCGCCCGACCGCCGCTCCCCCTCGGGGGTGTCGGTCCGGACCAGGATCCGGTCGTGGAGCATCCGGATGGGCAGCTTGTCGTGGGTGTTCTCGCTCACGGGAACGAACCTACCCGCCCGGCTCAGTCCTTGTGCCGCCGGGAGGAGCTCACCAGGAGCCCGATCACGGCGACGGCGACGACCGCCACCGGCACCACGCGCTCCAGGCGCGGCGTGCCGTCGTCGTGGGTGAAGCGGGCCTTCACGTCCGAGACGACCCGGTTGACGGCCACGAACGCGCGGCCGGCGGTGTGGTCGACCTGGGCGGCGACCTTCGCCTTCGCATCCCCGATGATCGTCTTCGGGTGCATCCGAATGCCGATCTCGTCGAGAGTGACGGCGAGCTGCTCGCGCCGGCGGACGATGTCCGCCTCGATCTGCGCAGGGGTCCTGGCGTCCGACACCGAGCTGCCTCCGTAGTGGTGTTCCGGTCGTGTCTTCCGGTGGTGTGTTCCGGTGGTGTTCCGGTCGTTGACAGACAGTCTGTCAGCTTCCCCCGCCGCGGGTTGTCCCCGACCCCCATTAGGCTCTCATCGCGTAAGCGAGTTTTCCCGAGGAGAGCCAGCCATGAGCGAGCGACTGCAGCCCGGCGACACCGCCCCCGCCTTCACCCTCCCCGACGCGGACGGCACCGAGGTCTCCCTCGCGGACCACCTGGGCCGCAAGGTCATCGTCTACTTCTACCCGTCCGCGCTGACCCCCGGCTGCACCAAGCAGGCCTGCGACTTCACCGACAACCTGGACGTGCTGGCGGGCGCGGGCTACGACGTCATCGGCGTCTCCCCGGACAAGCCGGAGAAGCTGGCGAAGTTCCGCGAGAAGGAGAACCTCAAGGTCACGCTGGTCAGCGACCCCGAGAAGAAGACCCTGGAGGCGTACGGCGCCTTCGGCGAGAAGAAGCTCTACGGCAAGACGGTGACGGGCGTCATCCGCTCGACCGTCGTCGTGGACGAGGAGGGCAAGGTCGAGCGCGCCCTCTACAACGTGAAGGCCACCGGCCACGTCGCCAAGATCATCAAGGACCTGAAGATCGAGGCCTGACCGACGGCGGTCTGTGAGCAGGACTGCCCGGCCAGTAGCATGACCGGGCAGCGAGCGGCCGTGGTGGAATTGGCAGTCACGCTGGGTTTAGGTCCCAGTGGGGTAATACCCGTGGGGGTTCGAGTCCCCCCGGCCGCACTTATGAGAGCAGCTCCCGCACCACCGGCACCAGGGCCCGGAAGGCCTTGCCGCGGTGGCTGATCGCGTTCTTCTCGGCCGGGGTGAGTTCGGCGCAGGTCACCTCATAGCCGTCCGGCTGGAGGATCGGGTCGTAGCCGAAGCCGTTGGTGCCGACGGGCTCGTGGCGGAGGGTGCCGGGGAGGCGGCCCTCGACCACGCGTTCCGTGCCGTCCGGGAGGGCGAGGGCGGCGGCGCAGGCGAAGTGGGCGCCGCGGTGGGCGTCGTCGATGTCGGCGAGCTGGGCGAGGAGAAGGTTCAGGTTGGCCTTGTCGTCGCCGTGGGTGCCGGCCCAGCGGGCGGAGAAGATGCCGGGGGCGCCGTTCAGGACGTCGACGCAGAGGCCGGAGTCGTCGGCGACGGCGGGCAGGCCGGTGGCCCTGGCCAGGGCGTGGGCCTTGAGCAGGGCGTTCTCGGCGAAGGTGACGCCGGATTCCTTGACGTCGGGGATCTCGGGGTACGCGTCCGCGCCGACGAGTTCGAGGTCGAGGCCCGCGTCGGCGAGGATCGCGTGGAGTTCGGAGATCTTGCCCGCGTTGCGGGTGGCGAGGATCAGACGGGTCATGCCCCGATTATCCGAGCCCCCGCCACACGGACCACGCGCGGCCCAGGGCCGGACAGGCCCTAGCCGGGGGTGCAGACCTTGCCCACCTCGGTGGCCGCATCGGTGATCGGCTTGATGTCGGGCGTGGTGTCGCCGTTCTTGACCGCCGTGCGGACGGATTCGACGCCCTTGGTGAGGTCGTCGACGGCCTTGGACAGGTCCGCGTTGTCCGTCGTGTTCTTGAGGTTGCCCAGCTCGGTGTCGATGCTGTTGAGGGCTTCCTCGATCTGGGTGGGGTCGTTGGAGGCGTTGCTCACGGCCTGCGAGAGCTTGTCGACGGAGGTGGCGATGGCATCGGCCGTCTTGATGCAGTCCGCGGCCTTGTCGAGCGCTCCGCAGCCGGTCAGGCCGGTGACTGCGAAGGCGGCCGTGGCGACGGCGAGGGCTATGGTGCGGCGGCGCTTCACGTTCGGGTCCTCCCCCTATGTACGTACAGACGTGGACGGGGCGCACGGTTCGACCCGTGCGCCCGTGTCGTGAAGGACGCGGTGGCGTCCTACAGAGTTCCTTCGAGGGCCTTGCGCTGGATCTCGGCCAGTTCGGCGCAGCCGCCGGAGGCGAGGTCGAGGAGGGCGTTGAGCTCCTTGCGGTCGAAGGGCTCGGCCTCGGCGGTGCCCTGGACCTCGACGAAGCGGCCGTCGCCGGTGCAGACGACGTTCATGTCGGTGTCGGCGCGCACGTCCTCCTCGTAGCAGAGGTCGAGGAGCGGGGTGCCGTCGACGATGCCGACGGAGACGGCGGCGACGGTGCCGGTGAGCGGCTTGCGGCCGGCCTTGATCAGCTTCTTGCCCTGGGCCCAGGCGACGGCGTCGGCGAGGGCGACGTAGGCGCCGGTGATGGCGGCGGTGCGGGTGCCGCCGTCGGCCTGGAGGACGTCGCAGTCGAGGACGATGGTGTTCTCGCCGAGGGCCTTGTAGTCGATGACGGCGCGCAGGGAGCGGCCGATGAGGCGGGAGATCTCGTGGGTGCGGCCGCCGATCTTGCCGCGGACGGATTCGCGGTCGCCGCGGGTGTTGGTGGCGCGCGGGAGCATGGAGTACTCGCCGGTGACCCAGCCTTCGCCGCTGCCCTTGCGCCAGCGGGGGACGCCTTCGGTGACGGAGGCGGTGCAGAAGACCTTGGTGTCGCCGAAGGAGATCAGTACGGATCCCTCGGCGTGCTTGCTCCATCCGCGTTCGATGGTGACGGGGCGGAGCTGTTCGGGCGTACGGCCGTCGATACGAGACATGCCACGAGCGTAGCCCCATGACGGAGGGGCCCGTTCCCCTGCCGGAACGGACCCCTCCTGCTGACCTCGGCCGGTGTCAGCGCGTCACATCATGTCTTCGATGTCGGCGGCGATCGGGTCCGCGTCGGTGCCGATGACGACCTGGATGGCGGTGCCCATCTTCACGACGCCGTGGGCGCCGGCGGCCTTGAGAGCGGCGTCGTCGACGAGGGACGGGTCGACGACCTCGGTGCGGAGGCGGGTGATGCAGCCCTCGACCTCTTCGATGTTGTCGATGCCGCCGAGGCCGGCGACGATCTTCTCAGCCTTGCTGGCCATATGTCTCTCCCTGTCCGTCTCTGCGCACCTGCGGTCCGCTTTGTCACGGTAACGCACGGTTGGCCCAACCTCGCGAGCGGATGCCGCCGTTCTGCCGAATGATGACGATCACCGGCGGCCTGCCCTGAGCGACCTCCGGGACCCTACCGCAACTGGTCTACACCAGTATGCATCCGCAGGACCCAGGGAGGACGCCGATGAGTAGCGCCAGTGCCGCCGCCGCGCCGAAGGGCTCGACGGGGAGCCGCTTCTTCCAGGGGCTGCAGAAGATGGGCCGCAGCCTCCAGCTACCCATCGCGGTGCTGCCGGCGGCGGGCATCATCAACCGGCTCGGCCAGGATGACGTCTTCGGCCCGGACGGCCTCGGCTGGGACAACGTCGCCAAGGTGATGAAGGGGGCGGGCGGCGCGCTGCTCGACGGCAGTCTCGGTCTGCCCCTGCTGTTCTGCATCGGCGTGGCGATCGGCATGGCGAAGAAGGCGGACGGCTCGACGGCGCTGGCGGCGACGGTCGGCTTCCTCGTCTACTTCAACGTGCTGCGGCAGTTCCCGAAGACCTGTCCGCCGGGTACGAAGGACATCAGCGGCGGCTGCCTCGCGCCGGACGAGGCCTTCGTCGGCTACACGTACCAGAACCCGGGGGTCTTCGGCGGCATCATCATGGGCCTGCTGACGGCGTATCTGTGGCAGCGGTACCACCGTACGAAGCTGGTCGACTGGCTGGGCTTCTTCAACGGCCGGCGGCTCGTCCCGATCATCATGGCCTTCGTCGGGATCGCCGTCGCCTCGCTGAGCGTGTGGGTCTGGCCGCCCATCGGCGACGGCCTGGAGAACTTCAGCGACTGGCTGGTCGGGCTCGGCGCCTGGGGCTCGGGCATCTTCGGCGTCGCGAACCGCGCGCTGCTCGTGATCGGCCTGCACCAGTTCCTGAACGTGCCCATCTGGTTCCAGTTCGGCTCGTACACGAAGCCGGACGGCGTCACGGTGCACGGTGACATCACCATGTTCCTCGCGGGCGACCCGGAGGCCGGCCAGTTCACCACGGGCTTCTTCCCGATCATGATGTTCGCGCTGCCGGCCGCCGCGCTCGCGATCACCCACTGCGCCAAGCCGCACCGGCGCAAGGAGATCGGCGGCCTGATGCTGTCGGTCGCCCTGACCTCGTTCGTCACCGGCATCACCGAGCCGATCGAGTACTCCTTCCTCTTCATCGCGCCGGTGCTGTACGCGATCCACGCGGTGCTCACGGGTGTCTCGATGGCGGTGAGCTGGGCGCTCGGCGTGAAGGACGGATTCAGCTTCTCGGCCGGCCTGATCGACTACGTGATCAACTGGAACCTGGCGACCAAGCCGTGGCTGATCATTCCGATCGGGCTGTGCTTCGCCGTCGTCTATTACGCGATCTTCCGGTTCGCGATCACCAAGTTCGACCTGCCGACCCCGGGGCGCGAGCCGGAGGAGCTGGAGGAGGAGATGGAGCGGGACGTCACGAAGGCGTGAATCAGCCGCACGACCCGCCCCCAAGGGCCCTCGGACCTCACGGTCCGGGGGCCCTTTGTCGTCGCCTGTCCGGCTTTGCCGAAGCCCACAGAATTCACAGGTTCCTTATCTAAGTCTCACGTGCTAAAACTGGTCTACACCACTCATTGGTGTAGACCACGCGGTCCAGACCACCGCGTTCCCCGAGACGCCGCCGTCACCCCCGTAGCACCTGTCCCTGGCGGCGCCTTGCCCACTGGAGGAAGTTGTGTCTACGGCAACCGCCGCTCCCGCGGCCGACAAGAAGAGGGGCGCCGGCCCGATGGCCGTCATGCAGCGCATCGGCCGCAGCCTCATGCTGCCGGTCGCGGTGCTGCCCGCCGCCGCGCTCCTGGTCCGATTCGGCCAGCCCGACATGCTCGGCAGGGAATCGTTCCCGACCTTCATCAACAAGATCGCCGGCTACATGGCCGCCGGTGGCGGCGCCCTGCTCGACAACATGGCGCTGCTGTTCGCCGTCGGCATCGCGATCGGCTTCGCCAAGAAGTCGGACGGGTCCACGGCCCTCGCGGCCGTGACGGGCTACCTGGTCTTCAAGAGCGTGCTCGGCACGTTCACGGACAGCAGCCTGCCCAAGAAGGAAGCCATCGTCGACGGCAAGATCGTCCTGGTGGAGCAGGCGGTCGACGCCAAGGTGCTCGGCGGCGTGGTCATGGGCATCATCGTCGCCCTCCTCTACCAGCGCTTCTACCGCACCAAGCTGCCCGACTGGGCGGGCTTCTTCGGTGGTCGCCGCCTCGTCCCGATCCTGTCCGCCTTCGCCGGTCTGCTCACCGGCGTCGTGTTCGGCCTGATCTGGCCGTGGCTCGGGTCCGGTCTGCACTGGTTCGGTGAGAGCCTGGTCAACTCCGGCGCCGTCGGCGCGGGCATCTTCGGTGTCGCCAACCGTGCGCTGATCCCGGTCGGCATGCACCACCTGCTGAACTCCTTCCCGTGGTTCCAGGCCGGCGAGTTCAACGGCAAGAGCGGCGACATCGCCCGCTTCCTGGAGGGCGACCCCACCGCCGGACAGTTCATGACTGGCTTCTTCCCGATCATGATGTTCGCCCTGCCCGCGGCCTGCCTCGCGATCGTCCACTGCGCCCGCCCGGAGCGGCGCAAGGTGGTCGGCGGCATGATGTTCTCCCTCGCGCTCACCTCCTTCGTCACCGGCG
The DNA here is from genome assembly GCF_040681095.1 of Streptomyces sp. NPDC051909. Lineage (NCBI taxonomy): Bacteria > Bacillati > Actinomycetota > Actinomycetes > Kitasatosporales > Streptomycetaceae > Streptomyces > Streptomyces sp. NPDC051909. The sequence goes on along the minus strand of NZ_JBFAYA010000006.1, from coordinate 61,719 downwards.
TGACCGAGCCGATCGAGTTCACCTTCATGTTCATCGCCCCGGTGCTCTACGCGATCCACGCGGTCCTGACCGGTGTCTCGCTGGCGCTGACCTGGTCCCTCGGCATGAAGGACGGCTTCGGCTTCTCCGCCGGCGCGGTCGACTTCTTCCTGAACCTCGGTATCGCCTCGAACCCGTGGGGTCTGGCGCTGGTCGGCCTCTGCTTCGCGGCCGTCTACTACGTGGTCTTCCGCTTCGCGATCATCAAGTTCAACCTTCCGACCCCGGGCCGCGAGTCCGACGAGGAGCTCGCGGAGCTGCAGAAGGCGGAGGCGAAGTAGCCTCCCGCGCACACCGAAGCCCCTGCCTCTCCTCGTCGAGGGGCAGGGGCTTCGGCCGTTCCGCTCAGATCTCGTAGTCAGATCTCGTGGTCAGATCTCGTACACCGCGCCCGCGCGCGCCAGTTCCGCCGGGCCCGCGTAGACCTCGCGCGCGTCGGCCAGGTTGCGCTCGCCGTCCGTCCACGGCGGGATGTGGGTGAGGACCAGGCGGCCGACGCCGGCGCGGGCGGCGTGGGCGCCGGCCTCGCGGCCGTTGAGGTGGAGGGCCGGGATGTCCTCCTTGCCGTGGGTGAAGGAGGCCTCGCAGAGGAAGAGGTCGGTGCCGTCCGCCAGCTCGTGGAGGGCGTCGCAGACGCCGGTGTCACCGGAGTAGGTGAGGGAGCGGCCGCCGTGCTCGACCCGGATGCCGTACGCCTCGACCGGGTGCTGGACCTTCTCCGTACGCACCCGGAAGGGGCCGATCTCGAAGCTGCCGGAGCTCAGCGTGCGGAAGTCGAAGGCCTCGCCCATCGCGCCGGGCGTCGGGATGTCCGCGTACGCCGTGGTCAGGCGCTGCTCCGCACCCTCGGGGGCGTACACGGGCAGGGCCGGGCAGCGGCCGCCGTCGTGACGGTAGTAGCGGGCGACGAAGTAGCCGCACATGTCGATGCAGTGGTCGGCGTGCAGATGGCTGAGGAAGATCGCGTCGAGGTCGTACAGACCGATGTGGCGCTGCAGCTCGCCGAGGGCGCCGTTGCCCATGTCGAGGAGCAGCCGGAAGCCGTCGGCCTCTACGAGGTAGCTCGAACAGGCCGATTCCGCGGACGGGAACGACCCGGAGCAGCCGACGACGGTGAGCTTCATGGAGCGTGAACCTCCGTGGACGGGTGCGGAAAGCGCGCTGCTGGCGGGGAGGTCGTGCGGTCTGTCGAGAGTACGGCGCGTGGCGGCCGGTCGCTCCTCCGTGGCGGCCCGTTGTGGGGGAACTCACGGGCGCTGTCACCGGTTCGGATGGATGGCGGGGCGTCCCGGCGGCGCGGCGTGCGCGGCGGTACGGTCTTGAGGTATGGACATGTCGTGGTGGCCCGCGCTCGTCGCGGTGGTGGTGCTCGCACTCGCGGTGGCGCTGGCCTGGGGGTCCCCCCGGACGAAGTCCGGGGGAGGGTGGCGCCGCTCGGGCCGTCGGCCCGCGGGCCGTACGCGTCCGCCGGCCCGGCCGGAGCGGACCGCTCCCCCGCGCGGGCCGGCGCCGGAACGGCAGCCGCGGCCGGGCGAGATCTGGTGGGCGGACGTGCCGTTCGAGGACGGGCCGGGGTCGAAGGACCGGCCGTGTCTGGTGCTCGCGCTGCGCGGGGACTGCGCGTTGGTCGCGAAGATCACCAGCAAGTACCACGACGAGCGGCCGGGGGTGATCGCGCTGCCGCCGGGCTCGGTGGGCGACGCGCAGGGGCGGCCGAGCTTCCTGGAGACGGACGAGCTGCGGGACGTGCCGGTGTGGGAGTTCCGCCGGAGAGTGGGAACGGCGGACCCGGTCGTGTGGGACCAGGTCCGCCATCTGGCGCGTTAGCGGGCGCCGGGGGCCGAGCGGCTCACGCCCAGAGCTGGTCCTGGACCGTCGCGATCGCCTCTTCGGTCGTCGCGGCCGTGTAGAGGCCGGTCGACAGGTACTTCCAGCCGCCGTCGGCGACGACGAAGGCGATGTCGGCGCTCTCGCCGGCCTTGACGGCCTTGTTGCCGACGCCGATCGCCGCGTGCAGGGCGGCGCCGGTCGAGACGCCCGCGAAGATGCCCTCCCGCTGGAGGAGTTCGCGGGTGCGGGTGACCGCGTCGGCGGAGCCGACGGAGAAGCGGGTGGTGAGCACGGAGGCGTCGTACAGCTCGGGCACGAAGCCCTCGTCGAGGTTGCGCAGGCCGTAGACGAGGTCGTCGTAGCGCGGCTCGGCGGCGACGATCTTGACGTCGGGCTTGTGCTCGCGCAGGTAGCGGCCGACGCCCATGAGGGTGCCGGTGGTGCCGAGGCCCGCCACGAAGTGCGTGATGGAGGGCAGGTCGGCGAGGATCTCGGGGCCGGTGGTGGCGTAGTGGGCGCCCGCGTTGTCCGGGTTGCCGTACTGGTAGAGCATCACCCAGTCCGGGTGCTGCTCCGCGAGCTCCTTGGCGACCCGGACGGCGGTGTTGGAGCCGCCGGCGGCGGGGGACGAGATGATCTCGGCGCCCCACATGGCGAGCAGCTGGCGGCGCTCCTCGCTGGTGTTCTCCGGCATGACGCACACGATGCGGTAGCCCTTGAGCTTGGCCGCCATGGCGAGCGAGATGCCGGTGTTGCCGCTGGTGGGTTCGAGGATGGTGCAGCCGGGGGTGAGCCGGCCGTCCTTCTCGGCCTGCTCGATCATGTGGAGCGCGGGGCGGTCCTTGACCGAGCCGGTGGGGTTGCGGTCCTCCAGCTTGGCCCAGATCCGGACGTCGTCCGAGGGGGACAGGCGCGGCAGCCGGACGAGGGGCGTGTTGCCGACCGCGGCCAGCGGGGAGTCGTAGCGCATGGGGACCGGTCCGCTCAGACCATGCCGCCGGCGACGGCCGGCAGGATCGTGACGTTGTCGCCGTCGGCGAGCTTGGTCTCGATGCCGTCGAGGAAGCGGACGTCCTCGTCGTTCAGGTACACGTTGACGAAGCGGCGCAGCTTGCCGCCGTCGACGATGCGGGCCTCGATCCCGGTGTGGCGCGTCTCCAGGTCGGCGAAGAGCTCGGCGAGGGTGTCGCCCTTGCCCTCGACGGCCTTGGCGCCGTCGGTGTAGGTGCGGAGGATGGTCGGGATGCGGACCTCGATGGCCATGGCGTGGGCTCCTTGAGAGGGGCGTAGTGGCTGGCGTGCAGCGGGCGTGGTGGCGTGATGGGCGCGCGTGCGGCCCCCGCGCGAAGGGGGGTGGTGCGGGGCGTGCGCTCGGGCCGTGCGGTCGGTCGGTCGCTCAGAGCGCGGCGCGCGGCGGACACATCGCGCTGGCGAGGCGGCACAGGTCGACGTGCAGCCGCGCCACGAGCAGGGGGGTGCCCGGCGTCTCTTCGCTCACGTCGTGGGAAACCATGCGCTCATCGTATCGATTCCCGGTCCGGGTTCCGGAATGTGATCTCACATCCCGGACTGATCGCGTTCGCCTGCCGGACCCGGGGAGCGGGCCGCCGGCCGTACGCCCTACTCGTACGCCTCGACGACCTTGACCTCTTCCTCCTCCACCACGCCGTCGACGATCGTGTACGAGCGGAACTGGAAGGGGCCCGCGCCGTCGGTGTCGGCGGTGGAGACCAGGACGTAGTGCGCCTGCGGCTCGTTGGCGTAGGAGATGTCGGTGCGGGACGGGTAGGCCTCGGTCGCCGTGTGCGAGTGGTAGACGATCACCGGCTCCTCGTCGCGGTCGTCCATCTCGCGGTAGAGCTTGAGCAGATCGGCGGAGTCGAACTCGTAGAAGGTGGGCGAGCGCGCCGCGTTGAGCATCGGGATGAAGCGCTCGGGGCGGCCGCTGCCGGCCGGTCCCGCGACCACGCCGCAGGCCTCGTCGGGGTGGTCCGCGCGGGAGTGTTCCACGATCTGGTCGTACAGGGCTCGGGTGATGGTCAGCATGCCGACAGGATAAGCAGACGGGCCGCCCCGTACCGAGGTGCGGTACGAGACGGCCCGGATGCTGAGACCTTGCAGGTCGGAGCCGTACGGAGCCGGTCAGGCCTTCTTGACGAACGCGGCGCCCTCGGGGTTGCGGGCCTTGAGCACCAGGTAGGAGACGGCCAGGATCAGGCCCCACACCGGGGCGCCGTACAGCGCCACGCGGTTGTCCTTGTCCATGCCCATGGTCACGATGACCATGCCGATGAAGGCGAGCGAGAAGACGCTGAGCCAGATGCCGCCGGGGGCCTTGAAGGAGGACTGGGGCAGCTCGCCGCGGTCGGCCTTGAGGCGGTAGCGGATCTGGCAGATCAGGATGACGATCCAGGCCCACATGCCGGAGATGGTGGCGAAGGAGACGACGTAGTTGAACGCCTCGCCGGGCCACTGGTAGTTGATCCAGACGCCGACCGTCATCAGCGCGGCCGAGACGGTGGTGCCGACGAGCGGGGTGCCGCTGCGGGTCAGCCTGGTGAAGACCTTCGGGCCCTGGCCGTTGAGCGCGAGGTCGCGCAGCATGCGGCCGGTGGAGTACATGCCCGAGTTGCAGGACGACAGGGCGGCGGTGAGCACCACGAAGTTCACGATGGCGGCGCCGATGCCGAGGCCCATCTTCTCGAAGGCGGCGACGAACGGGGAGACGCCCGGCTGGAACTCGGTCCACGGGACGACCGACAGGATCATGATCAGCGCACCGACGTAGAAGACGGCGATGCGCCACGGCACGGTGTTGATGGCCTTCGGCAGGACCGTCTTCGGGTCCTTGGACTCGCCCGCGGTGACGCCGACCAGCTCGACGGCGAGGAAGGCGAACATGACCATCTGGAGGGTCATCAGGGTCGAGCCGATGCCGTTCTCGCCGGCGAAGAAGCCGCCCAGGTCCCACAGGTGCGTCACGGACGCGGTGTCGCCGGCGTCGGAGAAGCCGAGGGTGAGGATGCCGGCGCAGATCAGGATCATGCCGACGATGGCGGTGACCTTGACCATGGAGAACCAGAACTCGAGCTCACCGAAGAGCTTCACCGAGATCAGGTTGGCGGCGTAGAGGATCACCGTGAAGACGAGGGCGGACAGCCACTGCGGGATGTCCCACCAGTACGTCATGTAGGTGGCCGCGGCGGTGACCTCGGTGATGCCGGTGACGACCCAGAAGAGCCAGTACGTCCAGCCGGTCACGAAGCCCGCGAACGGGCCGATGAACTCGCGGGCGTACTCGGAGAAGGAGCCCGAGACCGGGCGGTACATGAGGAGCTCGCCGAGCGCCCGCATGATGAAGAAGATGACGAGGCCCGCGATGGCGTACGCGAGGATCAGGCTGGGGCCCGCGATGGAGATGCCCTTGCCCGCGCCCAGGAAGAGGCCGGTGCCGATGGCGCCGCCGATCGCGATCATCTGGATCTGACGGGCGCCGAGCGCCCGGTGATAGCCCTCGCCGGCTGCGGTGTCCGCGGCCTCATTGCCGTCGTGCTGCTTGTCGACCTGCACTGAGGTCATGGTGGTGCGCCTTTCTCCATGCTGATCCGCGCACCGGCCGACTCGGCCGTCCGTGCTGCGGATCAGGTCCTGATCCCCCCGGATGTGGAATGGAGTGCCACCGGCGGTCAGCCGGTCAAAGCGCCCCCGGGGACAGGGGTGGCGTCCCCGGGTGGTCGTGAAGATTTATCACGGGGTTCACCGTGATCGACCGTTGTGCGCGTGACCCACACCACTCGAAAGAGCGGACGAAAGGGACTCAACAGAGCAAGAAGGGCACTTGGATAACGTATTCGTTATCCGGATTTGAGCGTCCGCTGAGCGAACACGCCGCGACGCACGCCGCGACGGCCACGCCTACGGCAGCAGAGTCTCGACGAGGGACTCCTGCAGCGCGCCCAGCCACAGGTACGCCATCACCATCGGCTTGCGCGGATCGTCGTCCGGCAGCCGGTACAGCTCCTCGCTCTCGTCGTCCTCCGTGACCTCCAGGCGGGTGCCGATGGTCAGCCGGAGGTCGTTGAGCGCGCCGAGCCAGGCGCGGGACTCGTCGGCGGTCAGCTTGAGGATGCCGCCGCCCTCCCCCACCGCGTCGGTGCTGAGCGAGTCGAGGCTGCGCACCACCGTGTGCGCGTCGTCGCGCTTGCGGGCCCGCAGGTCGTTCTCGGTGTAGCGGCGGAAGTCGGCGGCCGCCTGGCGCAGCTCGTCGGTGTCGTCCCCGTACGCGTCGGGGAAGAGCCGGCGCAGCGCCGGGTCGGCGGGCGGCTCGCTGGGGCCCTCGACGAACAGCGCGGCCAGCGGGTCGGCGTCCTCGGCCGGCTCGTCGCCGGGACCGATCAGCTCCATGAGCTGGACGGCGAAGGAGCGCAGGATGGAGATCTCGACCTCGTCGAGCGCGACGGCCGCGCCGCCGCCCGGAACGGCCTCGAAACGCCCCGCCATCAGCCGCGGTCCTGGGAGAGGGTCGCCCACAGGCCGTAGCCGTGCATCGCCTGCACGTCCCGTTCCATCTCCTCGCGGGTGCCGCTGGAGACCACCGCGCGGCCCTTGTTGTGCACGTCGAGCATCAGCTTGTGCGCCTTGTCCTTGGAGTAGCCGAAGTACGCCTGGAAGACGTACGTGACATAGCTCATCAGGTTCACCGGGTCGTTGTGCACGAGGGTCACCCACGGCACGTCCGGTTCGACGACGGCGGAGACCTCCTCGGCCGACTCGGTCCGCTCGATCTCGATAGGCGCAACACTCACTTGTCCCATGCTGCCACCCTTACCGGCCCGTCGCACAAACGGGTCACCTGCGCGGGTCCACTCGTCCGGCAGGGGTATTCGTCAAACTGACGAATACCCGCTAGCATTCCTCATATGAACGCTGCGGACCTTGGGCTGCCGGTGGATGTTCCGTCGACCGCGCTCTTCACCGACCAGTACGAGCTGACCATGCTCCAGGCGGCCCTCCGGGCCGGCACGGCGGACCGCCGGTCCGTCTTCGAGGTCTTCACCCGCCGGCTGCCCGAGGGGCGGCGCTACGGCGTGGTGGCGGGCATCGGACGGGTCCTGGACGCGGTCGAGAACTTCCGCTTCGACCCGGCCGTGCTCGGCTTCCTGCGCGAGCGGGGCATCGTCGACGAGCCGACCCTCCAGTGGCTGGCCGGCTACCGCTTCTCCGGCGACATCTGGGGCTACCCCGAGGGCGAGGTGTACTTCCCGGGCTCGCCGGTCCTGCGCGTGGAGGGCTCCTTCGCCGAGTGCGTGCTCCTGGAGACGGTGATCCTGTCGATCCTCAACCACGACTCGGCGATCGCGGCCGCCGCCTCCCGGATGTCGGCCGCCGCGGGCGGCCGCCGGCTCATCGAGATGGGCGCCCGGCGCACCCACGAGCTGGCCGCCGTGGCCTGCTCGCGCGCCGCCTACGTGGGCGGCTTCGAGGCCACCTCGGACCTCGCGGCAGGCTTCCGCTACGGCATCCCGACCGTGGGCACCTCCGCCCACGCCTTCACCCTGCTGCACGACACCGAGCGGGACGCCTTCCGGGCCCAGGTCGACTCGCTGGGCGACGGCACCACGCTCCTCGTCGACACGTACGACGTCACCGAGGCCGTCCGCACCGCCGTCGAGGTGGCGGGCCCCGGGCTCGGAGCCGTCCGCATCGACTCCGGCGACCTGCTGCTCGTCGCGCACCGGGTGCGGGCGCAGCTGGACGAGCTGGGCGCCACCGACACGAAGATCGTGGTCACCTCGGACCTCGACGAGTACGCCATCGCCTCGCTCGCGGCCGCGCCGGTCGACGCGTACGGGGTGGGCACCCAGCTGGTCACCGGCAGCGGCCACCCGACCTGCTCCATGGTCTACAAGCTGGTCGCCCGGGCCTCCTCGGCCGACCCGAAGGCGCCGCTGACGCCGGTGGCGAAGAAGTCGGTGGGCGGCAAGGCCTCCATCGGCGGCCGCAAGTGGGCGGCCCGCCGCGCCGACGCCGCCGGGGTCGCCGAGGCCGAGGTCGTCGGCACCGGCCAGGTCCCGCCGGAGCTCGTCGACCGGCAGTTGCTCGTCGAGCTGGTCAAGGGCGGTGACGTGGTGGCCCGGGAACCCCTGGAGGCCGCCCGCGCCCGCCACATCGCGGCCCGCGCCGCGCTCCCGATGTCGGCGATCCAGCTGTCGCGGGGCGAGCCGGTGCTGCCCACGGAATACCTGTAACGCCTCCTGGCGCCCCCTCCCGCCGGGAGGGGGAAGTCTCTAGGCTCGAATCCGACCCCACCCGCCCCGTCTCGGCAAGGACACCCGCCATGCACCGCGCATTGATCGTTGTGGACGTTCAGAACGACTTCTGCGAGGGCGGCAGCCTCGCGGTGGCCGGGGGCGCCGATGTCGCCGCCGCCGTGACCGAGCTAATCGGGGCGGCGGGCGGGGCCGGCTACCAGCACGTGGTGGCGACCCGCGACCACCACGTGGAGCCGGGCCCGCACTTCTCGGACCACCCGGACTATCTGACCTCCTGGCCGCGGCACTGCGTGGCCGGCACCGAGGGCGTCGGGTTCCACCCGAACTTCGCGCCCGCCGTCGCCAGCGGCGCGATCGACGCGGTCTTCGACAAGGGCGCGTACGAGGCCGCGTACAGCGGCTTCGAGGGCCGCGACGAGAACGGCAGCACGCTCGCCGACTGGCTGCGCGCCCGCAAGGTCACCGAGGTGGACGTGGTCGGCATCGCGACCGACCACTGCGTGCGGGCGACCGCCCTGGACGCGGCCCGCGAGGGCTTCCGCACCCAGGTGCTGCTCGACCTGACGGCCGGCGTGGCGAAGGAGTCCACGGACCGGGCCCTGGAGGAGCTGCGCGCGGCGGGCGTCGAGCTGACCGGCAAGCCGGTCGTCGCCCCGTAGCACCCCTGAGGGCCTTCCTCAGGCCGCCGGGGCCTTCGGCAGCGACCGTATGGGGTGCCACAGCTCCTGCGGGCAGCTGCGCCACAGCATCCCCTCGGGGTGGTGGAGCACGGCCGTGATCTCGTCCGGGGTGGGCGGCTCGGCGTTGCCGCGGAGGTAGACCGCGCGCAGCCCCAGGTTCCGCAGCCTGGTCAGGGCGCGGGCCCGGTTCGCCGCGTGCACCAGGAAGCGCACGGTGGCCCCGTCGCCGGCCGGGCTGGGCAGGCCGATGGCGACGACGACACTGCCTCCCGGCAGTCTGCAGAACCCTCCGCTGGGCATGCGGAACCACTCCCCCGTGGAACTACTGTCAATAAGGTCGGACGGCGATGAGCCGTAGACGCACCTAAACACGATCGGCCGCCGCCCGCTAGGGGGCGACGGCCGATCATGCTCTGACCTGCGAAGACGCAGGAGAATTAACTTCTACTTCACCGAGGGGCCGACCTGGACCGTGACGGACTGGCCGTCCTTCGGCTCCTTCACGACCTGGATCTTGGTGTTGGTGTCAGTTACCTGGACACCGGCGCGCGGGTTCTCGGCGAACCAGTACACGCCCTTCTTGTCGTCGAAGACCGGGTTGCCGGCCTGCGACGGGACCCACGTGGCGACGTCCTTGCTGTGCAGCTGGAAGCCGTCGGTGCGGGCGATGGTGAACGGCGAGTCGTACGCCTGGACGCGGTTGCGCATCAGGGTGCCGTCACGCCACTTCAGCGGGCTCGGGTGCGAGTCGATCGGGAGGACCAGACCCTGGCCCGGGTGCTGGGAGGTGTTGTTGTCCTTCTGGGACAGGTCCCACTTCCAGATCAGCAGACCGTTCTGGTACGCGTAGTGCTCGACCCAGCTCGCCTTGTCGCCGGTCCAGCCGAAGTTGTACGGGCCGACCTTGAGGGTCTTGTCGTACGAGACGTACTGGCGGTTCTCCGCGATGTAGTACTGCTCGTACTCCTTCGTGAAGCCCTTGCCGACCCGCGAGAAGCCCTTGCCGACCCAGCCGTTGTCACCGTTCTCGGCGTTGTCCGAGAAGACGGCGGCACCGTCGGCGGTCAGCGTGATGGCGTCGGCGGTGAAGCCCTTGCCGCCCGCGCCGCCGTCCGTCTGGTAGCGGAAGCGGAGGTCGAACTTCTTGCCCGCGTACGCGTCCAGGTTGTAGACGAGCTTCTTGTGCGTGCCGGAGACGTCGGTCAGCGCCGGGGCGCCCGAGGCGTCCTTCGGGATGGCCACGCCGTCGGCGGTGCCGTCCACGGCGGTCCAGTTGGCGCCGCCGTCCGTCGACACCTCGGTGTAGAGGTAGTCGTAGTCCAGCTCGATGTCGTACCAGCCCTGGAGCTCCAGGGAGGCCGAGGTCTTGCCGGTCAGGTCGACCGAGCGGGTCAGGGTGTTCTTGAGGTCGTCACCCATGTTGCTCCACCACTGGGTGGCACCCTCGGCCGGAGCGACGATGTCGGTGGTGACGGCCTTCTTCGGCAGCTCGACGAGGAGCGCCTGCGGCAGCTTGGTGTTGTACTCCGAGACGCCCAGCTTGTGGGTGGTCTTGGTGCCGCGCTGCCAGTCGTTGACCTTGGCGTAGTTCAGCCAGCCGAGCTGCAGCTTGTCCCAGGCGTTCATGTCGCCGGGGAGGTCGCCGATCGAGTCCTTGCCGGTGCCGAGCCAGGAACCGGAGGACATCAGGGTCCAGAAGCCGGTCGAGTTCTCGCCGCCCGCGGTGTCGTAGTGGTCCGGCAGACCGAGGTCGTGGCCGTACTCGTGGGCGAAGACGCCCAGGCCGCCGTTCTCCGGCTGCATCGTGTAGTCGCCGACCCAGATGCCCGAGTCGCCGATCTGGGTGCCGCCGGACTTGTTGTTCGCCGGGCCGGTCTTGCCGGCGTCGGTGCCGTAGGCGTACCAGCGGTGCGCCCAGAGCGCGTTCTTGCCCTCGACGCCGCCGCCGGCCGACTCGTCCTCGCCCGCGTGGACGATCTGGAAGTGGTCGATGTAGCCGTCGGGCTCGTTGAAGTTGCCGTCGGCGTCGAAGTCGTAGCGGTCCCACTGGTCGTACTGCGCCAGCGTCGCCTTGATCTCGGCGTCGGTCTTGCCCTTGGCCTTCTGGTCGGCGTTCCAGGCGACGAGGCCGTCGCGCACGGTGTCCCACACGTTGGCGCAGTTGGTCTGGCCGCAGTAGTTGGAGCCGTAACGGGCCTCGTTGTACGGGACCTTGACCCAGTCGGAGACCGCACCGTCGACCGAGTAGCGGCCGGACGAGGTCTTCTCGTAGTAGGTCTTCAGGGACTGCTTCGGCTGGCCCTTCTTGTCCTTGCCGGTGCCGAAGTACAGGTCCTGGAAGTGCTGCTGGTTGTAGTCCGCCTGCCAGGCGGTCGAGTTGTCCGTCGACCGGTCGGGCTGGGCTATGGAGTTGTGGAGCGGGCCGGGCTGGCCGCCGTACTTCGGCTTGAGCTCGGTCGTGTCGTCGTCCTTGCGGTCGACCAGGGTCGTGTTGTCCACCTGGTCGCCGAACTCGACGAGGATGGTGAAGATCTTGTCGGTCTTCTCGCGGGCCAGCTCGACGTACTTCTTGCTGTCGAGCTTGACGACCTGGGAGCCGTTGCGGCGCTCGACCTTGGTCTCGCCGTTGAGCACCTGCTCGATGGCGGCCTGGCGCTGCGCGGCCTGCTGCTTGCTGTACGGACCGTCGAGGTCGTGGTCGACCGTGGTCTTGTCGGCGGCGTTCGCCCGGGCCGCGGTGGCGGCCTGCGCGGGGGTGGTCGTGTCCGCCCACGCGGTGAAGGTCGAAGCGGTCGCTGCGGTGGCGGCAAGGGCCACCACGATCGCGGACGCGCGGATCGCCCGTCGTCTGTTGTTCACTTGTTTCTGTCCTCCCCGGCGCACCTCGCGCGGCGGATCGGTGGTGGGGTGTCCGCCGGACGGGTGACGCGTCACAAGTGACGACATTCGACCGGAGTTGAAGCAGAAAAGACAGACCTTGACTTGTGCAGGCCAACTGCACTATGCGGGATCGGATTTCCGATAGTCGAACATCGAACGAACTTCCGTCGCCCGCATATGCGACATGACCGTGCGCCCCTGCGCCCCCCGTGCATCGGAGCGTGGGTTAGGTCACGCTTAGTTCCCCTGCGGCCGGGCATCCACCGTCGTAGAGTCGCACTCGCCCAGCGCCCCCGAGGGACGGTAACCGCCATGCAGCGACCGAACGCCGCTCAGTACGCCACCGGTTCGGCCACCGTCGTACTCTCGACCGTCGCCCTGCTGCTGCTCTCCGGCACGACCACGACCCTCGGCATCGCGGTCATCTCCGCCGCGGGTCTGATGCTCGGCGTGCTGGTTGCGGTGACGATGCCGGTAGGAGCGCGGCACGTCAAGACCTCCGCGGCGACTTCTGTCGACGTGGCCCGGGACACAGCGATCCGGGTGCCCGCCGCACCCGTGGGCGCGGGCGCGGACACCCGGATCGGTTCGTAACCGCTCTTCCGTTTCGTACGGTTGGCGGCTTCCTGCTCTTGCGGGACCACTGCGGGGCTACTGCCGGCGGGACTACCGCGGGCGTGACTACTGCGGGACGGACACCACGACCGTCTTCGCCGCCTTGTCATGCAGGCCCTGTTTGTACGGCTTGTCCACGAGGATCAGGATCAGCAGGAGCAGCGGCCACAGGCACGCGCAGCAGATCAGCGTCGGCAGCCAGAGCACGACCGAGCGGATCAGGGAGGCGTTCATCGACGGCGTGGACCCGTCGTTGAGCATCGCGACCCGCAGCTTCAGCCACTTCTTGCCGAGCGTCTGGCCGCCCTTGGCGACCATGACGGCGTCGTACGCGACGAACGCGACGATCGTGATGAGCTGGAAGACCAGCTGCCCGCCGCCGTTGAGGCTGTTGACCGTGTCGTCCCAGTCGTTGCCGTTCCCGGCCCGGTCGTAGACGTCGAACGGGATGCCGATGACCGCCAGCGGCACGGCGATGATGAGCCAGTCGACGACCCGGGCGGCGATGCGCCGGCCGGACTCGGCGAGCGGGGGCATCCCGGCGAGCGGATCGGTCCCGCCGTAGGGCCCACCGCCGTAAGGACCCCCGCCCCCTCCGTACGGTCCTCCGCCGCCGTACGGATCGCCGCCGCCACCGCCGTACGAGGGAGGCGGCGGGGGCATCCGGTCGTACGGGCTCCCCGACGGAGGCTCCTGCGGGGGCTGCTGCGGCGGCTCCTGCGGGGGCCGTTTGCGGAACGGGTCGTCGTCGGGCGGCGGCTGACCCGGGGGCGGCGGCGGCTGGTCGTTGCTCATGGGGGCAGTGCACCCCGGGCACCGGACCCCCGCAATCCGGGCTGGCCCTACCGGGCGACGAAGGTGCCGGCCGCCTTGTCGTGCCAGCACTGGCGCCACGGGCGGTCGAAGAGGCACCAGACGACGTTGAACAGGCCGATGCCGAGCAGCCCGAGCACTCCGTAGAGCAGCCAGCGGCGCAGCGCGGCGCCGAAGGTCGGCGGGTGCTGCCCCTCGATGTCGCGGACCTCGATGCCGCACAGCTTCTTGCCCAGCGTGCGGCCCCACTTGGCGGTGGGCAGCGCCTCGTACAGCGTGCCGAGGACGAGGAACGCGGCGAGCACGATGCCGAACTGCACGGAGGTGGTGCCGTCGACCAGCCACACCTGCACGGTGACGCCGGTCTGCCGGGCTGCCTCGATCTTCTCCTGGAGGTGCTCGATCGCGGCGGTCACGAAGGGGTACGACACGGCGCCGACCAGCGCCCCGAGCACCGCGCCGTCCACCAGGCGGGCGAGCAGCCGCCGTCCGAGCCCGGCGGGCCGCGCCGCCGCCTGCGCCCGCGCCGCCGCCTGGAACACGTCCTCGACGGGTGGCTTCCACGGCACGACGGGCTGCTGCGGGTCCTGCGCGGCCGGAGTCGGGGCGGGGGCCGGCGCGGGCGTGGGGGCGGGAGCGGGCGTGGGGGCGGGAGTCGGTACGGGCGCCGGGACGGCCGGGTGCGCGGGCTGCGGGCTCCACGTGGCCGGGGCCGGCGCGGGGGTGACGGGCATGCCGCCGAGGCGCGCGGCCGGAGCGACCGGCGCGGCGGCGGGGCGCTGCTCGGGGACGGTGCCGCCGGCCTCCGGCCAGGCGGGGGCCGGGGCCGGGGTGGCCGGGGCCTCCGGGGCGGCCCCCTCCAGGGGAGCGACGGCCGTCGCCGGGTCGCGGCGCATCGAGACCCCGCCACCGGAAGCGGCGGCAGGACCTGCGGGCGCCGCCTGGCCGCCGGCCGACGGCCAGGCGGCCGCGGCGCGCGGATCGGCGGCAGCGGCAACGCCCGCGGCCGCGGAGGCGGCCGGCGCGGTGGGCTGCTGCTCGTCCTGGACACCCCACGAGACCTTCTGGTCGCGCTCGCCGCCGAAGCCGGTCTGCCGGGAGGTGCTGGCCTGCCAGGCGGAGGCGGGCTCCTGGGGAGCGGCCGCGGCGGGTTCCGGTTCGTCGTCGAGGAAGACCGGGCCGGTCTCCTCGACGGCCGGGACCGCGGGGACGGCCTGGACGGCCGGGGCCGCCGGGGCCGCGGGGAGTCGTGGCGCCGGGGCCGGGCTCGGCGCCACCTGCGGGGCGACCGGCACGGGCGGCGCCGGCGGCGCCTCGCCCTCCTTGGGCGCGGGCCGACTCGTACCGGGAACCCACGCGCCGCCGTTCCAGAAGCGGATGTACCCGGGAATCGACGGGTCCGGGTAGTAGCCCGCCTGCGGTACCTCTCCGCCGCCTCCAGGTGGAGTAGCCACTGCCCCGACTCCGTTCAGTCACAACGCCGTTGATCCGCCCGGGCCGCGCGGCGTCCGCGCCGACCGCCCCGCGCCCCAGGGAGGACAGTAACGAAGAACGCCGCCGCAGGGAGAAGGAGCCCGCCAGAAAGCCCGCCTTCGAGCGACAGTCCCGGAATTTCGTCACTCACCGTGATTCTCGGGCCCTACCCATGAGGCCCGGAAAAAATTCCTCAGAAAATTTCCCGAAGTCGCGTAATGAACCGGCCCGACCCCTCTCTCCCCCTGTGCAGGCCCACCGCGGGCCCGTACGTGAGAGACCCAAGAGAGAGGCCGCACGCCATGCAGAACACCGAGAACAACGTGGTCGAGCGCGAGCTGGAGCTGAAGCTGGTCCTGTCCCCGGAGCGCTCGGTGCCGGTCCCGGCCCGGCTCGCGTACCGGGTGGACGACCCGTACGCCGTCCACATCACCTTCCACATCGGCTCCGAGCACCCCGTCAACTGGACGTTCGCCCGCGAGCTGCTCGTGGAGGGCGTCTTCCGGCCGTGCGGCCACGGGGACGTGCGGATCTGGCCGACGAAGGTCGACGGCCGCAACGTCATCCTGATGGCGCTGTCCTCCCCCGACGGCGACGCGCTCCTGGAGGCGCCGTCCGCGCAGGTGTCCGCGTGGCTGGAGCGGACCCTGCGCGCGGTCCCGCCGGGCACCGAGACCGAGCAGCTCGGCATCGACGACGGGCTCGCCGAACTGCTCGCCACCACCGTGGTGGCGGACGAGCTGTGGCTGCGCGACCCGTGGCCGTCGGACGAGTCCGGTGACGGTGAGCTGTGAGCCGAGCGGATTCAGAAGAGCTTTCCCGGGTTCAGCAGGCCCAGTGGGTCGAAGGTCTGCTTGATCCCGCGCTGCAGCTCCACGCCCACCGGCCCGAGCTCCCGGGCCAGCCACTCCTTCTTCAGCACGCCCACCCCGTGCTCCCCGGTGATCGTGCCGCCGAGCGCGAGGCCGAGCGCCATGATCTCGTCGAAGGACTCGCGCGCCCGGCGCGACTCGTCCTCGTCGGCGTGGTCGAAGCAGACGACGGGATGGGTGTTGCCGTCGCCGGCGTGCGCGCAGACCCCGATGGTCAGCCCGTACTTCCCGGCGATCTCCGCCGTGCCCGTGAGCATGGCGGCGAGCTTGGTGCGCGGCACGCACACGTCGTCGATCATCGTGGCCGTCTTGATGGTCTCCAGGGCGGTGAGCGAGAGCCGGCGGGCCTGGAGGAGCAGTTCGGACTCGGCGGCGTCGTCGGCCGGTACGACCTCGGTCGCCCCGGCGGCCCGGCACAGCTCCGCCACGGCGGCCAGATCGGCGGCCGGGTCAGGGGTGTCGAAGGCGCACAGGAGCAGCGCCTCGGTGGTGTCGGGAAGGCCCATGTGGGCGAGCTTGTTGACGGCCCGGACGGTGGTGCCGTCCATGAGTTCGAGGAGCGAGGGTGTGTGGCCGCGCTCCATGATCGTGCAGACGGCCTCGCAGGCGGCCTCCGCCGAGGGGAACTCGGCGGCGAGCGCGAGCTGCGCGGGCGGCTGCGGCTTGAGCGCGAGCACGGCTCCGACGACGATGCCGAGGGTGCCCTCGGAGCCGACGAACAGCCGGGTCAGGTCGTATCCGGCGACGCCCTTGGCGGTGCGCCGGCCGGTGCGGAAGAGTCGGCCGTCGGCCAGGACGACGTCGAGCCCGAGCACGTACTCGGCGGTGACCCCGTACTTCACGCAGCACAGACCGCCGGACGCGGTGCCGATGTTGCCGCCGATGGTGCACATCTCCCAACTGGAGGGGTCCGGCGGGTAGTACAGGCCGTGTTCGGCGACGGCCCGGGACAGCACGGCGTTGATCACGCCCGGTTCGACGACGGCGATCCGGTCGACCGGGTCGATCTCCAGGATGCGGTCCATCTTGACGAGGGAGAGCACGATGCAGCCCTCGGAGGCGTTGGCCGCGCCGGACAGACCGGTGCGGGCGCCCTGCGGGACGACCGGCAGGCGCAGTTCGGTCGCGGTGCGCATGACGTGCCGCACCTGTTCGACGGTGCGCGGAAGCACGACGGCCGCGGGGGTGCCGGCCGTGCAGAAGCTCGCCATGTCGTGGGCGTAGGAGGCGATGACGTCGGGGTCGGTGAGCACGGCCTCGGCCGGGAGCCCGGCGCGCAGAAGGGTGTGCAGGGTGTGGAGCCTCTCGTGAAGATCGTCCATGCGTCCAGCGTGGCACCCGGGGCCATCGGTGTGAACCCGCCGTCGCCGGGGGCTCGTGTGCTCTTCGTACAGCGGCGTACGGGCGCACAGTGTGCGCCATGAGACCCGAGAACGTGTCGCGGACGGTCCTCGCCTCGGGCGTGGGCGCGGTGCTCGCGGCGACGGCGCTGCTGTACGTTCCCGAGCTGGCCGGCCGGTCCGCGCCGCCCCCGCCCGGTCCGGCCGAGCGCGCGGCGCACGCGGCGACCGCGGGGGCGCAGGCGGCGCTGCCGGATCTGGTCGCGCTGATCGGCGACCGGGAGAAGTGGCTGCGGGCCCACCCCGGTGACGCGGCGTCCTGGGCGGTGCTCGGCTCGGCCTACACGGAGCGGGCGCTGCGGCGCGCCGACCCCGCGGACCTGCCGCGGGCCGAGGCGGCCCTGAAGCGCGCGCCCGGCAGCCTGGACGCGCAGGTGGGCATGGCGGCCCTCGCGAACGCGCGCGGCGACTGGGCGGCGGGCAGGGCGTGGGGCGAGCGGGTGCGGAAGGCGGACCCGAAGCGCTGGTCCGCGTACCCGGTGCTCATCGACGCGTACAACGGTCTCGGCGACTACAAGGCGGCGGGCAAGGCCGCCGAGACGCTGGCCGAGCTGCACACGGGCGCGGCGGTCAGCGGCCGCTCGGCCCAGCTGTACCGCGACCGCGGCTGGCGCGAGGACGCGGGCGCGGCGGCCCTGGACGCGGTGGCGCTCGCGGAGACGGGAGCGGAGAAGGCGGTCGCGCTGTCCCGGCTCGGCGACCTGGCGTGGGAGCGGGGCGAGCCGGCGGAGGCGCTGGCGCAGTACGGGGCCGCGCTGGGGCTCGTCGGGGATCACGGGCCCGCGCTGGCGGGCCGGGCGCGGGCGCGGGCGGCGCTGGGGCGGACGGAGGAGGCGGTACGGGACTGGCGGGCGGCGATCGGCCGGCTTCCGCTGCCCGGGTATCTGCTCGAAGCGGGCGAGCTGGCGGAGTCGCTGGGCCGGGACGGGGAGGCGCGCGGGCTGTACGAGCGGCTGCGGGCGGGCCGTTGGCCGGGCGCCGAGGTGGAGCTCGGCCTGCTCGACGCGGACCACGGCGACCCGGCGGCGGCGGTGCGGCGGCTGCGGGCCGCGTGGGCGGGCGGGCACCGGTCGGTGCGGGTCGCGGACGCGCTGGGCTGGGCGCTGTACCGGTCGGGCGAGCCGAAGGAGGCCCTGGAGTACGCCAAGCGCGCCACCGACGAGGGCCTGCGCAGCGCGCTCTTCGCGTACCACCGCGCCGAGATCGAGCGCGCCCTGGACGCCCTGGGCCCGGCCCGCCGCCACCTCGCGGAGGCCCTCCGCACCAACCCGTACTTCTCGCCGCTGCTGGCGCCGCGGGCGAAGGAGGCGGTGGCGGCGCTGGGCGACTTCCCGGACGAGCTCCCGAAGGACGCGCGGCCTGCGGAGGAGTCGGCCGGGGCGACGGCGGGTGGGGCGACGGCGGGTGGGGCGACGGCGGGTGGGGCGACGGCGGGTGTGGGTGGCGCGGGGGCCGCTCCGGTGGCCGCGTCCGGGACTGCATGATTTACGGCGCGGTCGGGACCGAGAAGCCCGGACGCCCTGCTTCCGCGCCACAAATCACGCTCTACGTCCCGAACGCGACCCCCTGCACGTCCCCCGCTCCCGTCCGTCGTGCGTCCGGCCCCCGGGCGAGCCCCCCGTACTCGCCCGGGGAGTCCCGGAGGTGCCCCCGGGCGCGGTCGGCGTGCGCCGGGGGCATGCAGGGGCCCGGCCCCGGGGACGTACCCCGGCGCCGGGCCCCTCGTATGGGGGAAGCGGCGGCTACAGGTTGCCGCGCCGCTCCTGCTCGCGCTCGATCGCCTCGAACAGAGCCTTGAAGTTGCCCTTGCCGAAGCCCATCGACCCGTGGCGCTCGATCATCTCGAAGAAGACGGTCGGGCGGTCCTGGACCGGCTTGGTGAAGATCTGCAGCAGGTAGCCGTCCTCGTCGCGGTCGGCGAGGATCTTCAGCTCGCGCAGGGTCTCGATCGGCACGCGCGTGTCGCCGACCCACTCGCCGAGGGTGTCGTAGTACGAGTCGGGGGTGTCGAGGAACTGGACACCGGCGGCCCGCATCGCGCGCACCGTGGCGACGATGTCGTTGGTGGCGAGGGCGATGTGCTGCACGCCGGCGCCGCCGTAGAACTCCAGGTACTCGTCGATCTGCGACTTCTTCTTCGCGATCGCCGGCTCGTTGATCGGGAACTTCACCTTGAGGGTGCCGTCCGCGACGACCTTCGACATCAGCGCCGAGTACTCGGTCGCGATGTCGTCGCCCACGAACTCCTTCATGTTCGTGAAGCCCATGACCTTGTTGTAGAAGCCGACCCAGTCGTTCATCTTGCCGAGCTCGACGTTGCCGACGCAGTGGTCGATGGCCTGGAAGGTGCGCTTGGCCGGCGGCTCGACGATCGGGTCGGCGGCGACGTAACCCGGCAGGTAGGGGCCGTCGTAGCCGGAGCGCTCGACGAGGGTGTGGCGGGTCTTGCCGTAGGTGGCGATGGCGGCGAGGACGACGGTGCCGTGCTCGTCCTTCACGTCGTGCGGCTCGACCAGGCCGGTGGCACCCTGCTCGACGGCGTAGGCGTACGCGGCGCGGGCGTCCGGCACCTCGATCGCCAGGTCGATCACGCCGTCGCCGTGCTCGGCGACGTGGGCGTCGAGGAAGCGGCCCCACTCGGTGGCGGCCTTGATGACGGAGGTGAACACGAAACGGGCGGAGCCGTTGGTGAGGACGTAACTGGCGGTCTCGCGGCTGCCGTTCTCCGGTCCGGAGTAGGCGACGAGCTTCATGCCGAAGGCCGTGGAGTAGTAGTGCGCGGCCTGCTTGGCGTTGCCGACGGCGAAGACGACCGCGTCCATTCCCTTCACCGGGAAGGGATCGGCCTCACGCGCGGTGGTCGGGGTGTGATCGATGGTCTCAGTCATAGGGTGAGCGTCCCGCCGACTCGCAAGGTGCGCAATAGTTTCTTGGTTGGCTGGTCAATCTGCACAGTGACCCTTCAGTATGGGCGGACGACTTGTACATGATGACCACCGGGAGGCCGCCGTGGCGATCGATCATCTGGACGGGCGGCTCATCGTGCTGCTCGCACAGGAGCCCCGGATAGGGGTCCTGGAGGCCTCACGTCGGCTCGGCGTGGCGCGCGGCACCGTGCAGGCCCGGCTCGACCGGCTTCAGTCGAGTGGCGTCATCCGCGGTTTCGGCCCCCAGGTCGACCCCGCGGCCCTCGGCTATCCGGTCACCGCCTTCGCCACCCTGGAGATCAAGCAGGGCCAAGGCGCGGACGTGCGCGGCCACCTGGCGACGGTCCCGGAGGTCCTCGAACTGCACACCACCACCGGCCACGGCGACATGCTCTGCCGGCTCGTGGCCCGTTCCAACGCCGATCTCCAGCGGGTGATCGACCGGGTCGTCGGTTTCGACGGCATCGTCCGGGCCTCCACGGCGATCGTCATGGAGAACCCGGTCCCGCTGCGGATCATCCCGCTGGTGGAACAGGCCGCGGAGGACACGCCCCCGCCGCGGTAGCCCCGGAGCGCCCGGGACCCCCTCGGACGAGTTGCAAAGAAGTTCTGCAAAAAAGGGTTGCAGAGGGTTCTTTGCAACTCTACTGTTGTGTCATGCCCGAGAACGAGAACGAGAACGAGAACGAGCCCGGGGCTGGGACCGGGACTGGGAACGGGAACGGGGGCGGGAGCGAGGCGCCGGTGAGCCGGGTCCTCGACCCGCGCTCCTTGCGGGCCCTCGCCCACCCGCTGCGGATCCAGATGCTGCGCGCGCTGCGCCACCACGGACCGGCCACCGCCTCCCAGCTCGCCGAGCGGCTCGGCGAGTCCAGTGGCGCCACCAGCTATCACCTGCGCCAGCTCGCCGCCCACGGCTTCGTCGAGGACGCCCCGGAGCTCGGCAAGGGCCGGGAGCGCTGGTGGAAGGCGATGCAGCAGGGCACCACGTTCGACGGCGCGCTGTACAAGAACCCGGACCCGGAGGTCCAGGGCGCCGTCGAGGTCTACCTCCACGAGATCGCGAACATCCACACCCAGGAGCTCAACACCTACCTCGGCACCCGCCACCAGTGGGACGAGATCTGGCGGGACTCCTCCGACATGAGCGACTTCACGCTCCACCTCTCGCCGGAACGGGCGCACGAGCTCAACGAGAGGATCCACGACCTGATCGAGGAATACCGCACCGGCGCCGACCCCGAGGGCTCCGAGACCCAGCGGATACGGATGCACCTGCACGCCTTCCCCCAGCACGGCACCAACTGACCCCGCTCCCCCGCGCAGCACTCACCGGAAAGGCCACTCTCACCATGCACGCCGACATCCACCTGACGCTGCACCAGCTCGCCGCCGCCGAGCGCGAGCAGTCCGCCGCCCTCGTCGCCCCCACCACGCACACCACGCCCGCCGTCCCGGTGCGCGTCCAACTCGGATGGCAGATCGTCGAGTTCGGGCTGCGGCTCGCGCTGCCCGAGGGACGTCGCGCCACCGCCTCCCGCGCCGCGCACGCCGTCGCCGCCTGACCGACAACCGAAACCGGGGGGAACCACCGTGCCCGCGCGCACCGACGCACACGCACACTCAATCTCACGCTCCGACTCCGACTCCGACTCCGGCTCCCGTCTGCCGCTGACCGCCGTCCTGTCGGCCAACGCCATCTCCATCAGCGGCAATTCGCTCACCCTCATCGGCGTCCCGTGGTTCGCCCTGGAGACCACCGGAAGCGCCGGCAAGGCCGGTCTGGTCGCCTTCTGCGCCGCCGTGCCCGTGGTCGTCTCCGCCATCGCGGGCGGTCCCGTCATCGACCGGATCGGCCGCCGCCGGGTCTCCGTCGCCTCCGATCTGATCTGCGCCCTCGCGCTCGCCGCGATCCCGCTGCTCAACCGGGCCGGTCTGCTGCAGTTCGGGATGCTCTGCGCGCTGATGGCCGTCACCGGCCTCTTCCACGCGCCCGGCGAGACCTCGCGTCATGTGCTCGTCCCCGACCTCGCCCGGTGCGCGGGCACCCCGCTGTCCCGCGCCGCCAGCCTCTACGACGCCGTCTCGCGCGGCGCCCGGATGACCGGCGCAGCCGTCGGCGGCCTGCTCGTGGCCCTGATAGGCGCCGACACGGTGCTGTACGTGGACGCCGGCACGTTCCTGCTCTCCGCGCTGCTCGTCCTGGCGGGCCTGCGCGGCGTCCCGGCGGCCGAACCCCTGCGCGACGCACCGGCGTTGAACCTGACCGCCTACCGTGCCGACCTGCGCGAGGGCTATTCCTTCCTGCTGCGCACCCGGCTGCTGCTCGCCGTCGACCTCATGGTGATGGTCACCAACGGGCTCGCCCTGAGCTGGACCGCGGTGCTGCTGCCGATCCACGCCCGCGAGGAGCTCGGCGGCTCTGCGGCGCAGGGCCTGCTGGTCGCCGTCTTCGGCGGCAGCGCTCTCGCCGGCGCGCTGCTCTACGGCGCGGTGGGCCACCGCTTCCCGCGCCGGCCGGTCTTCACCGTCGGCTTCCTGATATCCGCCGGGCCGATCCTCACGGCCGCGTTCACCGACACCGTCGCGCCGATGGTGGTGGCGGCGGCGTTCGGCGGACTCGGCGCCGGGGTGCTCAACCCGATCCTCACCACCGCCTTCTACGAGGTGGTGCCCGAGGAGCTGCGCAGCCGCGTGGGCGGCGCCAGCACGGCCGCCGTGCTGCTCACCACCCCGCTCGGTGGCCTGGCCGCCGGCTTCCTGGTCGAGAGCGTGGGCATCACGTGGGCGCTGCTCACGGTCGGCGGGGCGTTCGTCCTGGCCACCCTGTCGCCGCTGTTCTTCCCGGTCTGGCGCGAGCTGGACGCCCCGGCCAGGCCGTCGGGTGAGGCCGGAGGAGCCGGAGTGGCCGGAGAGACCGTCGACGCCGGTGCGGCCGGTACGGCGGCCGGGGCGGGTGCTAGCAGCTCGGGACCTGCGACTCCTGTCCCTGTTCCAGCGCCCGGAGGGACGCCACCGCGTCGCTGAGCGCGGTGACGGGGACGAGGCGCAGACCCTTGGGCAGTTCGGCCCGGGCGTCGGAGCACTCCGCCTTCGGTACGAGGAAGACGGTGGCGCCGTCGCGGGCGGCGGCCTGCGTCTTCAGGGAGACCCCGCCGACCGCGCCGACGGTGCCGTCGGGCTCGATCGTGCCCGTACCGGCGACGGTCCGGCCGCCGGTCAGGTCGCCGCCGTCGCCGTCCCCGTCGATCTTGTCGACGATGCCGAGGGAGAACAGCAGTCCGGCGCTCGGGCCGCCGACGTCGGCGAGCTGGAGGGTGACCTCGACCTTCTTCGGGTCCAGCTTGAGGTAGCCGAGGGCGGCGAGGGTCGCGGCGTCCTGCGACTCCTTCATCTGCCCCAGGTTGTGCTGCTCGATCTCCTCGTCGGACTGCCCCGTCGGATAGACCGAGGACTTCGGCAGCACCGCCCGGTCGGTCCGGAACCAGGCGTCGGCCACCTCGCCCAGGTCGATGGACGCCGACGGTCCGGTCGCCAGGATCGTCGTCATCCGCAACTGTCCGTCGGTCGGGCGGACCGGGACACCGGTGACCGTGATCACCTCACGCCCCTGGTCCTTGCCGAGCACGTCGACGGTCGTACCGGGCTGTGCGATGGCGTACGGCAGCGGCGCGAGCCCGACGACGGCGAACAGCGCGGCGACGGGCAGGGCGCAGAGCGCGAGGGCACGGGTGCGCGGAAGACCGGCGAGACGGGAGAGCACGCCCCCCAATCTACTGGGCGCCCGCCCCGGGCCCCGCTAGGCCAGGTGGCGGGCGAAGAAGCCGCCCACCCGGCGCCGTACCGCCGCGACCGTCCGGTCCGGGTCGCCGGTGCCGACGAGGGCGGCCCGCGCCGCCGCTGTGACGAGCCCCGCGGCCTGCAGTCGGGGCACCAGGGCCGCGTAGTCCGTGAAGGCCCAGTGGTTCGCGTCCCGCAGCAGCGCCCGCTCCCCCGGGACCCCCGCCCAGGAGGAGTCGATCCGGGCGGCGCCCTCGGCGAAGCCGTCGGTGCGGAAGAGGAGCAGGGGTCGGTCGGTGTCCGGCACCGGGTCCAGATCGAGGTAGCCCTCCAGGTCGGCGACGGCGCGGACGCGGGGGTCGGCACCGGCGGCGTACACGGCGGCGGTGCCGCCGGCGGAGTGCCCGTAGATCCCGATGGACGATGCCTCCGGCAGCAGGCGGGGGACCTGGTCCAGGACGAAGCGGAGGTCGGCCACCCGGGTGTCGATCATGGTGCGGAAGGCCGCCGGGTCCGGCGGCCCGAACAGGACGGTGGTACGCAGTCCGCTCGGCAGTTCCACCTGGCTGGCGTCGCCGGGATGGTCGACGAGGACCACGGTCCGGCCGTGGCTCGCCAGGTCCTCGGCCAGGCTGCTGCCGAGGGTGCGGAAGTCCCCGCCGCCCGGGCTGTAGAGGAGCACCGGTCGCCGCCCCGGCAGTGGCGGCGCGCCAACGTGCCCGTGAGTGCGGACGGTCCCCCAGTCCACCGTGCCCTCCGCCGGGAGGCCCTGGTGGATCCACGGCGCCAGCCCGGCGAACTCCCGCGCCTCGGCCGGGGTGAGCTGGGGAGCGCGCGGGCAGCCGCGCACCCCGGCGGCCGGGTACAGGACGGTGAGCATCACCTCCCGTGCCCCGCCCACCCAGGGGTCGGTACGGGAGGGGTCGGTCAGGGCGAGGGTGCGGAGCCCGACGGGGTACGGCCCGGTCGGCGCGGGCAGCGGCAACGCAGGGTGGAGCGGTGAGCGGGCGGCGATGGGGGCGATCAGGGCGCCTTTGAGGAGGGTCCGTCGAGAGGTCATGCGAGCATCCTGGGAGCGGGGCGGGGCGCACCGCGAAGGTTCAGGCCCTGACCGAAAGGCTTGCGGAGAACGGGGAGTTGTACGGGTGCTGCGGATCCATCTCACGGCGGACGATCTGGCCCGGGTGCGTTTCGCGCCGCGCCCGGCCCCGCTCCAGGAGCTTCACGCGGCCCTGGCGACCGCCGTCGCGCCGCTCTCGTCGGCCCCGCTGTTCGGGCACTGGCGCGCCCGGGTCCTGCGCTCCCTGCCGGCCGCCGCGGACCCGCTCGCCGACCTGGTGCCGGGCGGCCGCCCGCCGGCCTTCCTCGACGTCCTCGGCGACACGCTCGACGAGGCCTTCGCCCGGATCCGCGCGACGCGCCCGGCGGTCGTGCGGGCCGAGCTGGAGCGGGTGTACGGCTCCGGCCCCGCGCCGCGCTGGATCCGTGGCCTGCACGCGGGCGAGGAGGCGTCCTGGCGTGCCGTGCGCCGGGCTCAGCGGGCCGCGTACGAGACGGTTCTCGCGCCGGTCTGGCCCCTGGTCCAGGACCTCCACCGCGACGCCTTCGCCCGCCACGCCCTGACGGTCGCCGAACACGGCCTGGCCGCCGCCCTCACCTCGCTCGCCCCGGGCACCCGCTTCGACGGCGCCGTCTGGGAGTGGCCCTCAGCCCCCGACCGCGACATCCGCCCCGCCGGCCGCGGCCTGCTCCTCCTCCCGACCTTCCACCACCCCTCGGCCCCTCTCCTCCAGGATCTCCCGCCCCACCCGCTGGTCCTCACCTACCCGTCCGCCTCCGCCCTCCCACCCGTACCGGAGCAGCAGCAGGAGCAGGTGAACCCCGACGACCCCCTGGCAGCAGCCCTGGGCCGCACCCGCGCGTCCCTCCTCCGCCTGCTCGACGAACCCCTGACCACCACCCAGCTCGCCCGCGCCCTACGGGTGAGCGCGGCGACGGCCTCGGAGCACGCGGCCGCCCTGAGAACGGCCGGCCTGCTGACGACAACCCGCACGGGCAGATCGGTGAACCACGCACGCACGGCGATGGCAGACCTGATGACGGGCCCCCGCCCCACCGGGGCGAAGCCCTAGGGGCCGGGGCGGTGGCGAAGCCCTGGGGGCCGGGCTCAGGCCGACGGCCCAGCCGTGCGGCGGGCCGCGCGTGCGGGGCCCGCGCCCCGGGCCGTAACCCGCTGGACGCCTCGGGGCGAAGCCCCGGGAGCGCGGGGGCGGGCGCGCGTCCCGCAGCGAGCTTCGCCGGTCCTCCTGGGCGAGCCCCAGGGGGCCGGGCACGATGTACCGCCGGGAGGCCTCCGGTACCCCGGGGCGGAGCCCCAGGGGTCAACAGCAGACCCACGGCCCACACCCCACGACCAGGCCACGCACGCAAGCCGCGCCCCGGACCGTAACCCACGCGAGCCCGGATCCCCCAAGGCGGAGCCCCAGGGGTCGGCCACAGGCCTACGACCCACACCCCACGACCAGGCCACGCACGCGAGCCGCGCCCCGGACCGTAACCCACGCGGGCCCGGGTCCCCCGGGGCGAAGCCCTAGGGGGCGGCGCGCAGGCCCACGGCCCAGCCATGCGGCGGGGCGCACATGCCGGCGGACGAGGCCCGGCCGCCGCAGGCCCGTGCCCCGGCAGACGCGTGCGCAAGCGCCCGCGCTTCCAGGAGCCGGACCGAGGGGAGGCCGTACGCCCCAGGCCCGTAGTCCTGGCAGCCGCGCGCTCTAGCGCAACGCGTCGGCGACCTCGCGGGCCGCGTCCACCACGCGGGGGCCGACGCGCTCCGGGACGGCGTCCGCGAGCATCACGACGCCCACGCTGCCCTCGATGCCGGTGACGCCGACCAGGGGCGCGGCGGCACCGCTGGCGCCGGCCTCCAGTTCGCCGTGGGTGAGGGTGAAGCCGGGTTCGATGAGCTCGCCCTGGCGGGCGGCGAGGATGGCGCGGCCGGCGGCCCCGCGGTCCAGCGGGTGCCGGAAGCCGGCCCGGTAGGCCACGTGGTAGTCGGTCCAGGTGGGTTCGACGACGGCGACGGCGAGCGCCTCGGCCCCGTCCACCAGGGTGAGGTGGGCGGTGGCGCCTATGTCCTCGGCGAGCGAGCGCAGCGCGGGCAGCGCGGCCTCGCGCACCAGCGGGTGCACCTGGCGGCCGAGCCGCAGCACGCCCAGCCCGACGCGGGCGCGGCCGCCCAGGTCGCGGCGGACGAGCGCGTGCTGTTCGAGCGTGGCGAGCAGTCGGTAGACGACGGTCCGGTTCACACCGAGTCGGTTGGACAACTCGGTGACGGTCAGGCCGTGGTCGGTGTCGGCGAGCAGTTTGAGGACTCGAAGTCCCCGGTCGAGCGTCTGGGAGGTCTCCGCGGTCACGACGCCCTCTCCTTCGGAGTGAGTGACAGCGGACTCGTACGAGAGCTGCGACACCGGTCCCATCGGCGACGCACGTCAGAGGCCGCCGGCAGGACGGGGTACACCGGCTGCGCTCCGCGGCGGCGCTGCCACGGGGCGTTTGCTTGAGCCGGGACAGTAGCGGCGTGCTCCGCTCAGCGGAAGACCTCGTCCAGAATCCGGGCGCCGACGCCCGGATACGGGCGGTTCGGGACCTAAGTCGGCTGAACAGGGGACTTTGACGGACAAGATCGCCCGCCCTGCGCCCGTAGCGTGGGGGCGCACGGGGGACGAACGGGGGGACGAACGGGGGACCGGTCGGGGGCCGGTCGGGGGACCGGTCGGGGCCGACCGTGGGGGCAGGTTCCGGACACGGCCGAGGCCCGTACGCCGTCCGCGTACGGGCCTCGAATCGCCATGCGTGGGGGCTCACCGCATCCGGGTGGCCCACTCCTGCACCTTCTTGATCCGCTCGCGGATCTGCCCGGCGGTCGCCTCGGCGCTCGGCGGCCCGCCGCACACCCGCCGCAGCTCGGTGTGGATGACGCCGTGCGGCTTGCCGCTCTGGTGCACATACGCGCCGACCATGGTGTTGAGCTGTTTCCGCAGCTCAAGCAGCTCCTTGTGGGAAACGACGGGGCGCCGCTCCGCCGGAAGCTCCAACAGGTCCGCCTCGCTGTCCGGCTTCTTGCGGCTGTGCGCGATCTGCCGGGCCTGCCGCTTCTGGAGGAGCAGCTGCACCTGGTCGGGTTCGAGGAGACCGGGGATGCCGAGGTAGTCCTGCTCCTCCTCGCTGCCGGGGTGGGCCTGCATGCCGAACTCGGCTGCGTTGTAGAGGACGCGGTCGAAGACGGCGTCGGACTCCAGCGCCTCGAAGGGCAGCATGTCCTGCTCGCCGGTGTCCTCGTCCTGCTGCCGCTCCGCCTCCGCCATCTCCTTCTCGGACTCGGCGTACGGATCCTCGTCCTCGCCCGCCTTCTTCGGCTTGTCGAGCACGTGGTCGCGCTCGACCTCCATCTCGGTGGCGAAGCCGAGGAGGCTGGGGATGGTGGGAAGGAACACGGACGCGGTCTCGCCGCGCCTGCGGGATCGCACGAAGCGTCCGACGGCCTGAGCGAAGAACAGCGGGGTCGAGATCGTCGTCGCGTACACGCCGACGGAGAGGCGCGGCACGTCGACGCCCTCGGACACCATGCGGACCGCGACCATCCAGCGGTCGGTGTTCTCGCTGAACTCGTCGATGCGGTTCGAGGCGCCGGTGTCGTCGGAGAGCACGACGGTGGCCTTGGTGCCGGTGATCTCGCGGATCAGCTTGGCGTAGGCGCGGGCCGAGTCCTGGTCGGAGGCGATCACCAGGCCGCCGGCGTCCGGGATGGACTTGCGGACCTCGGTGAGCCGCTGGTCGGCGGCGCGCAGCACGTTCGGCATCCACTCGCCGCGCGGGTCGAGCGCGGTGCGCCAGGCCTGCGAGATGGCGTCCTTGGTCATCGGCTCGCCGAGACGCGCGGCGATCTCGTCGCCGGCCTTGGTGCGCCAGCGCATGTTGCCGCTGTAGGAGAGGAAGATGACCGGCCGGACGACGCCGTCGCCGAGCGCGTTGCCGTAGCCGTAGGTGTAGTCGGCCGAGGAGCGGCGGATGCCGTCGTTCCCCTCCTCGTACGTGACGAAGGGGATCGGGTTGGTGTCGGAGCGGAACGGCGTGCCGGTGAGGGCGAGTCGGCGGGTGGCCGGCTCGAAGGCCTCCAGGCAGGCCTCGCCCCAGGACTTGGAGTCTCCGGCGTGGTGGATCTCGTCGAGGATGACGAGGGTCTTGCGCTGTTCGCTGCGGTTGCGGTGGAGCATGGGCCGTACGCCGACGCCGGCGTACGTGATGGCGATCCCGTCGTACTCCTTGCTGAGCGGCCCGGCGCTGTAGTCCGGGTCCAGCTTGATCCCTATCCGCGCCGCGGCGGCCGCCCACTGCTTCTTCAGGTGCTCGGTGGGGGCGACGACCGTGACCTGCTGCACCACGTGGTGGTGCAGCAGCCAGGACGCGAGGGTCAGCGCGAAGGTGGTCTTGCCGGCGCCGGGCGTGGCGACCGCGAGGAAGTCACGGGGCTGCTCCTGGATGTACTTCTCCATCGCGCCCTGCTGCCAGGCTCGCAGCTTGTTGGCGGTGCCCCAGGGAGCACGGCCGGGGAAGGCGGGAGAGAGGTGATGTGAGGAGGTGGCGGTGGTAGTCACGATCTCCGGTTACGGTTCGACGCTCGTCCAGACGCTCGTCCAGATATGACAACCGGGCCACCTTACCGGTGCGATCGCGTCGACCCCGTACGAACGAGCCCGCGTCGAGGCACCGTGAGAGAGTCCTCACATCCGCCCTCACACCCCTCCCGAAAGCACGGCCAATCGCCCCGCGATGTCTGGAATATCCCCCATCTCGCCGCTCGCCACGCCCACGACCAGGTCGTATGCCCGGTCCTGGTCGGCGTCGGCGAGATCGACTCCGTTGACGGCGAGGAAGACGGCGGCGGAGAGCCAGGCGGCACGCTTGTTGCCGTCGACGAAGGGGTGGTTCGAGGCGATGGCGTGGAGGAGGACGGCGGCCTGCTCGTAGAGGTCGCGGTACGCGCTCTCGCCGAACATACGGGCACGAGGGCGGTGCACCGCGGACTCCAGGAGCCCGGGCGCGCGGAGCTCGGGGTCGCCGTCGCCGGTGAAGGCGAGGCGGGCGACGGCGGTGACCTCGGCGACGGTGAGGAAGCGGGTCCCGGTCATGTGCCGAGCCGCTTCAGGAGGCCGTGGTGGCGGAGGGCGAGCCGCATGGCGGCGTGCGTGACGCGGGTGGTCTCGAGGTCGACGTACCGGCGTACGGCCTCGTCGACGAGGTCGTCGACGGAGACGCCGCGGGCATCGGCGAGATCGGCGAGGTCGGGCCGGTCGGCGAAGTCGAGGCGGTCGGTCCGGTCCGGGCGGTCGGGGTGCTGTCGCATGCGCGCACCCTAGGCAGCGGCGGGATCGTGAGCGACCGTTTTTCCGCGCCCCGTTCCGTCCGCCTTTTCTTGTCCCTCTCCTTGTCCCTCTCCTTGTCCCTTTCCGTGCCCCTCTCCTTCTCCCTTCCCCTCCCCTTTCCCCTCTCCGAGGCGGGTGGCGACCCAGCCGCCGATCGCGGCGACGCCGGCCATGGGCAGGAAGACGGCGGCGAAGGCGGCCGGGTGGGAACCGCTGGCGGCCCCGGCGGCGGCACCGGCCTCGGAGGCGGCGTGGCCGACCGCGCCGCCGCCGAGCGCGGCGAAGGCGGCGCCGCCGGCGGCGAGCAGGAGGACGTTGGAGAGGCCGTCGGAGATCTGGAGGGCGGCGGAGTTCGCCCCGGCCTCCTCGGGCGCGGAGAGCTTGAGCAGCAGGACGCTGGTGGACGCGATGACCATGCCCATGCCGAAGCAGCCGAAGGCCCAGGCGACGGCGACCACCCACGCCGGCACGCCCTGGATCAGGACGCTCGGGGCGGCGGCGACGGAGAGCGCGACCAGCACCATGCCGAGGACGACAAGGCGTTCGCGGTACGGCTCCGTGCGCGGCTGCGACTGCACCCAGGAGCCGAGCGCCCAGGTCAGGCCACCGGCGGCGAGCGAGAGCCCGGCGAGGGTGGGGCTCAGTCCGCGCTGGGTGACCAGCATGAGCGGTACGAAGGACTCTGCCGCGATGAAGGAACCGGCCGCGATGCCGCGGAGCAGTACGACGGACGGCAGCCCGCGGGCGGCCCGGTAGGTGCCGCGGGGCAGCAGCCCGCGTACGGCGGGCACGAGCAGCGCGGCACCGGCCGCGGCGGGCAGCAGTGAGAGCCAGCGCAGTTCCTGCCCGGCGTACTGCAGCAGGGCCGCCCCGAGCGATATCGCGAACGCCAGCCGGATCCGCCGCCGGTCCCACGGCACGACGGGCGCGTCGGGGTCGGCGGGGCCGGACGCGGTGCGCCGGATCGCGGGCAGCGCGAGCGCGAGCGGGAACACGACGAGGGCCGGGATGCCGACGAAGACCCAGCGCCAGCCGAGCTGCTCGGTGATCGTCCCGGAGGCCAGCGGCCCGACGACCGAGGGCACGACCCAGCTCGCGGCGAACGCGGCCATGATCGCCGGCCGCAGGTGCTCCTCGTACGCCCGGCTGATCACCACGTACAACGCGACGATCACAAGCCCGCCCCCGAGCCCCTGCACGGCCCGCCCGAGGATGAACAGCCACATCGTCCCGGCGGTCCCGGAGAGCAGCAGCCCGGCCGCGAAGCAGCTCATCCCGACGGTCAGCGGCCCGAGCGGCCCGCTCCGGTCCGCCCACTGCCCGGACAGCACCATCCCGAACAGACTGGTCGTGAAGTACGCGGAGAACGCGAACGCGTACAACGGCACCCCGTCCAGCTCCCGCGCCGCGACGGGCATCGCCGTCCCGACGGCGGTCGCCTCGAACGCGATCAGCAGCACGACGGACACGATCCCGACACTGAGCGCCCGATGCCCCCGATCGAGCACGGACCCGCCGCCTGCGGATTCGGAGGGCACGGCGGCGGACGGCGGTGCGGTGACGTCGGCGTCGACGTCGACGTCACGCGGTTCGGGGGCGCTCATACGCCCAGCGTAAGGGTCGTAGGCGGATGTGGCCCCTGTCGTGAGTCCCATCCCTCCTGCCCCGATGGTCGTACGACCACGGCACGACCGTGAACGCGACATGGCAGTCGTGTTGCAGCCCCGGCAGAACCATTGAGGCCGCTCTTCGCCCCCGCCTAACGTCTTTCTCGTCACCACGACCGTGTGCCCGAGTGGTTGAGGGGCTCGCCTGCAAAGCGAGTTACGTCGGTTCGATTCCGATCACGGTCTCCGGAAAGGAAATGGGGCGGCTCCGCTTTTTGGAGCCGCCCCATTTCCTTTCTACTGAGGCCTGGGCTTGAACACGGGCTTTTCTGGGAGCCCCGCGTTGTTCTCGCAGCCGAGCTTCTTGACGAGGGCGAGGGTGACGGAGTGGAGGACGGTGAGGTTGGCTTCGCGGATGGCGGGGGTGTCGGGCAATCCGGAGGAGACGAAGCGCAGAGCCCCCCGGATGCGGGCGGGCGCCTCCTTGGACCCCTTGAGCCGAGGGCTGGCGCATGTGACGAACAGATATGCCTGCTCCGGCCCGGACCACGCCTCCCGGCCCACCACGTAAGGGTGCAGTCCGACGGGCCCGCCGTCCCCGATGAGATCGCTGTCGTCATAGCGCCCGAAGAGAATGTCGACCTGATCCGTACGGTCGGCCGGCGAGGTACGGCACAGCCGTCGGCTCCGCGAGCGCAGCCCTCCGGCCGCGTGGTCCTCGGTCAGCTGCGCCACGACGCGGTCCAGACCGCCCCGCGGAGCGTCCTCGAACATCCTGGTCCTCAGCACCGTCTCAAGGGCGCGGGCGGCGGCCGGAGACAGCGTGTCGTCGCATTGCTGTCCGGCGCTGACGCGCTGCTCCGGCTTCTCGCCGTCGGCGCAGGCACCGAGCAGAAGCAAGGCTGTGAGCGCGAAGGCGCCGGACCGGACCGTTCTCCCCATGGCGCTCCTCGTCCGCATCGCCCGGTCAGCCCGCCTCCGGGGCATTCCCCGTCTGCCCGGCGAAGGAGTTGCCCTTCCCGTATCCGATGTCGACTGCATCGCTGAGATCCTGCTTGAAGTCGCCGCTCACCCGGGAGCGGTGCTCCGAGACGAAGTGCCTCACTGGCGATTCGGCGCCGCGCCTACCGGATTGGTAGATCCCCTTCGTGCCCTCGTGAATCTTGTCCTCGGTGGCGTCCTTGTGATCCTCGACGGTCTTGTCGGACCGGTCGCCGACAATTTGCCCCGCCAGCGTTTCCATGGCACCCGAGCCGGTATCGACTGCGAGCGGCACAACGATCGCGGCGGCTCCGGCGGCAGCGGCCGTCGCCGGCAGGAAGGCGACACCGGCCGCGATCGCGGCCGTGGTCCCGAACTCCACCCAGGCGGCCTTGCTCGCCTGCGCCTTCTCGTAGTCCTCATGGGCCTTGATGCCCTCGGCCTCGACCTGCCGTGCACGAGACTCGTCGAGCACGCCTTGGAGGTTGGCGCCCATACGCGCGGCCTCCCGGGCCCGGTCCTCGGCGATCCGGCCGTCCTGTCCGACCTGGGCCTCCAGCACACTGGTGGTGTATAGACGATCGGCGGTGGACACCGTGGCATACGCGTCCGGGTGTTGACCCAGCGTACTGAGGAAGTCGACCGCCGCGTCGCGCCCGAGCCTCGGATGCGCCGCCAGCACCGCCTCAGCGTGCTTGCCCTTGGTGTTCGGTGCGAGGGCGCTGTCGGGCTCGTTGTCGGCCAGGGCCCAGTTGAGGTCGTCGATGTAGCCGGCGCCCATGTTGCCGAGGCTGTCCGCCAGGGCGGAATGGTGCTTCTTGAGGAGCTCGGCATCGCCGCCGTACGTGCCGACGATTCTGGCCATGATCCCGGCCGTCGTCTCGTCCCGCCTCAGCTCCGGCCTGGGATCGTCCCACGCGTGACCGAGCGTCGCCGCCTCCAGCGCATGCCCCAACGCGTCCGGCATGTAGTCCCCGGCCTCCTTCTTCCGGTCGCGGTCGGGGCCGTCGATGTCGTGGAAGGACTCGTACGTCTCGTCGGCGAAGAAGTCGAGGTAGTCGGTGATCGCCTCGCCGTCCTTGTTCCTGCCGAGATCAAGCGTGCCTCCGGTGCCGCCGCCTTCCCCGTACGCCGTCGGATCGGCGGAGAAGAACAGCTTCGCCGCCTCCGGGCTGTGCCCCAGTGCCTCCAGCATCGGGATCACCGGGTCGTATCCGGCGCCGTTGACGCCCGACGGGTTGAGTCTGTCGTGGAACCAGCCGCCCATCGCCGGCCTGTTGTCGGCGAAGAGGCGCGGGTCCTTCGCGTGGAGCTGGGCGACGTGTTCGGCGATCGGAACGAGGAACCTGGGGTGGTAGTCGCCGTAGCGCATGATGCCGCCGAGCAGCTGGTAGCCGAACGCCGGGTTGTGGTCGCGCGGGGAGAGCGGAATGCGCTCGGTGCCGAGCCTCCGTATCTCCGTCGACCACTTCTCCGTCCACGCGTCACCGCCCTGCGTCGCCGTGGCCAGGTTGAAGCCCAGGTTCTTCTGCAGCGCCCGGACGTCCTCCAGGCGCTGCTTGTCCACCTTCACGCCGCCGGTCGCGTCCCCGGAGAGCTGTCCGAACAGCTCCAGCGTGCCCTTGGCCCCGAGCCCGTCGTAGAACGTCCGGGAGAACTCCTTCGAGTCCTTGTTGTCGCCCAGCAGTTCGTTGAGCCGCACCAGCTCCTCGTGGGAGATCTCCCGGCCCTTCCCGGCCAGGGCGAGCGCGCGGTCCGCCTTCTCCGCGTCCAGGCTGCCGTACTTCGGGGCGCTGAACTGGTTCTTGTCGCCGGTGATGTCGGCCCGCAACGCGTTCGCGCACGCCTCGTCGGCGTCGTCGCAGGTGTCGATGACCGCGTCGAGGCGGCGCTGCAGCGCCGCGATGTCGACGCGCTGCTTGCGCAGGGCCTCGGCGTTGTCGCGGTCGTGGTGCGCGACGGCGTCCCGCTCCAGCGAGAAGGCGGCTTCGACGACGCCGTCGCCCTTCACCACGAGCCCCTGGTGCGGGGCGTCGGTCTCGACGATCGTGGCGAGTTCGGCCTTCGCCTTCCTGAAGGCGTTATAGCCGTTCTCGAGCACCTTGTGGATGCCGTCGGCGGCCTTCGCCGCGTCCGCGAACTCCTTCGCGGTCTTGTCGACGAAGGGCTTCGTGACCTCGGCGTTCACACCTCGCCAGTCGTCGGCCTCGGCCTTCGCGGCCATGGTCCTGCGCGCGTCCTCGGCAAGTGCGTCCAGCTTGCCCTTCATCTCGGACCAGCGGTCCGCCGCGGCCTTCATCTTGTCCAGCGGCGCGTGGTACACGTCGTCGAAGGTCAGCACGATGCCCTCCCCGCCCCCTACTTGAAGTACTCGCTGATCCTGGACACGGCGAGCGCCGTTCTGATCTCCTCGTCGTCCTTCGCGTGTGCGGCCGCGCTGTGGTCGAGGTGGTTGGAGATGTGCGCGCAGGCGTCGAGGAGGGTGCCGAGCTGGGAGGCCCAGGTCTCCTGCACGGCGGTCAGGGCCGCGCCGGTGCGGAAGCCGTTCCTCGACAGGCCGGCAGCCGCCTCCGACGTGTCGGTACGGGCATGGTGGCCGTCCCTGGCCAGGCGGCCGTGCAACTCGTAGGCGGCATGGCCGATGGCGCCGAGGTGGCCCTGCCGGACCGCGAGATCGGCACCTCCGCCTCCGCTGCCGCCTGATCCGGGGGCCGCCTGGTTCAGGCGCATGCCCACGCGATCCGCCGCGGCGCTCCGCGCGGCGGCCCATTCCTCGTCGAACGACACGACTCCCCCACCCCAACCGTCCTCGCTGTCGGAGCACCGGACTGTACGCACGCGTACGACCGGTTGAGGGGCCCCACGTCAACACCGCGCCTGCCCGCCCCGGCGGGCAGGGGTGCGGGGCCGGGCGGGCCCAGGCCCGCAGGGCGGCCGACTGGCACCCGTACGAGTACGGCCACTCGGTCAACGTGGCGCAGGCACTCCCTCGCCCAGGCTGGTGTCGGTGCAGCCGAGCCGGTCGGCGACGGCGCGGGCGAGGGCCGCCATCAGCCGCCCTCGGCGGCCCAGGAAGCACGTCATGAAGCTCCTTCGATTCATCGCGCCCCGTCCTCCGCCTCGCCCGGACTCGTTCGATTCCCGCGCGCGCATCGGCCAACTCTCCATATGCCGGCCTCCGTCGACCGGCCTGCCGGCCGGCCGGGGACCGCTTCGGTCAACGCCGACGGCGGAGAACGGGAACGGCGACAGCCGCCCCCAACAGCACTGCCGCGCCGACCCCCAGGCCGATCCAGAGCGTGGTGTCGCCCCCGCCCGCCGCGTCGTCCGCCTGCGGCGCAGGCGCCGGGGCGGGGGTGTTGGTGTTCGAGGGCGACTCCGTGGACGGCGAGGCCGAGGCGGTCTGCTCCGACGGCAGGTCCGGGATCGGCCGGACGTCGGCGGGACCGGGGTCGCCGGGGGTCTTCAGTGCGCGGAGCGGGCGGATGGCGCCGTAGCCGATGTAGTCGTTGCGGCCGGCGCCGTCGTTGGGCGCGGCGATGGTGTTGAGCATGACCTTGAGGACCTGGTTGTTGGTCCAGTCGGGGTGCTCGGCCCAGATGAGGGCGGCGGAGGCGGAGGCGAGGGCGGTGGCGTCGCTGGTGCCGGTCGACTTGCACAGGCCGGTGCCGCCGCCGCAGGCGTGGACCGTGTCCTTGCCGGGGGCGACGACGTCGACCTGGGGTCCGTACTGGGAGTTCTTGAGCCGGGTCAGCTTCTGGTCGATGGCACCGACGCCGACGACGCCGGGGGTGGCGCCGGGGTACTCGACCGCGTTCCCGCTCTGTGCGCTGTTGCCCACGGACGCGAAGACGAGGGATCCCTTGTCCAAGGCGTGTTTCACGGCGTCGGTGAGCTGCTGGGATCCGGTGCTCGACCCCAGAGAGACGTTGATGACCTTGGCTCCGGAGTCGGCCGCGTAGCTGATGGCCTGAGAGACCAGTCGATTGAACGCGCTGTCACTCACCAGCGTGTTCCCTTTGGCCGTTGACACCCCGGCGACCCGAATCGGAAGGATCTTCACGCCCGGCGCAAGGCCGAACGCGCCGTCGCCTCCACTGCTCTGTCCGGTACCTGCGATCAGGCCTGCCATGCCCGTGCCGTGTGCGGCGTAGTCCGTGTGCTCGTCTCCTGATTCACGAGGAGCCAAGTCCTTGCCGTCGAGCACCTGCCCGAGCAGATCGGGGTTCTTGTCGTCCACCCCGCTGTCGATCACCGCGACAGTGACGCCTTCCCCCTTGCTGATCTGCCAGATTTCCTCGGCGTGCAGGGTGTCCAGGTGCCACTGCTGCGAACGAATGCTCTCGGCATGGGCGGGGACGGAAGCGATGCCTACCAGCAGCATCCCCAAGGCGGCCGAGGCGGTGGCTCGGACACGACGCCGTCGAATACTGCTGCTAGACATCTGCTGCTTCCTCGCGCCGATCAGTCGATGACGGGCGGCGCCACGCGGCGACTGCCCTGCTGCCAGGTCTCTTCGTCCTCGACAAGGTAGTCGGGGCGCTCGCCCCGCTGTTCCTCGTCACGGTCCGCAGCGGGTACGGAACCGCCGCGCCCCACGGGACCGGTCCCCTGCGCGCCGTCGCGCACGAGGCCCGACCCCCCGGGCGTGAACGGGCGGGCGTTTGCCGCACCGGGCCGCTGCGCCCGGCCGCCGACGACGCCGCCGGGCTCCGAGGCGAGCCGCCGGCCCCCGCTGATGCCGCTCTGCCCGCCACCGGCAGCGGGGCCCACCATGCCCTGGCCACCCATGGGGGCGCGGCCGAGACCGTTGCCGTTGCGCCCGGTGGGCTCCTGGCCGATCACGGTGTTCCGCGGAATCCCCGTGGCCGGCCGCCCTTGGTTGGTGGGAACGGCACGACCGCCGGTGATGCCCTCGCGCGGCATCCCCGGCAGTGGGCTGTTGGGGCCCGGGAGGTTTCTGCCCCCAGGACCGAGCGGTGTACGAGTTCCGGTGACGGGAGCAATCGGCCCTGGGGCGGACTTGCTCGGCTGGGGCGGGACGGCGGTCGGACCCGTCGGAATGGTGAAGGGCGGGGTCGCGACGGGGTCCGGCTTGGCCAACGGCGGCTGGTTCGTGGTCGGCGAAGGACCTGTCGTGGTGGGCGGCGGCAACGTCCCCACGCTGTCGATGC
Organism: Streptomyces sp. NPDC051909; assembly: GCF_040681095.1. NCBI lineage: Bacteria > Bacillati > Actinomycetota > Actinomycetes > Kitasatosporales > Streptomycetaceae > Streptomyces > Streptomyces sp. NPDC051909. Next base: position 23,954 of record NZ_JBFAYA010000006.1, on the reverse strand, counting down.
CCAGGTCGGCGGGCACTTCGGGGCGCACCACAGGGACGGGACGGTTCGCCTCTCGGGACGGTGGGATCTTCCCCACGTCGGCCGTCGTCCGGTCGCCGTCGGATCGCGTCATGGGCGTTCGGGAGTCGGTGACACCCGTCGAACTGTCTTCTCGGTCCGACGGCCGCGACAGATAGGTGGAACTCTCGTCCCGAGCACGCTCGGGTACGAACGTGTCCGGCGGCGGCTGGAACGACGGCATCTGAAAGCCCGTCATCTGCCGGCTCGACCACTCGTACGTCGCCGAGAGCCGCTCCATCTCCGCTGCCGCCGCCTGCCGGTTGGCGTCCTCCTTCGCCTTGATCGCCGCGGCGTCGGCGTCTGCCGGGGCCATCTGGTTGCGGGCGTTGCGCGCGATCGTCTGGGCGTCGGGGTCGTTGTGGTACTTCTGGGCCGCTTCCAGGTTCTCCTTGGCCTGCGCGTTCGAGGTGTAGCGCGGGATGGAGCTCTGGGCGGTGGCGATGGCGTCGGCGGCCTCGACGAGCCAGGACGACGAGTGTTCGCTGTAGTCGGCGAGGCTGTGGGTCGTGCTCGCCAGGCTGGCGGTCCACTCCTTGAACGCCGTCGCCGTCTGGCTGTCCCACTCCACGCGGCCGGGCCGCTTCTGCAGCTCTCTCGCGATCTCCCGCATCTTCGCCGCGGCCTTCGTGAGCCGGTCGCTCGCGTCCCGTACGTAGAAACTGCTGGCCTCGTTCAGCCAGTTCAGCATCTGCTCGTGCGACATGGAGCGGAAGTCCGTTCTCCCGCCGCCCCCGCCGCCTTCGTTCAGCTCCATTCGAGAGTCACTCCTTCCCCGTGTCTCGTGGCCGGGCTAACCGAGGCCTGCCGCGCCGCCGGTGGCGGTCTCGGTGCCCTGCGGCTGGGCCGGGGGCTGCGCGGGCTGCTGCTGGGTGGGAGCCGTGGCGTCCGGCTTGCCGGACGGTGTCGTGTCGTAGCCGGCCTTCGCGTCGGCCGCGGCCTTGGCGTCGCTCGTCCGCCTGCTGATGTCCAGCATCTTGGCCCGGATGTCCTCGTCGGTGTCCTCCATGCCGTTCTTGGAGATGCCGACGGCGATGCCCAGACCCTCGAGGCAGTCGGACAACAGACCGGACAGCCTGGTCAGTTCCGCGAGCACGCTCTTGTACGACGTGAAGATCTCGTTGGCCTCGATCCACGCGGCCCCGCCCCCGCCGAACTGGCCGCGGGCCACCTGGTCCGCCTTCATGTTCTTGGGGGCGGCCGGTGAGGCCAGGAGGTCGGCGATCAGCTCGTCGACCCCTCGCTTGAACTCCAGCATCGACTCGGAGTTGTAGAGCAGGGCCTCCCGGCTCATGCCGCCCAGGGCGTAGCCGCTGCCCGCCCCGTCCACATAGGCTTCCATGCCTGGCGCTCCTCCCCCGTGCACCCGCACCCGTAACCCCTGGCTCACGCCCAGGAGTTCACTGTAACCACGAGGACGAGCGAAGCCCATCCACAGGTTGCGGTCCCGCGCCACGCACCGGGGGAGGTCAGGCCGTCACCACCGCCGCCTGAGGCCGGATCGGGAGGCGGTTGACCGGGCGGCCGGTGGCCGCGCGGACGGCCGACGCGACGGCGGCCGGGGAGGTGACCACGGGGACGGCGCTGGCCGGTTTGGCGCCGAAGGGGGCGACGACGTCGCGTTCCTCGACGAGTTTCACGATGCGAATGTCGGGGGCGTCGAGGGAGGTGGGGAGGGCGTAGCCGGTCAGGTCGGGGCGGCGGACCAGGCCTCGGGAGGTGCGGAGGTTCTCGGTGAGGGCCGCGCCGACGCCCTGGGTGATGCCGGCCTCGATGCGGGTGGTCAGCTGGGCCGGGTTGAGGATGCGGCCGACGTCCTGGGCGACGGCCATCTCCACGACCCGGATCGCGCCGAGCTCCACGTCGACGTCCACGACCGCGCGGATCGCGCAGAAGGCGAGGCCGACGAAGGCGTCGCCCTGGCCGGACTCGTCGAGGGGCTCGGTGGGGTGCGGGCGGCACTGGGCGGTGGCCCAGAGTTCCTTGCCGTCCATCGCCTCGGCGACCGTCGTCGACAGGACGCCGTCGTACGAGGTGATCTTGCCGTCGCTGATCTGGAGCAGCTCGGCCGACATGCCGAACTTGTGGGCCAGCGGCTGGAGGAGCTGCGTACGGACCATCTTCGCGGCCCGCTCGACCGCGCCGCCCGAGACCCAGGTGTGCCGGCCGTGGGTGGCCGGGCCGGCCGGGGGCTGGTCGGTGTCGACCGGGGCGACGTGCACCTCGTCGACGCCCAGGGTCTCCTGCACGATCTGGCGGGCCAGGGTCGAGAAGCCGGAGCCGGTGTCGACGGCCGCGCAGATGACCGTGGCCACGCCGTTCTGGACCCGTACCGTCGCCGTCGACACCTCGTCGGTGCCCTCGGCGCCCAGCATGTGCACCATGCCGATCGCGTAGCCGACACCGCGCCGCACCGCGCCGGGCTCGCCCGCGCCGTCCGGGCCGCCGGGCAGCAGCCAGTCCTCCTCCGGGGAGTCCATGGGGAGCGAGGGCAGCGGGAAGTCGCGTACGGCGGCGAGGAGTTCGGCCACCGGGGCCGGGCAGGTCACGGTCTGGCCGGTGGGCAGGATGTCGCCGGTCGCCAGGACGTTGCGCATCCGCAGTTCCGCCGGGTCCAGGCCGATCCGGGACGCGAGCTTGTCCATCTGCGCCTCGTACGCCGCGCACGCCTGCATCGCGCCCTCGCCCCGCACATGGCCGGACGGCGGGTTGTTGGTGCGCATCGCCCAGCCCTCGACGAAGGCGTGCGGCACGACGTACGGGCCGCAGGCGAAGGACACGGCCGCGGCCAGCGACTCCGCCGACGAGTCCGCGTACGCGCCCGCGTCGAGCAGGATCTGCGCCTCCACCTTCACGAGCCGGCCCTCGGCGTCCGCGTGGTGGCGGTAGCGCAGCAGGGTGGGGTGGCGGTGGGCGTGGCCGAGGAAGGACTCCTCGCGGGTCGCGGTGAGCTTCACCGGGCAGCCGGTGCGCAGCGCGAGCAGGCCGAGCGGGATCTGGAAGCCCGGGTCCTCGCGGTCGCCGGTGGCGCCGGGCACGCCCGTCACGACCACCTTGACCTGCTCGGGGGCGAGCCCGAAGCAGGCCGCGGCCAGGTCGCGGTCGGTGTGCGGGTCGGTCGAGGCCGTGTAGATCTCCACGCCGCCGTCGGGTCGCGGCACGGCGAGCCCGGCCTCGGCGCCGATCGGTGCGGTGTCCTGCCGGCCGATCCGGTACAGGCCCTCGACGACGATCTCGCCGGTCGCCTCCGGGTCGCCGAAGCTCAGCGGGATGTGCCGGATCAGGTTCCCGTCGGGGTGCAGCGGCGGAGCGGCGAACGCCTTCTCCGGGTCGGTGACCGGCTCCAGGACCTCGTATTCGACCGCGATGGCGGCGGCCGCGAGCCGCGCCGTGTCCGGGTGGTCGGCGGCCACGGCGGCGATCGCCTCGCCGTGGTGGCGGACCAGGTCGGAGGCGAAGACCGGACGGTCGGCGACCTGCCGGCCGTACGTCGCGGCGCCCGGCACGTCGGCGTGCGTGACCACGGCTCGTACGCCCGGCATCTCGACGGCCGCCGAGGTGTCGACCGACACGATCCGGGCGTGCGGGTGCGGGGAACGCAGGACGGCCGCCCACAGCAGGCCCTCGGCCCACAGGTCGGAGGCGTACGGGAAGGTGCCCTCGGTCTTCGCCCGCGCGTCGGCCTGCGGGAGCGAGACGCCGAGACCCAGGCCGAGGCCCTCGGGCTCCGTGGTCGTCGGGTCGCTGCTCACGCCGTGCCTCCGTCGTGCGGGTGGGGGATCTGGTGCGGGATGCGGGCGGCGGGATCGGTGCCGTCGCCGGCCCCGGACGCCGGGCCGCGCCCGGCGACGATCTCGCTCACGGCGTCGAGGACACCGCGGTAGCCGGAGCAGCGGCACAGGTTGCCGCACAGCGCCTGCCGGGTCTGCAGCTCGGTCGGCGCGTGGTTGCCTTCGAGCAGGTCGTGCACGGTCATGGCCATGCCGGGGATGCAGAAGCCGCACTGCACCCCGCACTTGGCGAGCGCCCGCTGTACGTCGGACGGCTCGCCGTCCACCGCCAGGCCCTCGACCGTCCGCACCTCGGAACCCGCCGCCGTGGCCGCCGGCACCAGGCAGGAGGCCACGAGCCGGCCGTCGACCTGTACGTTGCACGCGCCGCACTCGCCCTGCGAGCAGCCGTCCTTGGCACCGGCGAGCCCGAGCCGCTCGCGCAGTACGTAGAGCAGCGACTCGCCGATCCAGGAGTCCGTCACCGGCCGTTCCACACCGTTCACGCGCAGCGCGTACGAGGTGGTGGGGTGCTCGTCGCTGTCGGCCGACCTGTCGGTGGGCGGCAGCAGCTCTTCCGGTACGGGTACGGGTGCGGGGTCCGGTACGGGCTCCGCCTCGGCCTCCGGCTCCGGTACGGGGGCGGGTACGGGCTCCGCCACCTCCTGGATCTGCTCCGCGTCCAGGGCCTCGGGCTCGTGGGCCTCCCGCTCCGGCTCCGTGAACGCGTCCGCCCACGGCGCCGGCGCGCCGCCCGGCAGAGTCGCAGGCGCACTGCTCGCGTACTGCGTCAGACGGGAGGCGGTGTACTCGCCCGAGTCGTCCAGGGCGTCCGCCCCGTCCTCGATGGTCGGGATGGTCCACTGGCCGGTGGCCCCGGGGTCGGGCGCGGTGTCGTACGCGGCGGTGTCGGCGTACGAGGCGGCGGCCCCGCCCTCGTACCCCCGCTCCCCCTCGTAGCCCTGCTCGCCCTGGTAACCCCGCTCGCTCTCGTACCCCTGCTCGGCCTCGTACTCGTAGCCCTGCTCCGCCGCGACGGGGGTGAGCGGGACGATCATCGGCGGGGGCACGTACCCGTGGCCGGGGGCCTCCAGCGGGGTGCCCTCCAGCATGAACTCCGGGGGGAGCTGGACGAAGGCGGTGGCGTCGCCGTCGTAGCCCTCGCTCTGCGGGATCGGCTCCCAGCCGCCCGTCCCCTGGTTCCCCTGGTTCCTCTGGTTCCCCTGTGACTCGTCGCTCACGACAGCGCCCTCCCCAGTGCCCGTCGGGCCAGCGCGGCGACCGTGCGCCGCAGGTGCAGTACGGCCGGGGGCAACTGCTCGTCGCCCTGCGGGTCCGGAATGCACGCGGCGGCGACGTACTCGCCGAACGCCGTCAGCGCCTCCGGGGCCAGTCCCCGCTCCGCGTCCCAGTCCACCAGCGAGGCGATCCACTGCTCGGCCTCCAGCGGCCGCAGCGGCATCGGCGCGATGGCGCCGACCGCGCAGCGCACCCCGCGGCGGGCCGGGTCGAGGACGACGGCGACGGAGGCGGTGGCGCGGGCCGGGCCGGTGCGGCCGGTGGCCTTGAGGAAGACCTGGGGGGCGTGCAGCAGCGGGACGCGGACGAAGGCCACCAGCTCGCCGGGGTTCAGCAGGTCGCGGCCGGCCAGGAGGTGGCTGACGGGCAGCTCGCGGGTGCCGAGCGGGCCGACGACGACGAGCTCGGCCTCCAGGGCGGCGAGCACCGGGAGCGAGTCGCCGGTGGGCGCGGCGGAGACGATGTTGCCGCCGAGGGTGCCGGCGTTGCGGATCTGCGGGGGTCCCGCGACGCGCGAGGCGGCGGCCAGGGCGGGGATGAGGGCCGCGAAGTCGGGGCGGCCCATCCGGGCGTGGGTGAGACCGGCGCCGAGCAGGGCGTGGCCGTCCTGGTACTGCCAGCCGCGGATCTCGTTGATCCGGCTGAGTCCGACCAGGCCGGCGGGGCGCAGCTGTCCTCGGTTGACGGCGGCCATCAGGTCGGTCCCGCCCGCCACGGGAACGGCGGCCGGCATGGCCGTCAGCGCCGCCACTGCCTCGTCGAGCGAGGCGGGCAGCGTCACGGACCGCGCCGTCCGTGATGCCGTCTGTGGTGCGTGCGTGGTCAACCCGCTGCCCCTTCCCGGTGTCCCGGTGATCCCCGACCGTCCCCGGCTGTCACGCCTGTGTGGCCGTACCGTACGTGCTCACAGCCTGGACGTGGCAACTCTGGCACATCTTCCGAGCCGTACGTCGCGAGGGTCCGCGAAGGACGGCTCCGCGGGAGCGGTGCGGGGGCATCCCAGGAGGGACAGTAACTTCCCTTTTGCCGCCCTTGGGTGACACCGGGGCGATAGGTACCTCACACGCGTCGCGCATGCGTGTCTCACACGTTCGGGGGCGACCCCTCGACGGGGCGGCCCAGGACGCCGGGGCGGCGCTGCCAGGGGTGGGGGCCGCCGGGCGGGCGGTAGGCGACGCCGAGGGCGTCGAGGCGCGGGTAGTGGGCGGTCATGCGGCGCTCGAAACCGGCCAGGTCGCGCGCCTCGGGGGCGGGCAGCCGGGACCAGGCGACCTCGGCGAAGGCGGCGAGGCGGGGGTAGGTCTGGTAGTCGACGCGGTCGCGGTTCTCCATGACCTCGGTCCACACGTTGGCCTGGGTTCCCAGGACGTGGGCCGCGGCCTCGGGGGCGAGGCCGGGCGGCACGGGCTCGAAGCGGTAGACGTCGGCGAGGGTGCGCACGTAGCCGATGGGCATCGGCTCGTCCTCGCCGGGCGCTTGGCGGTGGTCCAGATAGACCTGCTGCTCGGGGCACATCACCACGTCGTGGCCGGCCTCGGCGGCGGTGATCCCGCCCGCGTAGCCGCGCCAGGACGCCACGGCGGCGCCCTCCGAGAGGCCGCCCTCCGTCAGGCCGCCCTCCAGGATCTCGTCCCACCCGATGAGCCGCCGCCCGCGCGCGGCGAGCCAGCGGTCGAAGTGGCGCACGAACCACGCCTGCAGCCCGTCCTCGTCGCCGGCGCCGAGCTCCTTGATCCGTGCCTGGGCGGTGGGCGAGGCCTTCCACTGGTCCTTGGGGCACTCGTCGCCGCCGATGTGCACGAAGGGCGAGACCTCGGCCGGGAAGAGGTCGAGGACCTCCTCGAACACCCCCTCGTAGAAGCGGAGGACGGTGTCAGTGGGGGCGAGTACGTTCGGATTGACCCCCCAGGTGTCCCAGACGGAGAGGGCGGTGGTGTCGATGACGTCGGTGTTGCCCAGTTCGGGGTACGCGGCGATGGCGGCCTGCGAGTGGCCGGGCACGTCGATCTCGGGGACGACCGAGATATGCCGGTCGGCGGCGTAGGCGACGATCTCGCGGATGTCGTCCTGGGTGTAGTACCCGCCGTGCGGGGTCTCGTTCCACAGCGGTGACGCCCGGTGCCCCCATGTGCTCCGCGCCCGCCACGCGCCGACCTCGGTGAGGCGGGGGTGGCGCTTGATCTCGATGCGCCAGCCCTGGTCGTCGGTGAGGTGGAGGTGGAGGACGTTGAGCTTGTGCGCGGCCATCAGGTCGAGCTGGCGGAGGACGTCGTCCTTGGGCATGAAGTGACGGGCGACGTCGAGCATGAGGCCGCGCCAGGGGAAGCGGGGTGCGTCCTCGATGCCCACCATGGGCACGCCCCAGGTGAGCTCGGGGTGCACGGGCGCCTTACGGAAGGCGGCGGGCCCGAGGAGCTGACGGAGGGTCTGGGCGCCCCAGAACACCCCGGCGGGGCCGCCGCCGGTGATCTCGACGTACTGGTCCAGGACGACGTGGAGCCGGTACGCCTCGGGGCCGAGGGTGTCGTCGACGCGCAGGCGGATGCTGTCGGGCCCGTCCGGCCCGCCCGCGTTCCGCAGCGGGAGCCGGAGGGCGGGACCGAGCGTGGCCCGCAGCCACCGCTCGGTGGTCTCGGTGCCGGGGGCGGCGTCCAGGACCGTGCGCTCGTCGAGGGCGAAGCCGCAGCGGTGCGGCCCCTCGACGCGTACGGGCGCGGGGATCAACCCCAGCTCCACGGCGGCCCCCCTCCGAGCGCGTTGCAACATATGCAACGACTGTTTCGCGCTGCACAACACGCCTGAGGTTAGAGGCGAGCCGACGGCACGACAAGCGGTCTCCGCCACTCCGCCACTCCGCCACGAAAGGCCCCTGACGAAGCGGCGCCAACGGAACAGCGCCGACGAAACGGCCCCCGGCGCGTGCACCGCACAGGTGCCCGACGCCGGGGGCCGTCCCCGACCGCTGAGGACTGGGGACTACTTGCCGCCCTTGCCGTCCTTGCCGCCCTTGTCCTTGTCTCCGCCGGAGCCCATGGACTCGTAGATCTCCTTGCACATGGGGCACACCGGGTACTTCTTGGGGTCGCGCCCCGGTACCCAGACCTTGCCGCACAGTGCCACCACGGGAGTGCCGTCGAGGGCACTCGCCATGATCTTGTCCTTCTGGACGTAGTGGGCGTAGCGCTCGTGGTCGCCGTCACCGTGGGACACCTGCGGCGTCGGCTCGACGAGGGTTCCCGTACCTGCCCCGCGCTCGGGCTCGAGAGTGCTCATGGTGCCCAGGGTACTGAATGACCGAAGGGAAGACGGCGGTCAGTTCAGCGACGGGTCGTCCGGGTACGTCGCCACCATCGCGAGCTCGCCGCGCTGGCGCCGCAGCACCTGGCGCCAGAGGGTCTCGGGGCGCGGGGACGAGACGTCGCCGGGCTCGGACTCGACGACGTACCAGGCGCCGTCGCGCAGCTCGCCCTCCAGCTGGCCGGGGCCCCAGCCCGCGTAGCCGGCGAAGATCCGCAGGGCGCCGATGGCGGGGCCGAGCAGTTCGGGCGGGGCCTCCAGATCGACCAGGCCGATCGCCCCGTACACCCGCCGCCAGCCGAGCGGGCCCTCGTCGCCGGGGATGACGGCGATGCCGAGCGCGGCGTCGAGGGAGACCGGGCCGCCCTGGAAGACGACGCCGGGCTCGCCGGCCAGCGCGGCCCAGGGGGCGAGGATGTCGCCGACCGTCACGGGGGTCGGGCGGTTGAGGACCACGCCGAGGGAGCCCTCGTCGTCGTGGTCGAGCAGGAGGACCACCGCGCGGTCGAAGTTGGGGTCCGCCAGCGCGGGGGTGGCGACGAGCAGCCGGCCTGTGAGCGAGGACACCTCGGTCATGCGACACATGATTCCGCACTTTCGGCGTTCGCGGGGGTTGTCCGGACCGGTCCGGGGTAGGCGGGCGCCGTCGCGAGTCCGTCGCAGGTCAGCCCCGAACCGGCGCGGGCGCGAGGAGGAGGAACGGGAAGAAGCGGATGGTGACACTCCGCAAGATCACGGGGACGGAGGGTGTTGTGCCGAATTCATTACGTTCGAGGGGCCCCCTGGCCCATACAAGTGGGGTGTCCTCGCCCCTTACCCTTTTCCCTGGCCCACCTGACGGCCACCCCGACCGACGATCCGGAACGCGAGATTCATGACCGGCACAGACGATGTCCTGCTTGTCCACGGCGGAACCCCGCTGGAGGGCGAGATCCGCGTCCGCGGCGCGAAGAACCTCGTGCCCAAGGCGATGGTCGCCGCCCTGCTCGGCAGCGAGCCGAGCCGCCTGCGCAACGTGCCCGACATCCGTGACGTCCGCGTGGTCCGCGGACTGCTCCAGCTGCACGGTGTGACGGTCCGCCCCGGCGAGGAGCCGGGCGAGCTGATCCTCGACCCGACGCACGTCGAGTCCGCCAACGTGGCCGACATCGACGCCCACGCCGGTTCCTCCCGGATCCCGATCCTCTTCTGCGGTCCGCTGCTGCACCGCCTGGGGCACGCCTTCATCCCGGGTCTGGGCGGCTGCGACATCGGCGGCCGGCCGATCGACTTCCACTTCGACGTGCTCCGCAAGTTCGGCGCGACGATCGAGAAGCGCGCGGACGGGCAGTACCTGGAGGCCCCGCAGCGGCTGCGCGGCACCAAGATCGCCCTCCCGTACCCCTCCGTCGGCGCGACCGAGCAGGTGCTGCTCACCGCCGTCCTCGCGGAGGGCGTCACCGAGCTGTCCAACGCGGCCGTGGAGCCGGAGATCGAGGACCTCATCTGCGTGCTGCAGAAGATGGGCGCGATCATCGCCATGGACACCGACCGGACCATCCGGATCACCGGTGTCGACAAGCTCGGCGGCTACAACCACCACGCCCTCTCCGACCGCCTGGAGGCGGCCTCCTGGGCGTCGGCGGCGCTGGCCACCGAGGGCGACATCTACGTGCGCGGCGCGCAGCAGCGCTCGATGATGACCTTCCTCAACACGTACCGGAAGGTCGGCGGCGCCTTCGAGATCGACGACGAGGGCATCCGCTTCTGGCACCCGGGCGGCTCGCTCAACGCGATCGCCCTGGAGACGGACGTGCACCCCGGCTTCCAGACCGACTGGCAGCAGCCGCTGGTCGTCGCCCTGACGCAGGCCTCGGGCCTGTCCATCGTGCACGAGACGGTGTACGAGTCGCGGCTCGGCTTCACCTCGGCGCTGAACCAGATGGGTGCCCACATCCAGCTGTACCGCGAGTGCCTGGGCGGCTCCGACTGCCGCTTCGGCCAGCGCAACTTCCTGCACTCGGCGGTCGTCAGCGGCCCGACCAAGCTGCAGGGCGCCGACCTGGTCATCCCGGACCTGCGCGGCGGCTTCTCGTACCTGATCGCCGCCCTCGCGGCGCAGGGCACCAGCCGCGTCCACGGCATCGACCTGATCAACCGCGGCTACGAGAACTTCATGGAGAAACTGGTGGAGCTGGGCGCGAAGGTCGAGCTGCCGGGCAGCGCGCTCGTCTGACGCGGCGGTCACCCGCCGGGCCCGTTGCCGGGGGTCCGGGGGTTGTCCCCCGGGCAAGCACAGCATGGAGAAGCTGGTGGAGCTGGGCGCGAAGGTCGAGCTGCCGGGCAGCGCGCTCGTCTGACGCGGCGGTCACCCGCCGGGCCCGTTGCCGGGGGTCCGGGGGTTGTCCCCCGGGCAAGCACAGCATGGAGAAACTGGTGGAGCTGGGCGCGAAGGTCGAGCTGCCGGGCAGCGCGCTGGTCTGAGCCCGTAGGGGCTGAGGGGCCCGTTAGTGGCCGAGGGGCGCGTAGGGGGCTGAGGGGCCCGTACCGGCCCCTCAGGCCTCAGGGACCCCTGAGGGCCTGCCAGAGGGCATACGAGAGGGCGGTCACCCCCTGACAGGGTGACCGCCCTCTCCGCTTGCCTCAGGCCGTCGTACGGCCTCCTGGCGCGCTGCCTGCAGGCGACTTACTTGCCCTTGGCGGCTTCCTTGAGCTTCGAGCCCGCGGAGACCTTCACGCTGAAGCCGGCGGGGATGTTGATCGGGTCGCCGGTCTGCGGGTTGCGCGCGGTGCGAGCGGCACGGTGGGTGCGCTCGAAGGTCAGGAAGCCGGGGATGGTGACCTTCTCGTCGCCCTTGGCGACGATCTCGCCGGTGATCTCGGCGAAGGCGGCCAGCACGGCGTCGGCGTCCTTGCGGGTCACCTCGGCGCGGTCGGCCAGGGCGGCCACCAGCTCACTGCGGTTCATTTCGTTACTCCCGTATTTCTTCTTGCCTGTGAGGCGGGTTGCCTGTGAGGCGGGCCACGCGGCCATGAGCCGCATGTCGGGCACTGCGAAGCCGATGCTGCCAGGGCCCTCGGACAGTGCCCGGACCCGGGTCTGGTGACAGACCCTCGCGCCCAGACCGCATCCTGCCCCCACCAGCGGCGGGAACGCCAATCCGGCACCCCATGGGGTCACACGAAAAGCGCCAGTGGCCCTCGGTGGTGACGTAGCGTCGACTCCGCGCGGACAATGCGGAGCCGGACTACCACCCTAAAGGCGGGTTTGGGGTGCGGCGACGCACGACACGCGCACCCCCCGCCCGTCCGTCAGTTGCCGTTGTCGGCGCCCGCGCCGGCCGCCTTCGCCGCGGTGCGCACGGCACCGGCGACCGCTCCCGCGACCTTGTCGTTGAAGACCGAGGGAATGATGTAGTTCGGGTTCAGCTCGTCCTCGGTGACGACGTCGGCCAGGGCGCTGGCGGCGGCCAGCATCATGTCCGTGTTGACCGTCCGGGACTGCGCGTCGAGCAGACCGCGGAAGACGCCCGGGAAGACCAGCACGTTGTTGATCTGGTTGGGGAAGTCCGAGCGGCCGGTGGCCACGACGGCCGCCGTCTGGCGGGCGACCGCCGGGTCCACCTCGGGGTCCGGGTTCGCGAGCGCGAACACGATCGCGCCCTCCGCCATCGCGGCCACGTCCTCGCCGCCCAGCACGTTCGGGGCGGAGACGCCGATGAAGACGTCGGCGCCGACGACGGCCTCCTTGAGGGTGCCGGTGACGCCCTCCGGGTTGGTGTTGTCGGCGATCCAGCGCAGCGGCGTGCCCGGCCTGGCGTCGACCAGGTCCTCGCGGCCCGCGTGCACGACGCCGTGGATGTCGGCGACGACGGCGTGCTTCACGCCGGCGGCGATCAGCAGCTTCAGGATGGCCGTACCGGCGGCGCCGGCACCGGACATGACGACCCGTACGTCACCGATGCCCTTGCCGACCACACGCAGGGCGTTCGTCAGCGAGGCGAGCACCACGATGGCGGTGCCGTGCTGGTCGTCGTGGAAGACCGGGATGTCCAGGGCCTCGCGCAGCCGGGCCTCGATCTCGAAGCAGCGCGGCGCGGAGATGTCCTCCAGGTTGATGCCCGCGAAGCCGGGGGCGATGGCCTTGACGATCTCGACGATGGCGTCGGTGTCCTGGGTGTCCAGGCAGATCGGCCAGGCGTCGATGCCGGCGAAGCGCTTGAAGAGGGCCGCCTTGCCCTCCATGACGGGCAGCGCGGCCTTGGGGCCGATGTTGCCGAGACCGAGGACGGCGGAGCCGTCCGTCACGACTGCGACGGAGTTGCGCTTGATGGTGAGGCGGCGGGCGTCCTCGGGGTTCTCGGCGATCGCCATGCACACCCGGGCCACGCCCGGGGTGTAGATCATGGACAGGTCGTCACGGTTGCGGATGGGGTGCTTGGACGCCATCTCGATCTTGCCGCCGAGGTGCATCAGGAACGTACGGTCCGAGACCTTGCCGAGGGTGACGCCCTCGATGCCGCGCAGCTGCTCGACGATCTCGTCGGCGTGCGCGGTGGAGGTCGCGGCGATGGTGACGTCGATGCGGAGCTTCTCGTGGCCGGATGCGGTCACGTCGAGGCCGGTGACGGAGCCGCCGTGGGTCTCGACGGCCGTGGTGAGCTGGGAGACCGCCGTGCCGCTCGCCGGCACCTCCAGGCGGACCGTCATCGAGTACGAGACGCTGGGCGCCGTTGCCATGGCCGTGTTCCTCTGCTTTCCCTGAGCTTCGTTGCTACGCCGCCCCGGCTGGTTCGCCCGGCGGCGCCCTCCGATCGTCGCACCTACCTGCCGGTAGCAGGTAATACGGTCTTTTCGTTTTCGGAAAGTAGTTTCCACCATACGAGAGATGCTTGCCAAACAGAAGAGCCGGCGGCCCGGACCAACGACAGAGGTCCCCGTCACCTGAAGGTGACGGGGACCTCTACAAGCAGATGGCACCGACCCGCCATGCTCGCCTCGCGGCAAGTGGTCCCTCTGAGGGACGAAGGTTGGGCCCGGGGGCTTGGATCGAGCCGGTGCCACGACCAGGCTAACAAACCACCCCCGAACGTGATTCCTCCCGCGCGGGTTGACGCGAAATCAGTCCCTCAGAAGGTCCGGTACGCCGTCCGCGTCCGGCAGGTCGCGCTCGCCCGAGACCACGGTGAGCGCCTGCGTGGAGCGGGTCAGCGCCACGTACAGGACGCGCAGACCGGCCGGCGACTCGTCCGCGATCTCCGCCGGTGAGACCACCACCGTGGCGTCGTACTCCAGGCCCTTCGCCTCCAGGGAGCCGAGCGCCACCACCCGGTCGCCGAGCCCGTCGAGCCAGCGGGCGGCCTCGGCGCGCCGGTCCATGGCGACGACCACGCCGACCGTTCCGTCGACCTCGCTCAGGAGCCGCTCGGCCTCCAAACGTACGGTTTCGGCCAGAGCGCCCTTCCCGGCCGCGCCCTTCTCCCCCACGGGGACGAAGCGGGGCACGACACCGGTGGAGCGCACCGCGCGCGGCGACTCCTTGCCGGGCATGGCGAGGGCGAGCACCTTGGCGGCCAGCTCGGCGATCTCCGCGGGGTTGCGGTAGTTCACGGTGAGCTCGAAGCGGCGCCGGGGGCGGGTGCCGAGGGCCTCGTCGCGGGCCTGGGCCGCCTCGTCCGGGTCCGACCAGGAGGACTGGGCGGGGTCGCCGACGACCGTCCAGGTGGCGTGCCGGCCGCGCCGGCCGACCATCCGCCACTGCATGGGCGTGAGGTCCTGCGCCTCGTCGACGATGACGTGGGCGTACTCGGTGCGCTCGGCGGCCAGCCGCTCGGCCCGCTCGCGCTGGGTCTCCTCCCGTACCGGCATGAGCTCCTCCAGGCCGGTGAGCTGGTCCAGCGGGTCGTACTCGCGCTTCTTGCGGGGCCTGGCGGGGGCGCCGAGGAGCGTGGCCAGCTCGTCGAGGAGCGCCACGTCGTGCACGGACAGGCCGGGGCGGCGCAGCGAGCGGGCGAGCCGGCGGACCTCGCCGGGGTTGAGGACGCGGCGGGCCCAGCGGCCGAGCCGCTTCTCGTCGGCCATGGCGTCGAGGACCCCGCGCGGGGTGAGCTCGGGCCACCAGGCGTCGAGGAAGCCGAGGAAGGAGTCCTCCGTGGACACGTCCTCGTCGAAGGAGGAGCGCAGCTCGGCGGCGAGCTCGGGGTCGCTGTGCCGGCCGGCGGCGCCGGACTTCGCGTACAGGGCGTCCAGGAGCAGCCGGCGGGCGCGCGGGCGGAGCAGGTTGACGGGGGCGGTGCCGGACAGCACGTTCTGCCGGATCCGCCGGAGCTCGTCGGCGCCGAGTTCGAGGCGCCGTCCGAAGGCGACGACCCGGAGGAGGGTGGGGGTGCCGGCGGGAGCCGCCGGGTTCTCGTCCTCGTCGATGCCGAGGGCGAGCTGGTCCCCGGCGGGGGTCTTGGGCGCGGGGGTCTCCAGGGCGCCGCGGGCGGCCTTGCGGAGCACGGCGAGCATCCGGGAGGAGCCCTTGACCCGGGCGACGGCGGGCTCGTCGTACGCGTCGGCCTCGGACGTGTCTTCGCCGAGGGAGCCGAGGGCGCGGATGGCCACCTGCCCCTCCTCGCCGAGGGAGGGCAGCACGCCCTCGGTGTACGAGACGAGCAGCGGGGTCGGCGAGACGATGAGGATGCCGCCGGAGTAGCGGCGCCGGTCCTGGTAGAGCAGGTACGCGGCGCGGTGCAGGGCCACGGCGGTCTTGCCGGTGCCGGGGCCGCCCTCGACGTACGTGACGGAGGCGGCGGGGGCGCGGATGACGAGGTCCTGCTCGGCCTGGATGGAGGCGACGATGTCGCGCATGGTGTGGCCGCGGGCCTGGCCGAGCGCGGCCATCAGGGCGCCGTCGCCGATGACGGGGAGCTCGTGGCCGTCGAGGGTGGCCTTGAGCTCGGGGCGCATCAGGTCGTCCTCGACGCCGAGGACCCTGCGGCCCTTGGAGCGGATGACGCGGCGGCGCACGACCCGGCCGGGGTCGACGGGGGTGGAGCGGTAGAACGGGGCGGCGGCCGGGGCGCGCCAGTCGATGACGAGGGGCGCGTAGTCGGCGTCGAGAACGCCGATGCGGCCGATGTGCAGGGTCTCGCCGATGTCGGCGTACTGCCGGGTGCCCTCGGTGCGGATGGCGTCCTCGGCGGGTTCGACGGAGGTGTAGGCGCCGTCGGGGCCCTTCTTGCCGTCCTTGCCGTGGAGCAGGTCGATCCGGCCGAAGAGGAAGTCCTCGAACTCGTTGTTGAGCCGGTTGAGGTGGACGCCCGCCCGGAAGACCTGGGCGTCGCGCTCGGCGAGCGCGCCGGGCGTGCCGACATGGCCCTTCCGGGCGGCGTCCTGCATCAGGAACTCCGCCTCGTGGATCTTCTCCTCCAGGCGGCGGTAGACCTGATCCAGATGTTCCTGTTCGACACCGATCTCACGGTCTCTGACCGTGTCGACGGCTTCCTGCGCGGCCACCCGGGCCCCCTTCTGACGTGCACTGGGCAGCCGTCGAGCGTACGCCACCAGGGGGCGATATGTCAGGCCTGGTGGCGGCCGGTCCGGGGATGCGCGGCACGGTGCCGGGCGACCCGGGCCCGGTTGCCGCACTCCTCGCTGGAACACCAGCGCCGCCGGCGGCCCCGTGAGGTGTCCAGATAGCAGCGCCGGCAGCCCGGTCCCTCGCAGCGGCGGAGCAGGGCGCGGGCGGCCGGATCGGTGAGGAGTTCGACGGCGTCGCGGGCGACGGCGGCCAGCAGGGCCCGGCAGTCGGGTTCACCCCCGAGGGTCCGCACGAGCAGCCCGGAGCGGGTGCGTACGACCCGGGGCGCGGGCGGCGCGGCGGCGGCCAGCGCGTTGAGCAGTTCGAGGGCGGCGGGCCGGGCGGGGTGCCCGGCGAGCTGGGCGCCGACCAGCTCGGCGACGCAGTCCCGCAGCTCCCGGAACGGCCCGAGCCACCGCCGGTCCACCCCCGCGAGGCGTGCCCCGGCGGGCACGACCCCGGCCCCGCGCAGGAACACGACGAGCCCCTCGACCCGGTCGAGCGCCTCGTCGGCGAGTTCGAGACACACCCGCCCGGCCTCGAATCGCCCTGGCATGCCCCTGCCACCTTTCCCGTCGGAGATGTCCTCGTCGGCCCGACCAGAGTGCTCCCGGAGCGCGCGGGTGACCAGAGGGCGGGGCGGAGGCCGAGCTCTGAGGCCTGAGATCTGGGGCCTGAGACCGGGTGGCGGAAAGCAGTCGGCCCGGGCGTACGGGGGAGCCGCCCGGGCCGACTATGGAACCGGTCGGCTCGGGGGAGGGCCGTCCGGTGGTTCGGTGGTGTCCCCGCAGGTCAGCGCCGCAAAGCGGGCGTTCAGCACGGGGCACCCACAGCATGAATGTTGAACCGTCTATTATCTACGGACCGTTTTTCTTAACAATTCGCGTGCGGACAATTCGGAGGGCTGGTGAAAGAGACGTGAACAAGACGGCACTGCGCGCCCTGCTCAAGGAGCGCCGTGAACTGATCGACCCCGAGGCCCACGGCCTCTCCCGGCCCACCGGGCGCGGACGCCGGGCCCGCGGCCTCGCGCAGCAGCAGGTCGACGAGCTGACCTGCCGCGCGGTCGACACGTACAACCGCCTGGAGACCGGGCGCTACCCCAACCCGCCCGCCGACTACCTGCGCCAGATAGGGCGCCTCTTCGGCCTCAACGAGCGGGAGTGGGTGATGCTCTGCCGGTACGCGGGCATCGGCGACCCGCCCGGCCCGCTCACCCCCTCCTCCGGCCTGGAGGTCCCCGGGGCGTGGCAGGAGGCCGTCGACGGCATCGGGCACATGGCGTACGTCAGCGACGCCTCCTGGAACGTCCTCGCCCACAACCGGCACTTCGCCGAGATGTACCCGGGCGGCAGGGCCCCCGCGAACACCATGCGCTGGATGCTCTTCGACGAGAGCGCACGCGAGCAGAACCTGATCGACTGGCACACCCTGTGGGCGCCGCCGGTCCTCCCCCAGCTGCGCGCCGCGCTCGCCGCGCGCCCCGAGGACGTGACGCTGCGGCAGATCGAGCGGGAGGTCCGCGCCGACACCTTCCTCGGCCCGCTGTGGGAGGCGGGCGGCGCGCACCTCCACCCCGACGGGGTCGAACGCCCGCTGCGCCACGCCCTCCTGGGCCCCGGCCACGTCACGATCTGCGCCGCCCAGCCGCTCACCGCGCCCGGCTCCCGCCTGATCATCATGCTGTTCCGGTCGGGCCCCGAGAAGTCCCACGCACGCGCCCCGATGCTGCGCGCGACCCCTTAGCGACGCTCCGGACAGGCCCTAGGTGGCGTCCGGGCCGGCGGCCCCGAAGCCGGGCGGCGGGTCGTCGTGCAGGATCCGCTGGAAGAGATGGTGGTCGCGCCAGTCGCCGTCGATGTGCAGATAGCGGGGCGCGGTGCCGACCCGCTCGAAGCCGCACTTGGCGAGGACCCGCTGCGAGGCGTGGTTGTGGAGCACCGTGCTCGCCTCGACCCGGTGCAGGCCGATCTCCTCGGCGGCCGCCCGGCACGCCTCCCGTACCAGGGCCGTGGCCAGGCCCCGGCCCGCGTACTCCGCGTCCACCCAGTAGCCGAGCGAGCCGCTGCGGAACGGCCCGAGGACGATCCCGGTCAGCGTGATGCCGCCGACCAGGGTGTCCCCGTCCACGGCGAACCAGCGCCGCGCGCCGTCCGCGAGCCGCCCCGCCTGCGCCTCGGGGGTGTAGTACGCCTCCTCCCGGCGCGGCTCCCAGGGCCGCATGTACGCCCGGTTGCGCAGCAACGCGGCGGCGAGGGCGGCGGCTTCGGCGGCGGACTCGGTCTCGGCGGGTCTGATCGCGACGGTGGTCATCCGCGTACCGTAACCGCCCCGCGCCGCCGGACAGGCCCTCATCCGGGGACCCGTCCCCGGCCGCGCTCATGCGTCCCCGTACTTCGTGTCCGCCGCCGGGTCGAGCGCAAGCCGGTACCCCCGCTTCACCACCGTCTGGATCAGCTTCGGCGTGCCGAGGGCGGTACGGAGCCGGGCCATCGCCGTCTCCACGGCGTGCTCGTCGCGGCCCGCGCCGGGCAGCGCGCGCAGCAGGTCGGGGCGGCCGACGACCCAGCCGGGGCGGCGGGCGAGGAGGGCCAGGAGGGCCATGCCGGCCGGTGGGACCGGGCGCAGCTCGCCGTCCACGAGGACGGCGTGGCCGCGGATCTCGACGCGGTGCCCGGCGACCGGCAGGACCCGGGCGCGGGCGGGCAGTTCGCGGCAGAGGAGCTGCACCAGCGGGCCGAGCCGGAAGCGTTCGGGCTGGTGGGTGTCGATGCCGTGGGCCTGCAGCGGCAGGGCCGTGACCGGCCCCACGCACACGGCGAGCACATCGTGCCGAAGGGCCGTCAGGAGCTCCTCGGTCAGGCCGCGTTCGCGCGCCCGGCCGAGCAGCGAGGCGGCGGCCGGGGCGCTGGTGAAGGTCACCGCGTCCAGGGCGCGGGCCACGGTCGCGTCGAGCAGCCGGTCGAGCGGACCGAGGTCCTCCGGCGGCATCCAGCGGTAGACGGGTACGGGCACGACCTCCGCCCCGCCCTCGGTCAGCGCCTCCACGAAGCCGGGCAGCGGCTCCCCGTGCAGCTGGAGGGCGATCCGGCGCCCGGCGACGCCCTCGCCGAGCAGCCGGTCGAGGACCTCGGCCATCGACTCGGAGGACGGCGACCAGGACTCGGTGAGTCCGGCCGCGCGCACCGCGCCCTTCACCTTGGGGCCCCGGGCGAGGAGTTCCACCCCGCGCAGCCGGTCGAGCAGCGCCTCCCCGAAGCCCCAGCCGTCGGCCGCCTCGACCCAGCCCCGGAAGCCGATCGCCGTGGTGGCGACGACGACGTCCGGGGCATGGTCGATGAGGTCCTTCGTGGCGGCCAGCAGCTCGGTGTCGTCGGCGAGCGGCACGATCCGCAGCGCGGGGCCGTGGACGACCCCCGCGCCGCGCCGGCGCAGCAGCGCGATCAGTTCGTCCGCGCGCCGCGCCGCCGTGACGCCGACGGTGAAGCCCGCCAGGGGCCCGTGGCCCGGCTCTCGCCGCTCGTCCCGCTCGTCCATGTCCGCCATGCCGACCGACACTGCCGGGGAAGGATGTCCGTCTCGGTTCACATGTATTTCCTGGTCGTTACGGCCGTGCGGGTCCACTGTGACGCATCCCTCGGCCGCTCACACCTCGGCCGGCGCGCGGTCCGGCTCGGCACCGGCGGCGGTGTCCGGCACGGGGGCCACGGAGGCGGGCCGGCGAAGGTATACCGCCCAGGTGACGAGCATGCACGCCGCGTAGAAGGCGAGGAAGGCGACGAAGGCGCCGGTGCCGGAGCCGACGGTCTGGAAGGACTGACGGAAGGCGAGGTTGATGCCGAGGCCGCCGAGCGCGCCGACCGCGCCGATCAGGCCCATCGAGGCGCCGGAGATGCGCCGCCCGTACGCCTCGGCCGCCTCGCCCGCGAGGCCCTTGCGGTGCCCCTGGGCGAGGAAGATCGCCGGGATCATCTTGTACGTGGAGCCGTTGCCGAGGCCGGTGAGGACGAAGAGCCCGACGAAGCCGACCAGGAAGACGGTCAGGGACTCGGCGACCGAGGCGTAGATGACGACGCCGGTGGCGGCGGCCATCGCGGCGAAGGTCCACAGGGTGATGCGGGCGCCGCCGTGCCGGTCGGCGAGCCAGCCGCCGACCGGGCGGATGAGCGAGCCGAGCAGCGGGCCGATGAAGGTGAGCGAGGCGGCCTGCAGCGGGGTGCGCCCGAACTGGGTCTGGAGCACGAGCCCGAAGGCGAAGCTGTAGCCGATGAAGGAGCCGAAGGTGCCGATGTAGAGGAAGGCCATGATCCAGGTGTGGCCCGCCTTCACGGCCTCCTTGGCGGCGCCGGTGTCGTTCTTCACCGGGGTGAGGTTGTCCATGTACAGCGCGGCGCCGAGGGCGGCGAGCACGATGAGCGGGACGTAGACGCCGAGGACGATCCTCGGGTGCATGGCGCCGGCGGTGCCGATGACGAGCAGACCGACGAGCTGGACCACGGGGACGCCGATGTTGCCGCCGCCCGCGTTGAGGCCGAGCGCCCAGCCCTTCTTCCGCAGCGGGAAGAAGGCGTTGATGTTGGTCATGGAGGAGGCGAAGTTGCCGCCGCCGACGCCGGTGAGGGCGGCGACGAGCAGGAACGTGCCGTACGAGGTGCCGGGCTCCATCACGGCGTACGCGACGCCGGTCGGCAGCAGGAGCAGCAGCGCGCTGAAGACGGTCCAGTTCCGGCCGCCGAAGCGGGCGACGGCGAAGGTGTACGGGACCCGGATGAGCGAGCCGACCAGGGTGGCGGTCGCGATGAGGAAGAACTTCCCGGCCGGGTCGACGCCGTACGCCGGCCCCATGAAGAGGACCATGACCGACCACATGCTCCAGATGGAGAACCCGATGTGCTCGGAGATCACGGACCAGAGGAGGTTCCGCTTCGCGATCCGCTCGCCCGTCTCTCGCCAGAAGGTCTCGTCCTCCGGCTCCCAGCGTTCGATCCACCGACCGCTCATCCCGCACCTCCACGCTGTTCGTCCTGTTGCGGGCGACGCTAGGAACGGCGCGTTTCATACGGCGGCGGTGGACGGTGACGAGCGCGGAACCTTGCTCTCACCCGGAGCGCGGCCCGGCTGTGAGCGCCCGCGGTGAGCGCCCCCTGCGAGGCCCCCTACGAGAGGTCCCTACGGGGTCCCCGACGAGAGGTCCCTACGGCGTCCCCTGCGGGACGGCCTGCGAGGTCCCCTACGGCAGGCCGGGTTCCTCGCCCTCCGGGAGCCAGGAGCCGGGCGGGCGGGTGAGCCAGCCCTCGCGGGCGGCGAGCTCGGCCGCGGCCCGTCGCAGGACGTCCAGACCGGGGTGCCGCAGCCCCTTGCGCCACACCAGGCTCACCGGTGACAGCGGTACGGGGTCGGTCAGCGGTCGCAGCACGCTGCCCGGCATCGGCGGGAAATCGACCACGGCGAGCACCGGGGTCGGGGCCTTGGCCATCACCCGGCGGAACTCCTCCTTGCCGACGACGAGCGGTGCGGGCGCCGCGACCCGGATGCCCCGGCCGGCGAAGAGCCGTTCGGCGAGGTCGGTCCACTCGGGCGTACGGTCGTTGCCGGCGCCCGCGTAGACGGAACGGCCCGCGAGCGCGTCCAGCGGGACCCTGGGCAGCCCGGCCAGCGGGTCGCCCTCGGGCAGCAGCACGGCCATCGGCTCGTACCGGACGAGCTGCGCCTCCAGACCGGCCCGCAGGCCGGGCGCGAGCCCGCCGTACCGCCCGAAGGAGGCGTCGAGCCGCCCGGCGAGGAGGTCCCGGGCGGCGCCGGTGAGCCCGCTCTCGTAGCGGGCCATCAGTTCGAGCTCCGGGGCGAGTTCGCGGGCCCGGTGGAGCACCCGCTCGTGGCAGAGGCCGGCGCTGTTGAGGTCGACGAGGAAGGGGCGGGGCTCGGCGCGGAAGGCCTCGGCGAGCTCGTCGTGCGCGGCGAGCACCCGGCGGGCGTACGGCAGCAGCCGCTCGCCGTCCGGGGTGAGCACGACCTGCCGGGTGGTGCGCAGGAACAGCTCGGCGCCCAGGGCGCGTTCGAGCCGCCGGATGTCCCGGCTGAGGGCCTGCTGGGCGACGAAGAGCCGGCCGGCGGCGCGGGTGAAGTGCAGTTCCTCGGCGACGGCGACGAAGGCGCGCAGGAGTCGGGGGTCGAGGTCGTCGGAGTGGGCCACACGCCTTTTTAACAACACGGGTGCGTGAATCGCCACCGGATAGGTGTTGGACCGGCAGGGGCATGCCAACGGAGCCTGGAGTCATGCCGTACCAGCCAGACCCGTCCCGCCCGCCGATCCTGACTCCCGCCGGGCCCGCCCCGGCCCCGTCCTACTCCTCCGGCGCGTCCGCGCCCGTCGCCCCGCTCCCGCGCCGCCCGCTCCCCCGCAACCCGTATCTGCGCCTCTTCGCGCTCCCCGGCGCCCGCGCCTTCACCGCCGGCAATCTGATCGCCCGGCTGCCCGTGGGCATGTTCGGCGTCAGCACCGTCGTCCTGATCGCCGGGACGTACGACTCCTACGCCCTCGCCGGCGCGGTCGGCGCGGCCGGCCTCGTCGCGGGCGCCGTCACCGCGCCCTGGGTGGCCCGGCTCGTCGACCGGCACGGGCAGGCGCGGATCGCGGTCCCGACCACCGTGTGGGCGGTCCTGGGCCTGCTGACACTGGTGCTGTGCGCGCATCTGCGGGCCCCGGTCTGGACGCTGTTCGCCGCCACCGTGCTCGGCTCCACCATGCCCAACCTGGGCGGCATGGCCCGGGCCCGCTGGGCACACCTGCTGAAGGACGACCCGGACGCCCGGCACACCGCCAACGCCTTCGAACAGGCCGCCGACGAGCTGTGCTTCATGCTCGGCCCGGTGCTCGCCGCGTTCCTCTGCTCGGCGTTCTTCCCGGAGGCGGGCGCCCTCGCCGCCGCCGCGCTCCTCCTCACCGGGGTGCTGATCTTCGCGGCGCAGCGGTCCACCGAGCCGCCGGTCGCGGCGCGCGGCTCCGCGGGTTCCCCGCTGCGGGCGCCCGGCATGCCGGGGCTGCTCGCGGTCTTCCTCGCCACGGGCGCGGTCTTCGGCTCCATGGAGATCGTCACCCTGGCGTACGTGGACGGCCCGGCCGCCGGTCCGGTCCTCGCGCTCCAGGCCGCGGGCTCCTGCCTGGCCGGCCTCGTCTACGGCCGGGCCCGCCGCTCGGCCCCGCTCGCGGCCTGCCTCGCCGCGATGGCGATCCTGATGGCCTTCCCCCTCCTCGCCGCCGCCCTCACCGGCTCCCTGCCCGCCCTCGCGGGCGCGCTGCTGCTCGCGGGCGCCGCCACCGCCCCGACCATGGTCACGGGCATGGGCCTGGTCCAGCGCCTCACCCCGCCGGGCCGCCTCAACGAGGGCATGACCCTCGCGGTGACCGCCCTCCTCGGCGGCATCGCCGCCGGCTCGGCGACCGGCGGCTGGCTCGCCGACCACGCCCCGACCCCGCTCTACGGCTACCTGACCCCACCCGCGGCGGCGGCCCTGGCCCTCCTGCTGTGCGCGACGACCCTCCCGGGCCGCCGCGCACGCGCGCTGAACCGCTCCTGACCGGATCTCCTGATCAGCTCTGCCGCAGCGGCCCCATCGGCACCTGGACGCCGAACGCCGTGGCCCCGGCGCCCACCCCGCCCGCGCAGCCGTCCGGCTCCTGGGTGCCGAGCCCGCGGGTGGACGGCTTCTCGGCCGCCCAGAACATGTAGCCGAGCAGGCCTGACGTGGTCCCGGCCCCGTTCGGGGCCGCGTTTCCGACCCAGTCCCCGGTCGCCTTCTGCAGCGAGTTCGCGTAGTCGGTGCACTCGGGCAGCGGGCTGCGCCCGTACGCGATGTAGAGGCCTGCGGTGCTGTGCCTGCCCGGGGGGGGGGGGGGGGGGGGCGCCCCCCCCCCCCCCCCCCACACCCCCCCCCCCCCCCCCCCCGCCCCCCCCCCCCCCCCCCCCCCCCCCCCCCCCCCCCGCGAC